>JAQWJQ010000217.1 GCA_029248265.1 Planctomycetota bacterium
CAATGAGGGCTGATCTGTGGATGTCTTATAGGTTAGCCGGCGCGCCTTTGCGGGGGGGCAGCGAGGGCCTGTCGGGCCGACCCCTTCGTGTGCGGTCCGTCCCTCCTCCGGTCAGGCCAGCTCGGTTGGCCCGGCGGGGCGATTTCCCGGTCCGCGTCGTCAGCGCCCGGCGTCGCTCCAGAGTGTTGGATCGTCGCGTGGTGTGAAGCCGAGCCTCCCGCCCGCGGGCATGGGGAGCGAGGTCCCCCTGGCCACCTCGTGGCGGGGCCTGCGGTCGGACCCTGATGCGGGTAGTTCCGGATTCCATGCATCGCTTCGGGACCGCGGCGCGATCGCCCTCTTGGAGACCCGGCCTGGCCACCCGTGGCCGTTGCTGCCGTGCATTTCAGGCGCCCCTGGCGCCGAGTGCGAGTCCCGCCCCCAGAGCCCTCGTGGCTCCTCTTCCCTCGCTCACCGCCACGGCATGGTCGATCTCACCTCCCAATCACTCCACTCCACGCACGGTGGCGAGGGGACCAACTGGGCGCAGCGCAGGCGGGCGGCCCGCGGCCGCGGGCAAGAAGCGAGCCACCCGGCGGCCGATTCGCTGAGCGATTCGCCGTTGCACCGAGATTCCGGTGTCAGTGGCGCTATCATGTCCGCGACAGACCGGCGCATCGAGTGCGACGGGAAGTCGGTCATGAATCCCCGCTCTGCCCACGAGACCTCTCTGCTCGCGCGAGTCGCTGAAGGCGATCCGTCTGCGGTGCGGGATGTTCTCTCTCGTTACTCCGCGCTCGTCTGGTCCCTCTCTTCGAGTCTCTCAAAGGACCCGCACGAGGTGGAGGACGTGGTCCAGGACATCTTTGTGGACGTTTGGCGGAGTGCCGGCCGATATGACCCTGCGGTGGCCTCCGAGGCGACCTTCATCGCGACGATCGCGCGCCGGCGAGTCATCGATCGTCGACGTCGGGCCGGGCGCCGCGTGGACCCGGAGCCCCTCGAGGAAGAACTCGCGCCGGGCACCGAGGACGAGGGACTCCGGCAGGTGGAGCTCGACGACGAGGCGCACCAGGCGCGGGAGGCCGTCGCTCAACTCACTGGCGACCGTCGGCGGGTGCTGGAGATGTCGGTGGTAGAGGGCCTCACCCACCGCGAGATCGCAGCGGACACCGGCATCCCCCTCGGTACGGTCAAGAGCCACATCCGCCGGGGGCTCGCCGAGGTCTCGGAGAAGCTCAAGGCGCGTCGCGGTGCGATGGAGGAGCGATCATGATGGTCGGTTCCGGAATGCCTCCGCGCGATGGAGATAGCCTCGAGGAGCTCGCCGCGATCGCGGCCCTCGAGGGCAAGGGCGTGCTCTCCGAGACGCAGCGCGCGCTCGTCGACGATGAGCGGGTCCGCGAGTTGGAGCACGCAGCGGGTGCGCTCTTCAGCGCGCTTGTCCGCTCCCGTGATGAGCAGGTCCCCGACTCGGCGCTCAGCCGGCTGGAGGATGTCCTGTCCACCCAGGCCTCGGCCGACGCCCACGAGGCTCGTCACCGCGGGAGCTCGCACCATCACGACACCCTCCGGGACGTGCCTCAGCGGCAGCCGCAGGCGGCGTCCGAGCCAGAGCCCGAGACCCTCGCGGGTCCGGCGACCTCGCGCCTGGCCTTGTCCGCCAACACCTCCGCCCAGCCCGCCAGCGCGGTGAGGGAAGGAACGGGGCGTCTCTCGGTGCTTTCCGGGTGGCTCGCCGCGGCGGCGCTGCTCATCGCGACGGTGGTGTCGTACGGCCGCATCCTGTCGCTCGAGAACCAGCTGGGCCTCGGCCCGGCAGAATCAACTCGCGGCGACCTCATCGCGACCGCTCCCGACGTCGAACTGCTCCCCTGGGTGACCGAGGGGGTCGCCGGTGACGTGGCCTGGAGCGACGCGCGCAACGAGGGCTTCATGCGCATTGACGGGCTCGCAGTGAACGACCCCGCGGTGTCGCAGTATCAGCTCTGGATCTTCCGGGGCCTGGATCCCGCCGCCGAAGCCCACCCCGTGAGCGGCGGTGTCTTCGACGTGAGCCGAGATGGAGAGGTGATCATCCCCATCGACGCGCAACTCAAGCTTGGACGCGCCGGCGTGTTCGCCGTCACGGTCGAGCGACCGGGGGGCGTCACCGTCTCCGAGCGCGAGAGTATCGTGCTCGTCGCGAGCCGCGCCTGAGAACTGGCGCCTGAGAACTGGCGCCTCGGAACTGGGGCGAGCATGCCCCGCGCCGGTTCCGTGGGCCGCGGCGCTGCGCTGACCTCGCTCCTGCACCCGGTGGTCGCGCACGATGCACCGCCGCGCAACCGTTCGACGCGCCGGGTCTCGATGTCCGGATCGGTGGAGGGCTGGAGGTGGCGAGCGGCCTGCTGGCCTCGCCAGCATGGCGCCAGCGCGCGGGGCGCCACCGTGGGGGCAGCCCGGGTGCCTGACCTCAGGCGAGCCCGACGAGGTCCCGCGCGGACCGGACACCGTTGATGAGGTCGGTCGCGAAGCCGTCGGCGCCAAGGTTCTTGGCGTCCTCCTCGCTGCGCACGGCGGCACCGCCCACGAGAACCGGAATCACGCAGGTACGGGTCGCCAGGTAGCTGGTGAGCGCGTAGCGCTGTGCCACCAGCGTGGCCGAGACGGCGATGAGGTCGCAGCCGTAGGCCGCGGCGGTGGCGTCGATCTCGTCGGCCGGAGTGTCGGCGCCTGCCAGCGCGACGCGCCAGCCGTTCTGTTCGAGGAGCAACGCGAACGCCACGAGTCCAGTGTCGTGGGCATCCCCAGGCACGGCGGTCACCAGGACGGCCTTACCGTTGCGCTTGACCTGGGGGAGAGCTGCGGTCAGTCCATGGAGGGCACTTCGAAGCGTCGCTGTGATCACGTGCTCCGCGGCAACGCCCATCTCGCCCACGTGCCAGCGCCGGCCGGCTTCCCTGGCTGCGGGCAGCAGGATGTCGATGACGGCCTCCTCAAGGCTGAAGGTCTCGCTTCGGACCCCCTCCAGCAGGTAGTTCCGCGCGCTGGCGAGGTCGCCGAGGAGCGCGAGTTCGAACAGCTGGTGGGCGCGGGAGCCTTCAGTGAGGCCGGCCGCAGCCGTCGCAGGCTCGGCCAGGGCCTTCAGGGCCGCGTCGAAGAAGCGGTCGATGGAGCCGTCGGTGGTCCCTGGGAGTTGGGCCGTCAGGGTCTCGCGCATGCTCTCGAGGGCGAGTCCAACGTCCTTGGCGTCGATCTCGCGGGAGGTGATGACGGCCCTGAACCAGACCATGTCGTCGGCGAAGAGCTTGGTGTCATCCGCCTCGAGGGCGGACGCGAGGGCCTCGAGTCGCGCGCTCAGCGCTTGGCGCCATGAGTCGAAGCCGCCTTCGCCGTAACGGGTCTCCGCACCGTCGATTTTCTCGAACAGGCGCGCTGTCGACAGTCCGGCCAGGCCGCGACTTGTGGTGCGGATGAGCTCGGCGGTGAATTCAGCGGCGCGGGTCATGTTTATTGGTCCCTGTCGCGGTGGGGTCATCCGCGAGGTCTGGGCGCGTGGGTAGAGCCTTCTGGCTCGTCGTGCGGCCCACTTGCATGAGGAAGGGCACCACCAGAGCGTATTCGATCGAGAGGGCGAGGTAGCCCATCCACCCGCCCGGAACTGAAGTCGCCCCGAGTCTTGTGCCGGACCAGAAGGAGAAGGGGCCGCCGATCGCGCTGAGGAGTAGGGCGAGACCCGGTCGGCCAGAGAGCCATGTAAGCGATGAGTTCAGCAGCGACCCGAAGGCGATCCACAGGGTCACGATCCAGGCAGGGGCCAGCAGGAGGTTCGGTCCGGAGGACTCCCCAGCGGCCAGGGCGCCCGCTGGGAAGCTGATCCAGCCGGAGGATCGAAGCGCGGAATCGAGGACGAGACCCACGGCTCCAGCGAGGAACCACAGGCGCAGCTCCCGGGTCGGACGGGGGCTGAACAGGAGGTTGATGGGCAGCAGGACCGCGGCGGCGATGGGGCCGACCCAGGGCATGCCGTCGGCGGCGCCATAGACGCAGATGAACCACACGCACTGGAAGACCGCAAAGTTGACGAGCTTCCCGGCGGTGCTGGGCGACCACCCCGCGCCGTCCGGCGCGTGAGGTGTGCCGTGTCCGTTCACCCTTGGGACGCGAGCGCGGCCGCGACGGGCGGTGAGAACGAGCGGCCCGCACGGGCGTAGACCAGGTGAGCGACGGAGATGTGCCGCTCAGCGAAGCCCCCCTCGCAGTAGCAGAAGTAGAAGTCAAAGAGCCGGAGGAAGTCCTCGTCGAAACCCATGGCGAGGGCCTCGCGGCGCCGCTGTCGGAGCGAGTCGCGCCAGGTGCGGAGCGTCGGCACATAGTGCTCGCCGATGTCCTCCATGTGGACCGGGCGGAGATCGCTGGCCTTGGAGGCGGCCTCCGAGAGAGCGGTCACCGACGGGATGCAGCTCCCAGGGAAGATGTGGCGTTGGATGAAGTCCACCGCCTTGCGCGCGCGCTCGAAGTGTGCGTCGTGGATCGTGATCGCCTGGAGGGCGAGCGCCCCGCCGGGCTTCAGGAGCCGTGCGCAGGTCTCAAAGAAGACCCCGTAGTGGCGGGCGCCCACGGCCTCGATCATCTCCACGGACACCGCCTTCGAGTACTGACCGCGAAGGTCTCGATAGTCCTGCAGGAGGACCTCAACGCGGTCACTCAGGCCAGCCTTGGCGATGCGCTCCACTGCGAAGGCGTGCTGCTCCTTCGAGATCGTGGTGGTCGTGACCCGGCACCCGAACTTCTGCGCGGCGCGCCTCGCAAAGCCGCCCCAACCGGTGCCGATCTCGAGCAAGTGGTCGGCCGGCCCCAGCTTCAGGCGCTCGCAAAGCCGGTCGATCTTTGCGATCTGGGCCGCCTCTAGCGGGGCATCGGGCTGCTCGAAGTACGCCGATGAGTAGGTCATCGTCGGGTCGAGGAAGAGCCCGAAGAACTCATTCGAGAGGTCGTAGTGGGCGGAGATGTTCTTGCGTGACCCGGCCCGGCTGTTGTCGCGGAGCCAGTGGAACGCCTTGAGCATGGGGAGGGACAGGCGTGCGAGCCCCTTTTCCATGCCGTCCAGGGCGGTGTGATTGGCCACGAGCGCGCGGACCACATCGGTCGGCTCAGGGGAGGTCCACCAACCGTACGCGTACGCCTCGCCGGCGCCCACGCTGCCCCGCAGGGCGAGGGCGCTCCAGAAGCGGTCGTCCTCCACGATGACGGTCCCATGGGCGTCCTCGTCGGCGGGCCGGACGGGCCCGCTGGGGTAGGCGATGATGTCGGAGGCGTCGGCTTCCGCGGGGGTCCCGAAGACCTCCGCACCGGAGGGGGCCACGATGGTCAGCGAGCCAGTGGCGATCCGGCGGAGGCGCGCGCGCACCGCACGCTCCAGCAGGGAGCGCTGGCCTGCTTGAGTCGCGGGGGGACCCGCCGGCGGGGCGGGCGCCCCGGCTGCGGCCTTGCTCGGCTTCGAGGCGGGTGAGGCGCTGGTGGGGTCGGTGAGTGTCATGGTGCTGGCGAGGCCGCGCGGGGGGGGCGCGGAGTTCAGGCGCTCTTCGGGTGTGAGAAGAACGGCGTGCGCTTCGCCCAGAGTCGAAGCGCTTGCCAGTAAATGGCGGCGAGGATCTTAGCGCTCATCCAGGGGTGGCTGAGCAAGCTCTTTCGTAGCTGTGACGGGTTCAGGGGCCGGCGCTCGAGTTCGAAGGCCACGTCGAAGACCCGAGCATCGTCAGGACCCGTGCGATTCTCCATGGCGACACGCAGCGGGGAGCCCGGTTGGGAGCCGGGGACCGTGAAGCGCCATTGGTAGCGGTGATCCATGTCGAAGAAGGGTGAGACGTGGAAGTCCTTCTCAAACCTCCACTCGTACCATTCGCCCTCGAGGGTCGCCTCGGATGCGAGCAGCACGTACTGATGCCGCTCGTTCCAGGGGGTGTTGGTGATCTCCGCGACGATCGAGTGGAGGGTCTCGCCGTCTTCCTCAAAGAGGTAGTAGAAGGAGACCGGGTTGAAGCAGTAGCCGAGGAGCGCGATCTGGGTGAGGAGCCGGATCGGGCCCTCAGGGGGCCTCGCACCCGTTTCTTCGGCGACTCGGTCCCGGACGGCCTCGCGCAGCGGGCGGTCGACGGGGCCAAGGAAATCTCGGCGGCGGAAGGAGCCGAGGTTGGGCCTCTCCACGCTCCAGAGCCAGGCTCCCTCGAAGGCCGTGTCCAGCTCCTCGAGGTCAAGCAGGAGCTCGAAGACGCGATAGGTGAACTGGTGGGGCTTCGGCCGGTGCCGGGCATGGTGGACCCGCCCCACATAGACCGCCGAGGCGCGCTCGGAGGCGTGGCTGACGCCGCTCATTCGTCGACGCCAAGCCCCGGTGGGGAGCCCGCCTCCGCGGCGCCTCCGAAGCCCGGGCGGAGCTCCTCGGGCCTCGCCGGGAGGTTCGGCGCGACGCCCATGGCCTCCAGGACCCGCCGGGCGCTCTGGACCCCATCTTCATGGAATCCATAGTGCCAGTAGGCGCCGCAGTAGTGGACGCCGCGCACGCCATCGATCTCCGCGTGGCGGCCTTGAGCCCGGACGCAGTCGGCGTCATAGACCGGGTGCGAGAAGAGGGTCTCTCGAACGACCTTGGACGGGTCGATGCGGTCCTTGCAGTTGAGCGTCACGAAGAGGTCATCTGGACCCTCAATCGACTGCAGCTCATTCATCCAGTAGGTCACGCGGACGAGGTCTCCGCCGGCCGGTGCACCCTTGGGCACGTGGACGTTCCAGGCGGCCCACGCGGCTCGCCGCTTCGGCATGAGGGAGGCGTCGGTGTGGAGGATCACCGAGTTGGGTTGGAAGCGAATCGCCGAGAGCACCTCATGCTCTGCCCTTGTGGGGTCCCGGAGCATGCCGAGTGCCTGGTCCGCGTGGCACGCAAGCACGACCCGGTCGAAGCGTTCAGGGGCGCCGTCCTTCACGGTCACTTCCACGTCGCCGACCCCGCGTGCAACCACCCGCTCCACGGGCGATGACAGGCGGATCTTGTCCGCGAGCGGAGCGAGGAGCACGTCCGCGTAGGCGCGGCTGCCGCCGCAGACGGTCAGCCAAGGCGGCCGATCGTCGACCTGCAGGAAGCCGTGGTTTGCGAAGAACCGCACGAGGGTGCGAGCGGGGAAGTCGAGGATCTCCCCGGGCTTACCGGACCAGACGGCGCAGGCCATCGGGACCATGTGCCAGTCGATGAAGGCCTTCGAGTAGCCGCCGCGGCGGAGGTACTCACCGAGGGTGGGCCCTGGTTCATCTGCGGGCAGCTTGAGGAGCTCCGGCGCCTCCTTGTAGAAGCGCAAGATGCCCCGAATCATGCTCCAGAAGCGTGGGCGGAGCACGTTGCTCCACTGCGCGAACAGGCTCTTGGTGCTGGTGCCGTTGTACTCGACCCGCGGGCCCTCCATCCGGGCGCTGAAGCTCATGTCGCTCTCGAGCCACGGGACCCCGAGCTCCTTGAGGAGCGAGCAGAAACCCGGGTAGGTCCGCTCGTTGAACACGATGAACCCTGTGTCGACCACATAGGGGCGACCGTTGACCGTGACCTCCCGCGTGGCAATGTGCCCGCCGATCCTGTCGCGCGCCTCCAGAAGGGCCACCTCGTGCCCGGCGTCATGGAGACGCCTGGCGGTGACCATTCCAGCGACGCCGCTTCCTACGACGGCGACCTTCATGTCTCGGAGACTGTCAGCATCACGGGCGGATCGCCCGAGTCAGCCGTTGATCCGTCGGGCCGCCAGAGCCCGCTCCGGGACCGGGCGCAGATCCCAGACGAGACCGAAGACGGACAGCAGCTTGAGGATGTAGTACGAGATGTCGAACTCCCACCAGTAGAACCCCTGCCGTGCAGACGCGGGGTAGTGGTGGTGGTTGTTGTGCCAACCCTCGCCCAGGGTGATCAGGGCGATGAGGAAGCTGTTCCGGCTGGTGTCCTTCGTCGCGAAGCGCCGGCGCCCGAAGACGTGGGCCAGGGAGTTCACGGTGAAGGTCCCGTGGTAGAGCACGATCGTCGACACGACGAAGCCCCACACGAGCATCTGCCAGCCGTTGGTCCCGAGCCCAGGTGCCCAGGTCTCGAGGGCGACCCCGAAGAGGAAGATGGAGACCCCGAGGAGCGTGGGGACGACGATGTCGAAGCGGTCGAGGAACCTGAGCTCCGGGAACTTCGAGAAGTCCTTCACGCGCTCGAGGCGGGTGGCGAAGTTGCTCCGGTCGAGGACCCAGCCAACGTGGCTCCAGAAGAAGCCTCGCTGGGTCGGCGAGTGGATGTCCTCGGGCGCGTCGGAGAACTCGTGGTGGTGACGGTGGTGCGCCGCCCACCAGAGCGGCCCGCGCTGGGCCGCGCTGGCGCCGATCACGGCCAGGCAGAACTGCCCGAACCGTGACGTGCGGAACGAGCGGTGGCTGAAGTAGCGGTGGTAGCCAGCGGTGATCGCGAACATCCGGAGCACGTACATCCCGACGGCGGTGCCGACGGCGACCCAGGACCAGCCCACGACAAAGACGAGGAGGCACGCGGCGTGCATCGCCAGGAAGGGGACGACACGCCCCCAGTCGATCTTGGCCTGAGTCGGCGCCTCCTCGACCGTCGGGGTCGAGCCGTTGGGCGTACCGTTCCAGGAGTCGAACCAGCGAATGACGGCCAGGGACGAGCGCTTGAGAGCAGCTTGCATCAGTTAATCACTTCTTGGCCGATCCGACCGTCCGACTCGGCGGACGATGCGTTGGCGGCATCAACAGTGGTGGGGGCGAGACGGTAGTGGGAGACAGCCCACTCCGATCCATCGCGGAATCCGAAGAGTTCCTCGCAGGCGAGGAAGAATATACGCCAGCGCTGGAACCATGTTCCAGCAGCGGCACCGTAAGTGTCTCTTAGTACGGGCATGGTGGCCCCCTTGCGGTTTTCGAGGTTCTCTCGCCAGAGTTTCGCGGTGCGCGAGTAGTGGCGACCATTCACCACATCGTGCTGCTCGACGGAGAAGGGCAAGGAATCGCGCTGAGTGAGCGCAGGCAGGAGGCCATCGGCCGGCATCATGCCCCCTGAGAAGAAGTACTTGCTCATCCAGTCGGTGTCGTCACGGACCTCGAAGGGGTAGTTGAGCGACTTGTGCGTGAACACGTGGATGAACATCCGCCCTGCGTCACTCAGCCACCCGCGCGCCCGGCCGAGCAGCTCGGACCAGTTGCGCATGTGTTCGAACATCTCCACGGAGACGATCCGGTCGTAACGGAAGCCGTCAGGGCGCCCCTGGAGGGCGTCGAAGGCGTTCATGTCGGCCGTGATGATCTCGATGTTGCTCAGCCCCCGCTCCCGCGCGCACTGGAGGATGAATTTGCGCTGTGGCGCCGAGTTGGAGACGCCTGTGATCGTCGAGTTGGGATAACGGGCGGCCATCCAGAGCGTCAGGGAGCCCCAGCCGCAACCCATCTCGAGGACCGCCGGGCCGTCCTCGAGCTGGGCGCGTTCGCAGGTCAGCTCGAGCATCCGCGCCTCGGCCGTTTCGAGGTCCTCATCGCCCTTGTCGAAGTAGCAAGAGCTGTACTTCAGGTGCGGGCCGAGCGACCTCAGGAAGAACCCGGGGGGCACCTCATAGTGTTGCTCATTGGCCTTCTCGGGCACGTCCGCCACCGGACCACTCTCCATCTCCCGGAGCCACGACTCGGTCGAGCTCGTGGGTCGAGACGCCTCGTCAACGAGGCGTTGGGCCAGGAGGCGACGGACCCCGAATTTCAGGAGTGGGAGCGGGACGAGTCCGTTGTCGACGAGTTTCAGCGCGGTCTTCATGGCTTCGGTGGAGCGTTGGGGGGCCCTCGGGCTCGGGCTCGGAAACAACGGGGGGTGAGGGCCTAATCTCGCCCCCGCGGATCGCGGGGCGCGACGACTTGCCCTCCCTGGCCGGTGTTCGTGTGATGGCCTGGTGCGGATGAGCCGGGTGCGGGTGAGCCGGGTGCGGGTGAGCCGGTGCGGATAAGCCGGTGCGGATAAGCCGGTGCGGACGGCTCGTGGCGGGTGAGCCGCTGCAGTCCGCTGCCGGGCCAAGAGGGTACGGCACCGCCCGACCGACCGCGATCCCTGACTCGCCCGGCGGCTAGGGCCCCGCCTGGGGGCCCTTGGGGGCAGACCATGAAGGGAGGCGCGCTCATCCGTTGAAGGGGGGGGCGCGAACCCCCGCACACCACGGCCGCGCGGGGCGCGGGCGAAAGTTCGGGTAATTTGGCCTCTCAACGGGGCCCTCAGGGTCGGCATATGGGTCGTATGAAAACGGTAACAGGTCATCCCGCCCGCTCGGGACGGGTGGTGCGGCGCCTCCTGCTCGTGGCGTCCGCCATGCTCGTCGCCAGCGGAGCGGTCGTCACGGGTTGCGGTTCCCTTGAGGTGCAGGAGGTCCGGGAGCAGACGCTCGCCCTTCCCAAGAACGCGCCATTGCTGGGGGGGCTCCAGACCGGGGTCCTGGCCGGCAGCGGGGAGCCCTGGATGGCGACGCTGATCCCCGGGGGCCGCGACGGGCCCTCGGCCCGAGTGGACGGGGGCGCGGGCACTCCGACCGGGCGGCCGATCGTGCTTGTCCACGGGACCCCGGACGGGATGGGGGCATGGACCAGCGTCCTGTTCGGAGCCGGAGGCCTGGCGGGCACGGAGGAGATCTGGGCCCTGGAGGTGCTCGGCCACGGAATGCTGGGCGTGGAGTCCGGGACGGTCACCTTCCAGCGTTGCGCAGATCATGTGGCTGGGACGTTGCGGGCGCTCGGTCTGAAGGACGTCACGTTGGTGGGGAACTCCTATGGGGGAGAGTTCTGCTGGCGGGCGGCGCTCGACCACCCAGACCTGATCTCCAGGCTGGTCTTGATCGACTCGTCCGGCCTGCCGCGCACGCGAGAGCAGTTCCTCAGTGAGGAGGTGAAGATGCGCGAGTGGTCCGTGGCCCGCTTGGGCTACCTCGTCAACAGCGAGCCGCGGGTGGGGTCCGCTCTGGACCCACACTTCGACGGCGCCGCGGATCCCGAGCGCGTCCACGAGGTCTTCCTCGGGCTGGAGAACCGCGGGAACTGGAACGCCATGGTGGACCTCGTCCGCGACGAGAATGGGGGGCGCGCCGCCGAGTTGGCTCGGCTCACCGCGCCAACCCTGCTCCTCTGGGGTGAGCTCGATCAGGCCTACCCGCCGGAGACCTTCGGGACCACGTTCGCGGAGCGGATCCCAGCCGCACGGCTCACCGTGATCGAGGGCGCAGGACACTATCCGCACGAGCAGCGGCCAGCGCGGGTCGCGCGGGAGCTCCTCTCCTTCCATCGAGGCGGGCTGTCCCCTTCGGCCCCCTTGGAGCCGGGCCGCTGAGCGCCGGTCACGCGGTCCGGCGGCGCGCGGCCGTCGAGGCGGTGGCCTCAGCGGCGAGCCCGCCGGCGGCGCCGGCGCTTCTTGGCAGCCTTCAGGCCGGTGGGGTCACCGTCTCCGGCAGGAATCCAGCCCTCCGGCGGGGCCTTCCCCTGGACCTCCAGGAGGAATCGGGAGGGGTGACGGGCCACCTTCTGGCCTCCGCGCGCTCGCTCTGCGCACCAGGAGAGCGTGAGCGCGCGCTGGGCCCGCGTGATGCCCACGTAGGCGAGCCGCCGCTCCTCCTCCACCCCGTCCTCGGCCGCGGCGCGCTGGTGGGGGAGGACGCCCTCCTCGAGACCGACGAGGTAGACGCGCGGGTACTCGAGCCCCTTCGATGAGTGGAGGGTCATCAGCGTCACGGCCTGGCGACGAGCCGCGTCCTCCGCAGAGTCGGTGTCCGAGGCGCTCAGGCTCAGCTCATTCAGGAACCCGAGGAGGCCCGGGCGCTTGCGGCGGGAGATGTAGTTCTCCGCGAAGTTGAAGACCTCCTCCACGGCAGCCCAGCGCTTCTCGAAGTCGGCCTCCTCGGGGTAGAGGCGCCTGACCTCGTCTCGGTAGGCCACCTCCTCCACGACTCTTCGAGCGAGCTCCACCAGGTCCTCCCCCTTGGGGTGGAGGCGGTGCACCTCACGGAGCCGGGCCCGAAGTCCCTGCACGGCCTCGACCGCGCGCATATTGATCTTCGGAATCTCCTGGGCGCGGTCGAAGGCCTCGGCGACGGAGATGCCCTCCTGGGTCGCGAACTCGAGGACACGGTCCAGGGTGGTCTTCCCCACACCGCGCGGCGGCGAGTTGACGATCCGCAGCAGGGAGGCCTCATCACGCGGGTTCGCGACCACGCGCAGGTAGGCCAGGACATCGCGCACCTCCTTGCGATCGAAGAAGCTCATGCCACCCACGAGGACGTAGGGCACCTCCTTCATGCGCAGCTCGGCCTCGAACGGCCGGGGCTGGACGGCGGTGCGGAACAGAATGGCGAAGTCGGAGTAGGAGTGCCCCTGGCTCACGAGGTGCTTGATCTCGGCGACGACCTTCTCCGCCTCTACGGACTCATCGCGCATGGTCACGGCCATGAGCGGCTCGCCGTCGCCGAGCGCGGAGCGCAGCGCCTTGTCGTGGCGGTTCGGGTTGTTCTTGATGACGCGGTTCGCGGCCCCAAGGATCTGTGCGGTCGAGCGGTAGTTGGTCTCCAGCTTCACGACCTTCGCGCCGGGGAAGCTTCGCTCGAAGCCGAGGATCTTGGAGACATCCGCGCCCCGCCAGCCGTAGATGCTCTGGTCGTCGTCGCCGACCACACACAGGTGCTTCTCGGGGCCGGTGAGCTGGCAGACGATCTCGAACTGCACCCCGTTGGTGTCCTGGTACTCGTCGACGAGGAGGTATCGGTGGCGCCCTTGGAGTTCGAGGCGGACGGCCTTCTTCTCCCGCAGCAGCCGCAGGGTCTCGGTGAGCAGGTCGTCGAAGTCCAGGCGCCGGCTGCGCCGCAAGATGTCGCGGTACTTCTCCCAGACCCGGCCGACGAGCTCGTGCTTGCTGTCCCCTGCGCGGGCCAGGAACGACTCCGGGGTGTCGAGCCGGTTCTTGGCGAGGGAGATCTTCGACTGGATCTCCTGCACCTTCATCCGCGCCTCGGGGATGTGGAGCTCCCGGAGGCTGAGCTTGAGGATCGAGAGCTGGTCTGAGGAGTCCGCGATGGTGAAGCCCTCCGGATACCCGATCTCCGCCGCGTACTCCCGCAGGGTCCGCAGGCAAAACGAGTGGAAGGTGCTCGCGATGACGGTGCTCGCCTTCTTCTTGCCCACGAGCTTGCCCAGGCGCTCGCGCATCTCAGCCGCGGCCTTGTTGGTGAAGGTCATCGCCAGGACCTTCTCCGGCAGGACCCCCTTGTCGATGAGGTGCGCGATCCTCACCGTGATCACCCGGGTCTTGCCGGTGCCGGCCCCCGCGAGCACCAGAACGGGACCAGAGGTCTGCGTCACAGCGGCGCGCTGCTCGGGGTTCAGGCCTTCCAGAATGCGACTCATGGGGGTGTCGTGCGCCCTCTGGCCACGTCGGGTGCAAGACCCTAGCGACCGAGGGTGACTGATCCCACCGATTTGAAGGCTCCTCCTCGCGCTTCCGTTCAGCCAGCGTACGCTTCCGTCCGATGGACCCAGCTGACGGAGAACCCGTGACTTCACCCCACACCAAACGCAAGGCGCTTGTCATCGGCGCCAGCTCCGGAATGGGGGCGTCCCTCGTCCGCCAGCTGGTACGGGAGGGGTACGCGGTCGGCGGCGTGGCCCGCCGCGGTGAGCACCTGGAGGCCCTCGGGGAGGAGCTGGGGGACGCGGGCGCCCGCTTTGTCCACCGTGCCCACGATGTGACGGCAGCAGCAGAGGCCCCCGGGGTCTTCGATGAGCTGGTCACCGAGCTCGGCGGGCTCGACCTCTTCATCTATGCCGCCGGGGTCATGCCGGATGTCGGGCCGGAGGAGTACGACACGGAGAAGGACCTTGCGATGATCGACGTCAATCTCGGCGGGTGCGTCACGTGGACCAACCTCGCGGCGCGCCTCTTTCACACCCAGCGCAGCGGCACGATCGTCGGGGTCGGCTCGGTCGCAGGTGACAGAGGCCGCAGGGGGGCCCCGGTGTACGGGGCGACCAAGGCGGGGCTGGCGACCTACTTCGAGTCCCTCAGGAACCGCCTGGCCGAGCGGCGCGTGAGGGTGGTCACGGTCAAGCCGGGGATGATCGAGACTCCCATGACGGCTCACCTCGACGAGCTCATGATGCCCGTGAGCGCCGAGCGCGCCGCAGCGGACATCCTCAAGGCGGCGCGCGGCCGGCTCTTCGATGTCCGGCACGTGCCCCTCCGGTGGCTGCCGGTCAGCCTGATCATCCGGGCGATCCCCTCGTTCCTCTTCCGGCGGATGAGCATCTGATGGCGCCCATGGACCCCAAGGAAGGGCCCGGTCTGCCGAGGCGAAGCCGGCCCACGACCCTCGGTCCTGGTGCGGGTTTGGAGTACGTGGAGGGGTGGGGCATGAGCGCCGGCGCCCGCTCCCGGGTCTGGCGGCCACGCTCCCCCGAGGAGGTCGCGGAGGCCCTGGCGGGGGCCCGCGCCCGCGGCGCGTCGGTGGCGTTGAGGGGCTCAGGCTGCAGCTACGGCGACGCGAGCATCAACCGCGAGGGGGACGTGGTCGACGTGACGCGCATGAACAAGATCCTCTCCTTCGACGAGGAGACCGGGGTCGCGGACTGCGAGGGGGGGGTGACCATCAGGGACCTGTGGCGCCACGCGCTCCCGCGCGGTTTCTGGCCGAAGGTGGTGTCCGGGACGATGTACCCGACGCTCGCGGGAGCCGCGGGGATGAACATCCACGGCAAGAACAACTACAAGGTGGGCACCATCGGGGACGCCATCCAGGACATCGATCTCGTCCTGCCCTCGGGCGAGCGGGTGCTCGCCAGCCGTGAGGAGCGGCCGGATCTCTTCCACGCCGCCATCGGCGGCTTCGGGATGCTCGGCGCCATCACCCGGGTGCGGATCGCCACCAAGAAGATCCACTCAGGCGACATCGACGTGGCGGGCATCTCGGTCCCCAACATCGGCGCCATGCTGGAGTACGTGGACGCCCACACCGACACCGCTGACTACCTCGTCGGGTGGGTGGACTGCTTCGGGAGCGGCGACGCGGCAGGGCGCGGGCTGATCCACCACGCGCGCTACCTCGGCCCGGGCGAGGACCCCGAGCCCGAGCGGACCCTCCGGCTCGACCATCAGGCGCTCCCCAGCTCGATCCTCGGCTTCCCCAAGTCCGAGGTCTGGCGCATCCTCCGGCTGTTGGCCAACGAGCCAGGCATGCGGCTCCTGAACTACACCAAGCACCAGATGGGGAAGCTTGAGCAGCGAGGCGGTTGGTATCGCCAGTCCCACGCGGCCTTCAACTTCTTGCTCGACTTCGTGCCGAACTGGAAGTTCGCCTACGGTCGCCAGCCCGGGGAGGGGCTCATCCAGTATCAGGTCTTCCTCCCCGCCGAGAGCGCCCACGATGGGTTCAAGGAGATCCTGCGCCGTCAGCAGCAGCGGGGGATCGTCTCGTACCTCGGCGTGTTGAAGCGGCATCGACCGGACCCCTTCCTGCTCACCCATGGGCTTGACGGTTGGTCCATGGCGATGGACTTCAAGGTCACGGATAAGCGTCGGCATGACCTCTCGTCCATGTGCGATGAGCTCACGCGGCTGGTGCTTGAGCGCGGCGGGCGCTTCTACTTCGCCAAGGACTCGGTCCTGGGACCGCGCGCCGTGGAGGCCATGTTCGACCGCGACAAGCTCGCGGCGTTCAGGGCCCTCAAGGGCGAGCTGGACCCCACCGAGATGCTGCAGACGGACCTCTGGCGCCGCGCCTTCGGGACCGCGGGCGTCTACACGATGTCGGCCTGAGTCGAGGGCCTGAGCGGCGGACTGGGGGCGCTGGGTCGTGGATCCGGGGCCCTGACTACCGCCCCGCGACCGGGACGAGTAGGGTCCCCAGCCCCCGCCCCATCAGGCCCCTCCCCATGTTCGGAAAACGCTACACCTACTTCGCGACCTGCGCCCCCGGCGTCGAGCCGCTGCTTCACGAGGAGGTCCGGCAGCTGGGGCTCGGTCGCCCTGAACGACAGGTCGGCGGCGTGCGCTTCGAGGGCACCATGCCCGAGGCCTGGCGCGCCAACCTCTGGCTGCGGACGGCCGTGCGCGTGCTGCGCCGTGAGGCTCGCTTCGAGTGCGCGAGCGAGTCCGCCATGGACGAGGGCGTCGGGAGCGTGGACTGGTCGACGTTCATCGAGCCGGGAGGCACGCTCTGGGTGGATGCTCAGACCAAGGACTCCGCCCTGGACCACAGCCGTTACCTACAGCAGCGGGTCAAGGATGTGATCGTCGACCAGGTCCGCGCCGCCGACGGGACCCGTCCCAGCGTGGACCGGGATACCGCAGACGTCCGGGTTCACCTCCACCTGTTCCGGGACCGAGCGACGCTCTCGGTCGACACCTCTGGTGCGTCGCTACACCGACGCGGCTGGCGGACCTCGCAGGGCCGGGCGCCGCTCGCCGAGACCCTCGCCGCGGCCTGCGTGTTGCGGTCGGGTTGGGACCGACGCGGCCCCCTGATCGACCCCTTCTGCGGGACGGGGACGTTGCTGGTGGAGGGCGCGATGATCGCTGCGGGGATGGCCCCCGGTCTCTCGAGGGCGCGCTTCGGCTTCGAGACCTGGCGGGACCACGACGCGGCCGGCTGGGCGCGGCTGCGGGCCGAGGCCAGGGACAACGTGCGCATCCCGCGCAAGCTCCGGCTCGTCGGCCACGACATCGTGCCGGATCGTCTCGAGGAGACGAGGCAGCACCTGGATGGGCTCGGGTTCACCGAGCTTGGTGATCTCGAGGTCGCGGACGCCCGCTCCTTCGCGCCGCGGGCTGGCTGGAACGGGACCGTGGTCAGCAACCTGCCCTATGGCGAGCGCGTGGGGGATCGCGTCGAAGGGCTGCATGAGGACTTTGGCGCCCAACTCAAGGCCCTCACCGGCTACCGCGCCGCGCTGCTCACCGGTTCCTCCCGCCTCGCCGGTCTCCTTCGGCTATCCCGTGCGGAGCGGCACCGGATCCTCAACGGCGGCATCGAGTGCCAGCTCGTGACCGCCGAACTCTGAAGGCGAATGAGCGGCCGCTGAGGGGCGAGACGGCTCGCGCCGGGGCCCCGCGGGTGAGTGCTGAGCTTGTCTCCTTCCTCTCCAGCGGAGGGAGGGCCGGGCGCGGTCCATGTTCGTCGGGCATCGCGGGCTCGATCGACGTGGCCCTCCCGCGCCCAGCCCCGGGCGCTCAGCCCGACGCTCCTCGTCGTCCCTGGCGGGTCCACTCGCTGGCCCCACTCGCTGGCCGGGAGGGACCTGGGCCTTGCAGGCTCACCGCGCAGGCCGGTCCGGCGGTGTTCAGGCGCGGCGCTTGAGGACCAGGATGGTGTCGAATTGCCGATCGGAGAAGCTCTGGGGCTCGTCGATCTCGTAGTGGAAGTCGTAGGTGCCCACGTGCTCGAGCTCCGGTACCGCGCGCAACATGCGCAGGACCTCCGCCGCGTCGTAGGTGCGGAACTCCCAGCTCGTGCGGGACCGCCGTTCCTCTCCGTCCTCAACGACCCGCATCCGGGCCTCGACCCTCTCCCGCCGTCGCGTCCTGTCGGGCGGCCAGGTGGTCACGGTGCAGTCCACCTGCGCACCTCCACGCTCGACCCGCCAGCGCTCATGGGCCTTGCGCGACGCTCCGTATCTGGAGAGGTGGAAGCCGAGGACATAGACCCCGCCGGGGCGCAGGGCCTGGGCCACGGCGCGGAGGTGCCCGCGTGCGTCTCGCTCGCTGAGCAGGTACTTGAAGGTGCTGACGAGGCAGTGGGCGAGGTCGAACGTGCCCGGGACCTTGAAGGTCGCCATGTCGTCCTGGACCACCGTCCCGGCGAGCCCCTCGGAGCGCAGCCGCTCGCGGCTGTAGCGCACCATGGCCCCTCCGAGGTCGAAGCCCCGGACCCGCCAACCCCGTCCGGCCATGGCAGCGAGCAGCCGGCCTGAACCGCAGGCGGGCTCCAGAACCCTCCTGCCGCGGCCGGGGGTGGCGTGGCGCTTGTAAGCAGCCTCGAGGAAAGTGGCCTCCAGGTCTGTGTCCACGTCGTAGATGGCGTCGTAGTACCTGGGGGCCTCGTACCAGTCGAAGTCCTCGTACCGCCTCGCCTTGCCTTGGGTGGGGGACGTCATGACCCCGCGTGCCAGCGCCGGCGGGCGGCCACGCTGATGATCCGGTCCTCCTCGGGGATCCAGGCGGTGAGCTCCCCGCCATAGACGCAGCCGGTGTCCAGCCCGCGAGTTCGTTCGAGCTCGACCAGCCCACGCCGGGCCCAGTGGCCGAAGACCACGGTGCGGGTCTCCGAGGTGCGGGCGCGCCAGAAGTGGTCCCATGGCTGGAAGGGATCCCCCGGGGGAGGCCAGTCGCTCCCCGGCTGCGCCCCCTTGGAGTCACAGTGGCGAGCGCGGAGCGCGAACTCCACGTCCTGGTCCTCGGCATCCAAGAGGTTCCTCCCGGTGAGGAGTGGGACCGGGTCTGCCCAGGCGGGATGGACGCCTGCGTGGAGACAGATCACGTCCTCCCAGCCGAGCACGAGGGGCTGCTGCTCGAGCCATTCGAGGAGGATTTCACCGTCCGGAGCGGCCAGGAGGGCCTCCAGCGAGGCCCTTCGGCCCCTCCATTCGGGGTCGTGCCACTGCCGCAGCATGTGGACATCGTGGTTGCCAAGGACCGGCCGGGCGCCCAGGTCCCGGCACAGCCGGACACACCCCACGGAGTCCGGACCCCGGTTCACGAGGTCTCCTACGGGGTGGAGGGTGTCCCCGGCGGGGTCGAAGCCCACCTTTGAGAGCAGGGCCTCGAACTCCTCCCTGCACCCCTGGAGGTCCCCAATGAAGATGCGCCGACCGTTCATGCCCGCAGTCTACGGCCTGGGATCTTCCAGCCCGAGGACCCTCGACACGGGACCGCCCCCTTCCTACTCTCTTTGGCCGCGATCGCCCCGGATGCCCCGGGGCGGCGGTTCAAAGCTATGGCCAAGTCACAGTTAAAAGCAGGCGGTCCCACCCGTGGTCGTCGTCGTGTTCGCAAGATCGGCATGGGGTCGGGCAAGTACCTGCTCGCCCGCAAGGACGCCCGGAAGGGTGTCGTCCTCTCAAAGGCTGAGAAGGGCGAAGAAGAAGCGAAGAGCTGACCGAGGCGCCCTAGAGCGTGTCTACTGCTGCGCTCATCTGCGCCCTCGCCGCTGCCGCCAGCTGGGCGGTCGCGTCGATCTCCATCAGCCGCGTCCTGGCGCGCGGTGACGTCAGCCCCGCTGCCGCCAACCTGTTCAAGAACGGGGTGGCGGCTAGCTGCTTTTTGGTCCTCGCGCTCGCCGGGAACGGGCGTTGGCCGGTGGGCGACGCGTGGGTCTGGCTCTTCGGCTCGGGGCTCCTGGGCTTCGCGATCTCGGACACGCTCTACTTCGCCGCGTTCCGGCGCTGCGGTGTGCAGACGGCGGCGACGGTCATGCTGCTCAACGTGCCGATCGCGACGCTCCTGGCGGTGCCGCTGGCGGGCGATGCGATCGACGGACGCCTGGTGGGCTTCATGGCCCTCGTGCTCGGCGGAGTACTGCTCGTCACCCTGGACAGAAAGGGGGCGGATGACGCCGGGGGGCCCGCACACTCCAGGCGCACCGCGGCCATCGGCATCCTCTTCGCGGTGGCCGCCGCGACGGCCATCGGGACCGCCGTACCGCTGGGCCGCGGCCGCTTTGAAGACGTGGATGTCTTCACCGGCGGATGTGTGCGGCTGATGGGCGGCGCCTTCGGAGCGATCCCCATCGCGCTGCTCTCGGGCGTCGGCCCAGGGACCTCGCCCCGCCGCGAGCTGCGGCGCCTCGTGGAGCCGCTCCTCGTCGCGCCGGGCCCTTCGTCCGTGTGGGGCAAAGCGTCCCTGATCGGCGTCGCGAGCGCGGTGCTTGGATTGCTGCCCTACCACTACGCGCTGCGCGAACTCCCGGGCGGACTGGCGGCCGTCTTGTTCAGTTCGACGCCACTCTTCACGCTCCCTCTCTGCCTGTTGATCGGACAGCGCGTCGGGCTCTTCTCCGTCCTCGGCACGGGGCTCGGCTTCGCGGGGGTCGCCGCGATCCTCCTCGGCTCAGGGACCCCGGACGAACCCCAGCCCGTCGGGCTGCTGGTGGAGCCGGTCCCCTTCGCGAGCCCGGTCAGCGCGCGCTACCCCGTCTTTGTTGAGGGCGAGAGGTTCGCAACGGGGGCCCTGGCAGGCACGCCGGGTGGACTCGAGAGTGGGCCCGCGGCCCGCTCACTGCCACCGGCCGTGATGACGGCGAGGGCTGCGAGCGGGGGCGATGGGAATGGTGTCTTCCGGCTCGTTCTGCTCGGTGACTCCGACCCCTCCTCGTCCTCCGAGCGCACCGTGACCATGGAGTCCGGGAGCGGAGCCGCACCGTTGCGTCGTTACTTCGTGAACTGGGCGGACGTTCCCCGTGCCGCTCGACTGAGCTCCGGGGCGTTGCTCGCGGCGACCCTCGAGCGGTTAGGGGACTCGACCTACGCCTACGGCGTGCGGTTGACCCTGGAGGAGGACGGCCCGCCGGGGCGCGATCTCGGTTGGCTCCATGATGATGAGCAGCCGGTGGAGCACGGGTTCGTCTCGCTCCTGCCGCTCCCGACCGGTGGAGCCCTCGGTGTCTGGCTGGACGACCGTGCAGGGGGAACCGGTGTGGGGCACGGCTCCGGGGCCGGGATGCAGCTCCTCGGGCGGACGATCGATGCGGGGGGCACGAGGAGCCCGGAGGTGCTCCTCGACCGCCGGGTGTGCGACTGCTGCCCGACGGACGCGGTGGCGCTCCCGGACGGTTCGGCCGTCGTGGTCTATCGCGACCGTTCCGAGGACGAGACCCGGGACATCTGGACGGTGCGACGGGCGGCGGATGGCGAATGGAGCGAACCACGCCCGGTCTACCAGGACGGTTGGAGGACCGAGGCGTGTCCGGTCAACGGACCTGCGATTGCCACGGACGGGTCGATGGTCGCTGTCGCCTGGTACACCGAGGCCGGGGTCGCGGGAGAGCCGCGAGTCCTCGTCGCCTTCTCACGTGATGCGGGCGCCACGTACTCCCGGCCCATCGAGGTGGACTCAGAGGGGCCGCTCGGTCGGGTTGATATCGGCGCCGTGGGGGGGGGCGCCTTCGTGGTGACCTACCTGGGGGCGCCTGTCGGCGGGAAGGCGCCGTGGACGGCTCGGGCGGTCACTCCAGGTCGAGCTCCGGGGACGGGCGTGCTGATCGCGCAGGTCGACGCGGCGCGCCGGAGCGGCAGGCTCAGCCTCGCCGCCAGCCCCGGTGGAGTCCTCCACGCCATCTGGACGGTACAGGACGGCGTCGAGGCGGCCAGGCTGCGCGTCGTCACGCAGGCCCCCGCGACGGACGCCGGCCCGAACCCGCAGCGCTGAGCCCCGGGGCCAGGCCCTCCGGCGGGCGGGGCTGCCGTGGCCGCCGAGGGATCAACGCTCGGCGTGGGGCTGCTCGGCGCGAGGCGGGATGAGGAACAGGGCCGCGCCAGGGATGGCGGCCCAGGGCGCGTAGGCGAACCAGGGTTCTCCGGTGAAGGTGAGGTACTCCGCCGTGCCAAGGACCAGGAGGCCGTTGTAGCCGATGTGCATCAACATCGCGGGGAGGACGCTCCGTGAACGCAGCGCGATGAGGGCCAGCAAGGCACCGAGGATCCCCGTCGGAAGCAGGCGGTAGATGGACGCGTGGACGAGCGCGAAGTACAGCGCCTGCCAGAAGACGATGCGCTTCCAGGTGAAGTCGCGCTTCATCGCGTTCAGCAGCGCGCCGCGGAAGACCAGCTCCTCGAAGAGGCCCGGGGAGAGGGCGAAGAAGAAGAACAGCCACATGGGGCTGGCGCTCCCCATGATCGCCTCGAGCTCAAGGCCACCCTCGGCAGCGCCAGGGGGGAGGGGGATGGCCTTGGACTGCCACTCGAGGAGCCGCTGGGCGCCCTGTGCCAGGGCCGGGACGACGAGCAGCGCGCCGAGGGCGTGGGACGGCCTCGGAAGCCGGAGCCCGAGGCCAGCGAGCAGGCGGCGCGGCTCCCCCTCGGTGCGGGGGGCCGTCCACGCGATCGCGAGGGCGAGGGCCGGGAGCAACATCCAGAAGGTGAACCAGAGGCCCATGTCCATGTCGACTCGTTGGACGGACATGGCGACCAGGTAGACGCTCATCAGGACCACGAAGCCCCACCGGACGCCGTGGCGTCCGCCCGCCTGCAGCAGGTGCCCCTCGCTCTTGCGGTCGCCGCCGCCGCCGATGACTCGTTCGGCGTCGAGCACCTGGCCAAGCCGCGCCACCGCGAGCCAGGTCCAGCCGAGGTGAGAGATCACCACGAGGGCTGCGAGGGGGAGCTTCAGGTCCCCCTCGAGCCCCTCGCGCAAGGCGAGGGCGGAGCCAGAGAACGGTACGACCGCCCACAGGGCCGTGAGGGAGACCTCGGGGCGGAGCACGATGGCGGTGGGGATCACCACCAGCAGCGTGACGGGGAAGATCAGGAGTTGGCCCTCGCGGAACGTTCGTGCGCCGCCGCATACAAGGCAGAGCACCGCGCACAGCAAGAGGCAGGTGGGGAGCTCGACCAGGAGTGACGCCAGCCGGCCATAGGCCATGCCGCTCGCGCCACCGCCCATGCCTTCCATATCCATGAGCCCTGAGGCGGCGCACACCACGAGGCTGCCGAGGTTCATGGCGAGCGTCGCGCAGCCGGCCACGAAGACCGTGAGGAGCTTGCCCATGGCGATCGAGCGGTGCGGAACCGGCTGCACGAGAAGCGTCTCGAGGGTTCCCGCCTCCCGCTCGCCAGCGAACACCGCCAGGGCTGCGTAGGCGCCGCCGGAGATCAGGACCAGCAGGACGACAAACGGCAGCCACATCCCGAGGCGCGCGCCGCTCGCGTCTGCCTCGGACGCCACGTCGGTGCTCTGGGGAGCGAGCCCGGCCCCAGGGTCTCCGCCGAGCAGGTGCTCGCGTCGCTCGGCCGAGCGTGCCTCCCCGAGGTCGCGTAGGGCGCCTCGGGCGCGGCCCATGGCCTCCCGGGCGTCGTCGCTCTTGACGTCGTACCAGAGATCAAACGAGGTGCGGGCGACGTCAGGCGGAGCGTCGTCGGTCATGCCGACGATGAGCACGTCGAATGGCTCCAGCTCCTCACCCGCGCTGGACCGCTCGTCCCCGATGGGGGCCTGATCGGGCCTGTCACCTGCCCCGTCGCCTGTTCGGTCGCCTGTTCGGTCGCCGGCTCCTTCGGCGGCCTCGCTCGCGGCTTCCGGCGAGGTCTCCGCGGCCCCGGGAGAGGTCGGGCGCAACAGCGCCCGCGCGATGTCCTGCGCGTCCTCGCTGTCGGAGTCCTTCAGCCGCGTCGCGTCGACCTCGGTGAGGCTGATCGGGCCCTGGTCTACGAGCCCGGCGAGGAAGGCCTCGGCGGTCTCAGTGTCCGCTTGAGAGAGGTCTACGAGGGCGCGGAGGGTGCGCTCGGCCATGGTCTTCTCGCCCACGGACCTGAGGGCGCCCGTACCCCAGAACAGCAGCGGGTAGAGCAGGGCGGGGAGGACGATCGCCGAGAAGAGCGCGCGCCGGTCCCGTGCGAGCTGCAGGAGCTCGACTCGCAGGACGTCGAGGGACGTCTTCAAGCTGCACCCTCGCCGGTGTCGGCGCGCTGCACGAGCTCTCGGAAGATCTCTTCGAGCCACTCCTTGCCGGTGATCGCGCGCAGCTCGTCGAGGCTGCCGCCCGCGAGCATACGCCCGTCATAGACGATGCCGATCCGATCGCAGAGTCGCTCGGCTTCGCTGAGGATGTGCGTGCTGAACAGGACGCAGGTCCCCGCCTCGCGGCGCGAGTCGATGAACTGGATCATGTCGCTCGACGCCATGATATCGAGCCCGGTGGTGGGCTCGTCCAGGATGAGCACGGGCGGGTCGTGGAGCACCGCGCGGGCGATGGACACGCGCTGCTTCTGGCCGGTCGAGAGGGCCTCACAGCGCCCGTCGCCGAAGGAGTGCAGGTCGAAGGCGTCGAAGGCCCGCGCGATGGCGGCCTCGAGGTCCTCGCCCTCCAGCCCGTGGAGGCGCCCGAAGTAGCGCAGGGTCTCCCGCCCGGTGAGGCGCGGGTAGAGCCCCGTGCTCCCCGAGAGGAAGCCGAGCCGGCGCCGGACCTCGAGCGGGTCCTCCGCCACGTCGATGCCGTCGATCAGCGCCCGGCCCGAGGTGGGCGCGAGGATGGTGGAGAGCATGCGCAGGGTGGTGGTCTTCCCGGCGCCGTTCGGCCCGAGCAGGCCGAAGATCTCGCCCTTACGGCAGTCGAGGTCCACGCCCTTCACGGCCTCGACCACGCCGCGCTGCGGGTCGTGGAAGGTCTTGGCCAAACCCTCGGCGCGGATCGCACTGTCTGATGTGGAGTCGGTCATGGTCGGGGTCATCGGGAGCGGAGGATGCGGAACAGGCGAGCGAGCGGGATCGTCTCGCTGGAGAGCGAGACCTCCTCGCTGGAGAGCAGGCGCACTGAGAACCAGATGGCGAGGACCGCGGTGGCGGTCAGGGAGAGCACGCAGGTGACCAGGGGGCCTGCGCTGGCCGAGCCGACGAGCAGGCCCCTGAAGGCGAGGGAGACGTTGACCACCGGGATCAAGGCGGTGGTCGCGGTCAGCTCCATTCCCGGCAGGTTCGTGGCCATGGCCGGAAGCATGAAGAGCATCTGCACCGGGCCGAGCAGCGCCTGGCCTTCCTTGAAGCTCGCGGCGAGGCTCGCCACGCCGGTCAGCACCGCGCTGACGAAGAACGCGAAGAGCGCGGCCAGGGGCGCGATCGAGATCAGCGCCCCGATGGGCAACTCAACCTTGGGCGCACCGTCACCGAGACCCGCGAGTTGACCGAGCAGGTGCCCTGCAGAGAGGCCGAGCGCGAGCAGGTTCAGCGTCGTGGCGATCATCGAGGTCGCGCAGACGGCGAAGATCTTGCCCAGGTGCATGCCGAGGCGGGGGATGGGCAGGAGGAGCGTGGTCTCTGCGGTCTGGCGCTCCTTCTCTCCGGCGGTGAGGTCCACGGCGGGAAAGAAGGCGCCGAGCACGCACATGACGACCAGCAGCATCGGGAGGAGGAGCGAGAGCATCAGGGCGCCCTCGTCCTTACGGGGGTTGATCTTCCTCGTCTGGACGAGGATCGGCTCGAGGGCCTCCGGATCGATATCGCGGGCGTCGGCGGCCTCGTGGCGTAGCTCCTCCGTCCACCGCTCGAGGGCCGCGATCACCCGCCCGCGCGCGGTCTCGGACTGGCTGCTTGTGCTGTCGAAGAAGAGGGCGGCGGGGGCGGCGTCGCTGCGCCCCTCCGGGAGGAAGAGGAGCGCGTCGGCCTCCTCGGCCTCGATCATGTCAGCGATGACCTCGGCCTGCTGGGACGTGTCCGGCGGGAGCGCGACGATCTCGATGCGCCCCTTGCCCTCCTCGTCCACGGCCAACTGTGCGCGCGCAGCCTCCGCGGTCTCAGCGGCGGCGACGACGCCAACCGTGACGTCCCTGGCCTGCTTCTGGCCCTGCACGACGAGCACGCCCTGCACCATGACCCAGAACATCGCTGGGTACATGCACAGGGGCAGCACGAAGGTGTACAGCAACGTCTGGCGGTCGCGGAAGCTCTCGCCAAGCTCCTTGCGGGCCACGGCGAGAGCGGCGCGTAGTACACCCCCGCCCGCGGCCGTTCGGTCCCTCTGGTTCACGGTGCCCCCGGCCCCTCTTGCCACTGACCAAAGTGGTCCGCGCCATCTTCCGTGATGTAGCAGATGTCCTCGATCCTGAGTCCGAAGCGACCGGGTTGGTAGATCCCCGGCTCGTTGGTGAAGCACATGCCCGGCTCCATGGGCACATCGGAGCCGCCGTCGAGGTAAGGGGGCTCGTGGATTTCGATCCCGATGCTGTGCCCGAGGCGGTGCGCGAGGTGGGCGTAACCGCCGTCGAAGCCCGCCTTGGCGAGGGCCACCCGGGCGGCCGTGTCGGCGTCCCCGGTCCGGGCGCCAGGTCGCATGACCTCGTAGCCGGCGAGCTGTGCGGCGCGGACCGCGTCCCAGACGCGCTGGACCTCATCGGAGGGCGCGGCCCCAACGGTCCAGGTGCGCGTGGTGTCGCTGCAATAGCCGTGGAGGCGTCCCCCCGTATCGAGGAGCATCACCGTCCCGACTTCGAGTTCGCGGTCCACCTCGTCGCCGTGGGGGAAGGCGCCGGAGGGGCCGGCCAGGGACAGATCCCAGGTGCCGCTCAGCCCGAGTTCCTGCTGGGCGAAGTGCGCCAGTGCACCGACCTCGGAGGAGCGCATGCCAGGCTCCGTCACCGCATACACCGCCCGGATGGCGTCCTGGGTCCGCTCCTGGGCGGACCGGAGGATCTCGAGCTCGCGTTCGGTCTTGGACCCGCGAAGGGCCCGAGCGGCGGCGGCGCCGTCCTCGATCGCCACGCCCAGGGCCGCGCCGGTGGGGAGGGTGAAGCGAGAGCGGACATCCGGGTCGGCGATCACTCGTTGCGCGCCGCGGCTTCGGAGGGCATCGGCGAGGACCTTGGCTGAGTCCTGGTGCTCGTCCCACGGGAGGACCTCGCGGCCGAGCTCCGGGCCGCCGCTGGCGCGCTCGCACAGCGTGGAGATCCGGCTGGCTTCGAACGCGGGGGTGACCCAGACGAAGGAGCCGTCGGCCATGGCGGCGGCCGCCACCAGCCGCTCGCTCCGCCCGAGCGCCACTCCTGTGAGGTGCTCGAGGGTGCCGCCGGGCTCGATCAGCATGGCGTCGACCCCCTCGGAGGAGAGGATCTCAGCCAGCCGCACCCGAAAGGCGGCCCTCTCTTCAGGGCCCAGCGCGGCGGGCGGCGCGGCGTAGGAGGAAAGCGTTTCCCGGATCTGGCGGGACCGGGGGTCATCTCCGGTCGGGACGGGGGTCTTGGAGGGGAGGATCGGCATGGGAGTGAGGATAGACGAGACGCGGGCGATCTCGTACAGCCTTCCGGAGCCTCCAGAGTGAGGCCGGTCTGTGTCTGCCGCCGGCGCCGCGACCTCTTCTGCGCGTCGAGGTCGTCCGGATTTTGGACGGGGACTGTCCCGGCCTCGGATCCTGCTGCGGGTATCTCCTGTCTCGCTTCACTCCGGCGTGGCTGGACTCCGATCAGTTGCCGAAGTGGAACCCTTCAGCAGCAATCAGGACGCCGCGCCGAGGTCTGGGCATGGCCTTGGCCTGGAGCGCCGGAGCGGTGGCCGACAGGGCGGTGTGACCCCTGCTCATCCGGGGCGGAGGAGCAGCCTCTTCGCTCCGCGCCCTGGTTCCTCCGGACAGCTCAGAGGCGGGAGGGCGTTCCCCGCGCTGCCGGCGCGCCGGCGCACGAGCGTCGTCAGCCTCGCCGCCGGGGTCGCCGCGAAGGCCTCCTTCATGCTCCTGCTCGCCTGGGCGCTCTGCTTCAACTTCAGCGAGGTCCGGGGGAGCTCGATGATGCCTGGCATCCAGGACCGAGATCGGATCCTGGTGGACCACGTCTCGTACATCTTCGCCTCAGTGGACCGGGGCGACGTGGTGGTCATGCGTTACCCGATGGACCCGTCCCTCGACTACGTGAAGCGTGTGGTCGGCCTGCCCGGAGATCACGTCCAGATCTTTGACGGCTACGTTTGGGTCAACGGGGTTCTCGTCGAGGAACCCTATGTCGCGGAGGCCGCCAACGACCCCTATGCCTTCGTGGACACCGTCGTACAGAGCAACTGTTACTTCGTGCTTGGCGACAACCGGATCCGTAGCTCGGACAGCCGGGAGTTTGGGCAGGTGCCGCACGAGTACCTGCGCGGCAAGGTCCGCATGCGCCTCTGGCCGCCCATGCGTGCTGGCGTGATCCACTGAGGGCGTCCCTTGGCGGGCCGGGCCCAGAGCAGGGACGATCCGTCGGACTGCAGGGAGCCCGGGGGTCGTGGCGCGACGGCGCTGTCTTAGGATGTGCTCACCATGAGCACGACCGTGTACCCCAAGACGAGCATCGCGGACCTGGACCCGGCCACCGGCGACCTGATCGCAGAGATCCCCTGCGCGACGGCCGAGGAGGTGGCCGCAGCGGTGGCGCGGGCAAGCGCCGCCCAGCCAGCCTGGGCCTCCCTGGGGGTCGAGGCGCGAGCGGAGCGCCTCGCGCGCTTCGGGGAGCGACTCGCGGCTGAGGCGGAACCCCTCGGCGCCCTGGTGACGCAGGAGATGGGCAAGACGCTCCGCTCGGCGGTGGGTGAGGTCAAGGGCTACGCTGCGGGCGTCGAGGCCGAAGCCAAGGAGGTCGTCGAGGCGCTCGCGCCCATCACTTATGGCGACGGCGCCAAGAACGTCTCCACGGTGCATGAGCCCGTGGGGGTGGTCGCGGCCGTCACCCCGTGGAACTTCCCCGTGGGGATGCCGCTGTCGATCATCACCCCGGCGTTGGTGGCCGGGAACAGCGTGGTGTTCAAGCCAAGTGAGCACACCCCGCTGACCGGCGCCCGCCTCGCGGAGTTGCTCCAAGCGGAGCTCCCGGAAGGGGTGCTCGAGCTGGTCCAAGGGGACGGTACCACCGGGGCCGCGCTGGTGGACGCCGACGTGCAGATGGTCGGCTTCGTGGGGAGCAGGGCCACCGGGCAGCGGATCATGAACGCGGCCGCTGGCTCCCTGAAGCGATTGGTCCTCGAGCTGGGGGGCAAGGACCCGCTGGTGGTCTTCGAGGATGCGGACCTCGGGGCGGCGGCCCGCTGCGCGGTCGAGCACTCCCTCCGGAACACCGGCCAGGTCTGTTGCTCGATCGAGAGGGTCTACGTCGCGGAGGCGATCGCAGAGCAGTTCGAGGCTGAGGTCGTCGAGCTCGCGAGCAAGTGGGCTCACGGTGACGGACGAGGGGCAGACGTCAAGATGGGGCCGTTGGTGAGCGAGGAGCAGCGCGCCAAGGTGGCCGCCCAGGTCTGCACCGCCGTCGAGGAGGGGGCGACCCTGAGGATCGGTGGCGTCCAGCCCGAGGGCGCCGGGTGGTTCTATCCCGCCACCGTCCTGACCGGTGTGGAGCAGGCCCACCGGATCACGCATGAGGAGACCTTTGGGCCCGTTGTGGCCGTGACCCGCTTCGACGGCTCGGAGGAGGAGGGGATCCGCCTCGCAAACGACACGGTCTACGGTCTCGGGGCCAACGTCTGGACCTCCGACATGGACCGTGCGAGCCGCGTCGCGGCGCGCTTGAGGGCCGGGCAGGTCGGGGTGAACCGCTACCTGGGTGGGGCCTCGGGCTCGCCCTGGGTCGGGGCCCGGCAGTCCGGCTTCGGTCACCTCGGCGGGCCGGACGGGCACCGTCAATTCACGGTCCCCAAGACCATCTCCTTCGGCCGCTAGGCGCCTCCGAATCCCGGTCGCCCCTCGGACGCCAGACGACCACCTGCGGTCACGAGGCCCCGCATGGCCGAGCGGTGGGCGGGCCCCCCGCCCGGGCATCGGTCGAGAGGCTGGCCCGGCGTCGCTCGAGGTGAGGTGTGGCGCTGGTCAGGTCGCCAGCGTCCAGCGTCCACCCGCTCGCGTCCATCCGAGCGGGCCCCGAAGTCCGCCGTGGCCGTCACGGGGTGCTCTTGGGCCTGGGGCCCTGCCGCAGGGATCAGCCTTCCTCGTCTCCGCCGGCGTCCGGGTCTCCAGCCTCCTCTCCGCCAGGGGACCGACGCTTCAGCTTCTGCGCCTCCTTCCGGGCGTCCCGCATCGGGTTGGGACCGCTGCCGCGCTTGCTCTGCGGCTTGAGCCGGAAGGTCCGCTCTGCCATCTCGGGCGGCCACACGTTGTCGGAGAGGTCCGCGTCAGCGGTCTCTCGGTTCGGGTCCAGCAAGACCCGCGTGAGGACCTTCTCGCTGATGATGAGCTTGGAGATCGACGGGCTGTTGTTTCGCCAGACCTCCGCAGGGATCCGGAGGGATTCGACGCTCCCGTCCTCGAACTCGAGGTCGAGGAGGACGGGCATCACGAGGCCGCCCTCGTTGCCCACCTCGACCACAAAGAAGTTGAGGCCAGCCTTGAGCAGCTCCTGGTCCGCTGGCTTCCGGGATTCGAGCAACTTCTCGTACTTGCGGACGTCTGCCGGCGTCACGTCGAGCTCGTCGAAGGTGTTGTAGAAGTCGACGAGCTCCGGGAAGGCCTCGACGTACTGCGGCAGGTCTCGGTTCCTCGAGGCAGAGAGCGTCGTGGGCTCGGCGTCGCGCTTCGCGCGGCGGCGGGCCTTCTCGACCTCCGGGTCCTGGGTGTCGATGCGGTAGTGGGTGACGCCGGTCAGGGCGAGGTCCGTGTGGTCGGTCGAGTAGAACCAGCCCCGCCAGAACCAGTCGAGGTCCACGCCGCTGGCGTCTTCGAGCGTCCGGAAGAGGTCGGCGGGCTCAGGGCGCTTGAACATCCAGCGTCGCGAGTACTCCTTGAAGGCGAAGTCAAAGAGCTCCCTGCCCACCACGGTCTCTCGGAGGACGTTGAGCGCGGTGGCGGGCTTGCCGTACGCGTTGTTGCCGAACTGAAGGATGCTCTCCGAGTTCGTCATGATGGGGACCTGCGCGGCGCTGGTCATGTAGCCGGTCATCTTGCCCGGCTCTCCCCGGCGGGACGGGTAGCTGTCCTCCCACTCGGACTCCGCGAGGAATTGCACGTAGGTGTTCAGGCCCTCGTCCATCCAGGTCCACTGGCGCTCGTCCGAGTTGACGATCATCGGGAACCAGTTGTGTCCCACCTCGTGGATGATCACGGAGATGAGCCCGTACTTCGACCGGGCCGTATAGGTCCCGTCTTCTGCTGGTCGCGGCCCGTTGAAGCAGAGCATCGGGTACTCCATCCCGCCGATCGGGCCGTTGACTGAGATCGCGACGGGGTAGGGGTAAGGGAAGGTGTACTTGCCGTAGACGTCCAGGGTGTGGATGACGGAGTGCGTCGAGTAGGGCTCCCACAGCTCGTGCCCCTCCTTGGGCCAGAAGGACATGGCCCAGACCGGATCTCCGCCCTCGATCTCGTGGAGCTTCGCGTCCCAGATGAACTTGCGCGAGGAGGCCCACGCGAAGTCGCGGACGTTCTCCGCCGCGAAGGTCCAGGTCTTCTTCCCGGTGGGGGCGGTGCCCTCGTTGGCCTCGGCCTCCTCGCGTGTGACGATGAGGACCGGCGTCTCCGACGTCTCCGCCAGGGCGAGGCGCTCTTGCCAGAGCGGGAGCAGCACGTCGCCGGGGTTCTGGAGGACGCCGGTGGAGGCGACCACGTGGTCGTCGGGGACGGTGATGCTGACGAGGTAGTCGCCGAACTCGAGGGTGAACTCACCGCGGCCGAGGAACTCCTTGTTCTGCCAGCCCATGTAATCGGTGTAGGCGCAGAGGCGCGGGAACCAATGGGCGATCTCGTAGAGGTAGTTCTGGTCCTCCTCGAAGAACTCGTAGCCAGAGCGCCCGCCGAACTTCCGCTGGTCGTTGATGGCGTAAGACCATTCGAGAGAGAACTCGAAGGTCTCGCCGCTCTTCAGCGCCTCTGGGAGGTCCACTCTCATGGTCGTGTCCACGAGCGCGAACTTGAGCGGGGCTCCGTCGCCATCCACCAGGTTCGTGATCTCAGCGCCGCCCTCGAAGGTCTCCCGCTCGATGAGGGCGCGTGTGGCCTCAAAGGTCATGCCCGCGTCGAGGTTCGGGGCGAGGGTCGTGGCGACCGCGTGGGAGTCCGGGGCGAAGTAGTTCGGCTCCACCTGCAGCCAGAGGTACCTCAGCGCGTCGGGAGAGTTGTTGTGGTAGATGATCCGCTCGCTGCCGCGGAGCGCCTGCTGCTCATCGTCCAGCTCCACTTCGATCTCGTAGTCGACCGTCTGCTGCCAGTACTCGTGCCCCGGGGCCCCGGAGGCCGTCCGGTAGCTGGACGGCGAGGGCCACTCCTCGCGTAGCTGAGCGAAGCGATCCTCTCGGTCGTCGCCGCCAGCGCTCAGGCCGATGCCGATCGCGAGGGGGACGGAGAAGACAACGGCGAGAGCGGCCCGGAGGGGAAGAGCTGTGGGGTTCATGGGGCGTGGCGTGGGGGAAGCGGTGCGAGGATCTTCACCTTCGAGGGGCTCGCTGTGGTTTTGAATCCGGTCCGGAATGTGAATTGGCGGCGTTGCTAGCATGGAATAAACGCACGGGAGGCGGCGAACATATGTCCGCCGCCTCCCGCGCGCTGCGCTGATCGTCGGCCTCAGCGGCCGCCGCGCCCACGGCCGCCGGTCTCACCGCCGCGTCCGCCGCGTCCGCCCCAGCCGTTGTTGGAGTTGGACTCCTTGTACTGCTCGTACTGGGTCGGGGAGAGGACTCCCTCGATGGACTGGTTCGTCTCATCGCGGAGTCCGGTCCACATCTCCCGCATGCTGCCCATGTCGAGGCCGGAATCCCGGGCCTCTCGCATGGTCTCGCGCATCTCGTCGACCTTGTCGCTCTGGGTCTGATAGATGCCGCGCATCGAGTCCAGCTGCGTCTGGTCGAGGCCGAGGTCGGTCTGGAGCTTTGCGAGGCGGTCCTCGAGCCGCTTGGTCTCTGCGTCGGCGCGGCGTTGCTGCCGCTCTTGCTCCTCTTGCTCCTCGCGCTGCTCGATCACGTTCGCCACGGCGGACTCCAGGGAGGGGGTCGCGACCGTGGGGGCACCCTCGACCGAGCCGAGCATGTTCCTGACCACGTCTTCGATCTCGCTTCGGTCGAGGGTCGCTGCGAGCCGGCCTGAGGCCGCGACAGGTGCCAGGTCCTCAGCGCTCTCGATGCGGTCGACTCGCTCGGTGAGTTCCGTGATCGTCGACCCCATGTCCTCGATCGCGGCGAGGATCTCCACACCACCGGCCGCGCCTTGGGCCGGCTCGGAGCTGGGTGCAGGGGAGAGCAGGACGGTGACTCCAAGGGCGCTGGCGCCGCCGGCGAGGATGCTGCCGAGGAGAATAAGGGGAGTGCTGTTGGACATGGCTGATGAAGGGAAGAGGTGTGGTGTTGTTCGTGTGGTGGATCAGTCGTCGCTCTCGGCCTTACCGGTGGCGATCTCGACGTTGACTTCGAGCGAGGTCTCGGTGGAGCGGCTCATCTCCATGAGCCCGCGTTGGGTCTCACGCTCCATCTCCATGTCGACCTGGTAGGACCCTTCGAAACGGAGGGCGACAGGCCGCTCCTCTTCGGTGCTCCAGAGCAGGGTGCCCTCGAACTCGCCGGTGTAGGTGGACTCCTGGGGGGCGAGCACGGAGAGGCTGACGAGCTGTCCGCCCCTGCCACCGCGACCGCCGCGTTGGCGGGGCTCCATGGCGCCCTCGACCTCCATCTCGAGGGAGATCACCGCGCACTCCAGTCCGCCGGCCTCCTCCGTCTCGTCCGTGAGGGTCGCGGTGATGGACCACTCGCCGCCTGCGATGGCGCCGAGGCCAGTCCGCGGGCTGCCGCCGCGCATGCCGCCGCGGCCGCCGCGGCCGCCGCGCCCTTCGCCGCCGCCTTCGCCGCCGCGCTGGGGGCGATCAATGAGCTTGCCCTCGAGCGGTGCGCCGAGGGCGATCATCAGCGCCTCGCCCTCGATGTCCCAGGTCGCGCCCGGCTCGACGGCCTCCTCGGGGAGCAGGGTGTCCAGGGGCAGCGAGAGGCGGTGCCCCTCGAGGCGGCCCTCACCCTCGGGCTCCTCACCGTCGACGATCTCGACCTCGGACTCGTCGTCCTCGCCGGTGATCAGGATGGTGAGTCCGTCGAAGCTGCTCTCGGCCTCCATCTCCATGGGGCCGTCGCGGCCCTCGCGCTCGGTGCTCGCGCTCACCTCGTCGAAGGAACGCTCGATCTTGGTGGGGACGCCGTCCTTCACCTCCTTGGCCGTGTCGGTGTAGGAGTAGCTCATGGACGTCGAGCTACCGCCGCCGCCGAAGCCGCGCCCCTCCATGGGCTCACCGTCGATGTACATCTCCGAACTGAGGGTCTCGTTGGCGGACTCCACCGCGACGGTCACCTCGAAGGTCCGCTCCGTGGCGTAGCGAGTGGCAAGGGTGGCCTCGACCAGGACACCGGCGGCTGCGAGGGTCACGGCGCCGAGGGCGAAGGTGGGGGTGTTGATCATGGGGCTGGGCTGGTTTTCCCGGTGCGGGGAGCGGGGTGCAGTGGGGCGAGGCGCGAGGCCTCCCTGGTCTTCGGTGCATTGGAACCGATTCCGGCCCTCTGAGTTCCGTTGGCGACTGCGTCTGGGGGTCGTTTGGCGCTGGCAGTCGCGGGGATGTTGCCAGCGGTCGCCTCGTGGTGCGTCCTGGGGCGTGGGCGGGGGATCGCCTGGCTCCGCGCCACTGTTCCAGGGGCGTAAATGCCCGCGGCGGCGGCCTATTCTGAGCGCAGCGTCCGGCGGACGAGGGCCATCCGAGTGCGGCTGACGGGGACGGTGGTGCCTCCTTCGAGCGTCACCCTTCCTGTGCCCGACGTCGAACTGCTCAGCGCGCGAACGGCCTGCCGGCAGATGATGGCGGAGCGGTGGACTCTCAGGAAGTCCTCGGCGGGGAGCCGCTTCTCCACGTGTCCCATCGACGCCCTCATCAGCTCGACGCGGCCGCTGGTGCTGTGGACCTTGACGTACTGGTCCGCGGCCTCGACCCAGAGGATCTCGTTGAAGGGGAGAATCACCATCTCGCCCTCGCGCTGGATGACGAGGCGCTCCTCACCGCGCTCCTCGAGGAGCCCCTCCAGCCGTGCTTGTCCAGGGGCTGGACCCTCCTGGTGACGACGCTCTCTCGCCCTCCGGAGGGCCTGAGTGAAGCGTGCGTCGTCGAAGGGCTTGAGGAGGTAGTCCACCGCGTGAAGCTCGAAGGCCTCCACCGCGTGGTCGTCGTACGCCGTGGCAAAGACCACGAGGGGGCGCGCGTCGGGCGCCAGCGCAGCCACCACGTCGAGGCCGGAACCGGACGGCATGCGGATGTCGAGGACCATGAGGTCCGGGGTGAGCTCTCGGGCGAGGCGCAGGGCCTCGTCTCCGTTGTTGCAGGCCCCGACGAGCTCCAGGGTAGGGTCGTTGGAGATGAGCCTGCGGAGCGAGTCGAGCGCGTGGGGCTCATCGTCTGCGCAGAGCACTCGCATGATCTCGGTCATCGGTGCGCCTCCCCCGAGGAGGGGCCTTGCGGCGAGTCCTCGGTCGCTCTCGGCGCCGGCTCGGCGCCCCCAACGGGGGGCGCCTCCAGCTCGTCGAGGGGCATCCGCAGCCGGGCACGGGTCCCACCGTCGTCCATCGTGCGGATCTCGAAGGAGGCTTCCTCCTCGAAGAGTGCAGCCAGCCGCGTGCGTACGTGCCTCAGGCCGACGCCTTCCGAGCTCTCCTCGTCGAAGCCGCCGCCGTCGTCTTCGACGTCGATCAGGAGCTGGGTCCCGTCCTCGTTAGCGGCGGCGCGGAGGCGGACCACGCCGCCCGCCTTGGACGCGGCGATGCCGTGCTTGATGGCATTCTCTACGAGGGGCTGGGTGATGAGCGCCGGGACCTCGGCGGCGGCCAGGCGGGGGGGGATCTCGAGCTGGATCTGGAGCCGGTCTCCGAGCCTGAGCTGTTCGACCGCGAGGTAACGTTCTGCCAGCTCTACCTCCCGGCCGAGCGGGACGAACTGCTCGGGGCCTGCGTCCAGGGAGGTGCGAAGGAGGTCTCCGATACGGGCGAGCGCGCTCAGGGCCTCGGTGGACTGCGCGGCGCGGATCATGCCGCCCACCGAGTGCAGGGCATTGAAGAGGAAGTGGGGGTGGAGTTGGCCCTTCAGAGCGGAGAGCTGAGCCGACGTCAAGGCCGCTTCAAGCCGGCTGGCTCGGAGCTTCAGGGCGGCGGCCTCTCGGTCCCTGGTGCGGCCGGTCAGGAAGGCGCGCGCTCCCAAGGCGAGCCCGATCAGCGCGAAGTAGATCAGGGCATAGCGGGGAGCGCGGAGCGTCCAGCGGCGCTGGAAGTCGAGTTGAACGTCGCCGGTGACGAAGCCGGAGGCGGTCATGCCGCCGTTGCGGCGTCGCCAGTCGGCGCGACCGCGCCACCCGTCGCCTCGCTCGCGGTTCGAGCGCGGGCCCGAGGCCCCTCGCTCCGAGCGGCTGCCCGGTGCTGGGGCCTTCCGGTCCTCCGTGTTGGAAGACTCGGGGGAGGCCTGGGCCCCAGCCGTACCCGAGTCGCCGGGAGCCTCGGCCGTCGGGCCTTGGCGCTCGCCGCGCTCCCACGGTGGACGTCGGCGTGTGGAGCTGGGATCCTGCTGCTCCAGCACGCGCTCGCGGAAGTGGGCGGTGACGCTTGGGCCTTGGACCCACGCGGTGAGCGAGTTCTCCAGCACCAGGAAAAGGGACGCGACCACCGCAGCGATGGGGAGGTGGCACGCGAGGGCCATCACTCCCCCCCGGGAGCGGCGTGCGATCGCGCCCGCGAGGGCCGAGAGGGGCGGAACGAGCAGCGCCCAGGCGAGCCAGATGACCCCTTGGCGGAGGACGAGGTCGCGCTCTTCAGGGCCCCCGCCCCAGGCTCGGCGGAGCTCCACCTCGCCAAAGGACGTCGCGGCCGTGGCGATGAGGGTGGCGACCAACAGCAGCACCGCCATCCTGAGCGGGCGGCGGAGCCAGGATTCAAGGTCCGCGAGTGCGCCGCTCTCGGAGTGGCTGGGTTGGAGTTCGGGGCGGGCCTTCATGGAACCAGTATCGCATGCGGTGGGACCCGGTCCCAACACGCCGACTGCCGCCCACGATACGGGGCCAGGCCACGGCCTGGACACGACCACGGAGAGCAACGCCGGGACTCCCTCCCGAATTCGGGCTCCGCATCGGTAAGATCAGCCCATGGGACACGATCAGGCGAGCACTTCAGGCGCCACCGAACTGCGCACGTTCATGCAGTCTGTCCTCGAGGACATCCGCGCCCTCGAACGGATGATCGACGAGGGGATGATCGAGCGGGATGTACGCCGTATCGGCGCCGAGCAAGAGCTCTTCCTCGTGGACGAGGCCTGGCGGCCCATGGCGATCCAGAGCGCCATGCTCGAACGCCTCGGCGAGTCGAGCTCGAGCTTCACCCCGGAGTTGGCCAGCTTCAACATCGAGGCGAACCTGCAGCCGCAGGTGCTCTCGCCCACGTGCCTCATCGACATGCACGAGGAGCTGGACGATCTCATGCGCAGGGCCCGTGCGGCGGCCCAGGCGGAGGGGGGGCAGGTGTTGAACTGCGGCATCCTCCCCACTCTGGCCCAGTCCGACCTCTCCCTGTCGAACATGGCGGACAACCAGCGCTACCGGCAGCTCAACAAGGTGATGTCCGATCGGCGCGGGGGGCGCTTTGAGAGCCTGATCAAGGGGCTCGACGAGCTCCGTGTCGTGCACGACAACGTGATGATGGAGGCCTGCAACACCTCCTTTCAGGTTCACTTCCAGGTGGGCGCCGAGGAGTTCGCGAACCTCTACAACCTGGCACAGCTGGTCACCGGGCCGGTGCTGGCCGCCGCGGTCAACTCTCCCGTGCTGCTGCAGCACCGCCTCTGGCACGAGACCCGTGTCGCGCTCTTCGCTCAATCTCTCGACATCCGTAACGCCTCGCAGATGGCCCGCAACACGCGCCAGCGCGTGACCTTCGGGGACCGCTGGGTCGAGGGGGGCGTGCTCGACATCTTCCGGGAGGACGTCTCGCGCTTCCGGCTGCTGCTCGGGGGCGATACCGGCGGCAGCTCCATGGAGGCGCTGGAGCGTGGTGAGGTCCCGACGCTGGACGCGCTGCGCATGCACAACGGCACCGTGTATCGCTGGAATCGTCCTTGCTATGGAATCTCCGAGGGCAAGCCGCACCTGCGGATCGAGAACCGTGTGTTGCCGGCTGGCCCCACGGTGGAGGACCAGATCGCGAACACGGCCTTCTATCTGGGGCTGATGATCGCCTTCGGGGAGGAGCTGGACGACGTGCGCCGTGTCATGGAGTTTGACGACGCCAAGGGGAACTTCATGGCGGCGGCCCGCTACGGCCTCTCGGCCGAGTTGCGCTGGCTCGGTGGGCAGCGGGTGAGCGCGCGTGATCTGATCCTCTCGGACCTGCTGCCGCGGGCGCGCGAGGGGTTGGCCTTCAAGGGCATCGAGCGGGCGGCCGCCGACCGCTACCTCAACCTCATCGAGGAGCGCGTGTCGAGCGGGCGAACCGGGTCCCAGTGGGCCCTGGACTCCCTGGCCCGGATGGGGTCCCGCGGCACGCTCGACGAGCGTCACCGCGCGCTCGCATCAGCGACCTACGCGCGGCAGGCCGCCGGGCTGCCGGTCCACAAGTGGGCGCTCGCTGACCTCGACGAGATCTCGGATTGGCGCCACAGCTTCCGGACGGTGGGGCAGATCATGAGCCGAGACCTGTTCACCCTGCACCCCGAGGATGTGATCGATCTCGCCGCCAGCCTGATGGACTGGGAGCACATTCGGTACGTCCCGGTCGAGGACGACGAGGGGAAGCTCGTGGGCCTCCTCACCCAGCGCGGCCTCCTGCGCAGCCTCTCCACCCGGCAGGACGACAGCCAGGGGGGGCCGCTCTCTGTTCGAGACGTGATGGTGTCCAGCCCGGTCACCGTGGCGCCTGGTGATACGACGATCGCCGCGATCAAGGTCATGCGCGAGCACCGGATCGGTTGCCTCCCAGTGGTGGATAACGGCCGCCTGGCGGGGCTCGTGACCGAGCACGACTTCATCGGCGCCGCGGCGAACCTCCTCGAGGAGACGCTCCGGAGCCGCTGAGCCTTTCGGGCGGCCTCTCGTAGGACCTCAAGTCCTGCCATCTGGGCTTCCGAAGAGCCCCGATAGCATGAGTGAGGCAAGCGTCGATCCCGGGCAGGCAGCCCGCCGCGGTCCAGCGGAGGGCCCCTTCCGGGGGGGCGTGGAGCGAGAGCTCGGGGTGAAGGACGACGGTCGCGCGGGGCCGCTTGTGCTCATCACTGCGGGCCTCCACGGCAATGAGCCGGCGGGCGTCGTGGCCGCTCGGAGGGTGCTGGCGGAGATCTCCGGGGGGACCACCGCGGGGCGCGTGGTCGCGCTCGCAGGGAACCGAGGCGCGCTCATGCGTGGGGAACGCCACGGAGGGCAGGACCTCAACCGGCTCTGGAGGGCCCCGATCCTGGCCGACCTGATGGCGCAAGACCCCGCCGACGATCGAGTGGATGAGGCCGAGCTGAGAGAACTCTTGGGCGTCATCGAGCGAGAGCGAGGAGCTGCCCACGGTGCGGGGCGTGAGGTGATCCTGCTCGACCTGCACTCGACCTCCGCAGCAGGGGGCCCCTTCAGCGTGGTCCCCGACGTGGTCAGGAGCCGCCGGCTCGCCCGTGCCATCGGGCTCCCTGTCGTGCTCGGCCTCGAGCAGCGGATCGAGGGGCCCCTCTTGACCTGGATCGTCGGGCAGGGGGAGGTCGGTGTCGTCCTCGAGGGGGGGCAGCACGAGGACCCGCAGACCGTGGAGGTGCTCGTCGACGCCTTGCACGTCGCGCTCCAACACGCGGGCGTCACAGGGGGCGACCTGGCGCGCGCGCGGGAGGCCCGTGGGCGGATCGATGTGATTCGTGGAGACGTCCCGCCGGTGCTCGACATGGTCTACGCGCACCCGATCGAGCCGGAGGACGGGTTCGTGATGGAGCCCGGCTGGAGCAACTTCCGGCCGGTCTGCACCGGGCAGGGGCTCGGCCTCCAGAGAGGGGAGGTGGTCCAGGCGCCCATCGACGCCTTCATGCTCATGCCGCTCTACCAGGGGCTCGGCTCGGAGGGCTTCTTCCTCTGCGAGCGGGTCAGCCGCTCGTGGCTCACGGCCTCGCGGGTGGTTCGGTGGCTGCGGCTCGACTGGATGCTCTGGCTGCTGCCGGGGGTGCGGGCCGTCCGCTCCACGGGACGAGGGGTCTTGTGCTCCGCGCCCGCCTCACGGCGGACGGAGTCGTGGCTGGCCCTGTTTGGCTATCGCACCTCGACCCGCACGGGGGACGAGATCATGTGGACCCGGCGCCGCGCGCGGTAGGCGACACCTCCCCGGCGGGGCTCAGGTGGCGAAGTCGATCGCTCCCTGGGGGAGCAGGTAGACGATCAGCATCCTGCCGCCGCTGACCGTGGGGACGTGCTCGCTCCCCGGAGGCTCCACGACCCAGCCGGGCGCGTGTCCCCCGAACGTGGGGGCGCCCTCGAGGGGCACGCACCAGTTCACCTCGCCGTTCGGGTGCCGGTGGCGCGGCCCGGCGCCCGTCATGTCCACGACGTCGATCGAGAAGTCCGCCGTCTCCTCGCTGGCCTTGGCCGCGCGGCTGTAACGGACCGGGGGGGCGCCTCGATCTGCGACCTTGCCGGCCTCAAGGAGCTCGACAAGCGCCTGGCTGAGGCGCAGGCCCTCCGGAGAGCCAGGATCGAGCCTGGCGGTGAGCTCTGCGCAGGCGGCTTCGGGGTCGGTCAGGGCGACGCCGGCGGCGGCGTCGATGAGGGGCTTGAAGATCTCGAGCATCGGCGGGACGGTTCACTGGGACGAGGGGCCTGTGAGGTTACTCTTTCCACCGTGCAGCCTCTCCTGAAGAGACTTCTGATCATCGTCGCGTGCCTCGCGCTCGCCTGGTCGGCCCACCGTCCGCTCCTGGGCGCCGGCTTCCTGGGCTCGGACGCGTCGGTACTGGAAGACACCCAGCGTGCGTTCGAGGTCGAGGAAGGCGGCGCCCCCTGGGGCGTGGCCGCGGTCGACCACCGGCCTGTCGCCGCGCTCTCCCTGGCGTTCTCGCGGTCCCTGCGGGCGGCCGAGGGCATCTACACCGCCGGGGACGCAGGCCGCCTCCGATTGGAAGGGCTGCTCCTCCTGGTCATGGCAGCGTTCGGGGTGCGCAGCGCCGTCGCGAGGGCGATGGAGCCCTGGACTGGCCGTGAGCACGCCCGCGCGGCAGGGGTCGCCTCGGGGGCGCTGCTGCTCGTCCACCCCCTGCTCGTCCCGCTCGCCGCGCACCTGCCCGCGAGAGGGGACGCGATCGGGCTCGCCGCCAGCGCGTGGTCCGTCGCCTTCCTGTTGCGTGGTCGGCAGCACCGCCGCACGGGGTTTCTGGTGGTGGCGTTCGGGCTCGCCCTTCTGGCCGCCGCCGCGTCCCCGGCAGCGCTCATCCTGTTGCCGTTGAGCTTCGGGCTGGAGCTGGTCGCCGCGCACCGGCATCGCCCGTTCCAGGTCAGGCTTCGGACCGCCCTCCAGGTGGCCGCAGGGTACGGGGTGGCGCTGCTGCTCGAGTTTGGCGTGCGCCTCACCATGAAGCCGCCCACCATCACGACGGAGGTGACCGAGCCTCTGGACCCGGCGTTGATCTTCGCAGGGGACGGAGGGGGGATCCTCCGCCTCCTCGCGATCTCCGCTGAGAAGGTCGGCGTGGTCGTGCTCCCCGTGAACACGACAGGCGTAGGCGCGATGGGGTACGGCCTCGCTGTCCTCGCGCTCCTCGTGGCGTTGCACCCGGGGATCGTCGCGGCGCGCGCGGCGCCGCGCCTCTGGGGCCGGTTCCTCGGAGGCTGGGCCGTGGCGCTCATAGTGTTGCTGTTGCTCGGTACGAGGGAGCGGTTCCTGCCGTCCAACCTCGGCGACCTACAGGGGGCGACGTTCCTGGGCGTGTGTATGGCGGTCGGGCTGGGCACGTCGGCAACGGCCCTCGCCGGAATGCGCCGGACGCTGCTGCCTGTCACTGTCGGGGCGCTCTACGCCTTCCTCGCCGCGGGGAGCGGGCAGACGATCGAGGAGGCCGCGGCAGAGGTGGGGGCGCTGCAGGACGCTGTGCTTGAGGCGGCGCGGGAGGACGGCTGGAATCGAACCGTCGTGGTGCTTGACCCGCCGCGCGTGGTCGCGGGCGTCCGGGCGCTCCGGCAGCAGGAAGACCGGAGCCTCGCGTCGGCGCCGTTTGTCCCGCGAGGGTCAAAGCCCGTCAGGGTCCTGGGGCTGGAGAGCGCTGCCTTCTGGGCAGTGGCGAGCGACTCCGAGGAATTCCGCGCGCTGAGGGCCGGAGGCGTGACGTTGCTGCTTCCTCCCGAGGCGTTCGACTTGACCGTGGGCGCCACGGCTGACGCGCGCCCGGGACGCGAGCGGCGCGCCGTGCGCCTCTCGCCCCCGCGCGCCGCGACCTCGCTCGGCGAGCGCGGCGAGTTCGGCTGGGTGGGCGAGGGGGCCTCACCGGTCTCGCGCGCCTTCGATCCCTTCGAGGCGACCACCATTCGGGTCATCGCCCGGACGGCGAGCGAGGGCGAACCTGTTGAGCTCTCGACGCCGGTGGTCCGATGGCGGGGCTCGGCGAGCGGCGAATCCGAAGGGACCTCTCAGGGGGTCTGGGTCCGCGGCGAGGGAGGGCGTTCAGAGGCGGTCTTCCAGCCCGGGGGCGACCTCGACTGGCTCGCTGCAGGTGATGTCATCTCGGTGTGGTTCCCCGGCACCCTGGCCCGCCCGGACGCGGTGGTCGTCGAGGCCGCACCACGTGCGCTCCCTGAGTCGGTGGTCCCGCGGGTCGTCGGCGAGGACTGGACCTTCGACCTCGGCGGGGCAGAGCTGTTCCCCGCGATGGACGAGGTGCCCGAGGAGTGGGTGCTTTGGGTCGTGGACCCACGTAGCGGCAACTCGCTCGAGCTTGAGGTGCGCGTGGCTGCGACCGGCCGCCTCACGGCGGACGGCGCCGCGTGCTTCCATGACGTCGACGTGATCTGGATCCTCGATCGGCGACTGGATGGAGTCCCGGTGGACCGAGCGCGCGGGCGCCGCCGCTAGTATCCTTCCGACCATGTCGACCCAGCCCTCAACCTCCCTAGAGTCCTTCCCGAACCCGAACCCCGGCCGCGATTACGAGATCCGTTTCGACTGCCCGGAGTTCACCTGCGTCTGCCCCAAGACCGGGCAGCCGGACTTCGCGACCATCCGGATCCGTTACACGCCGGATGAGCGGTGCGTGGAGCTCAAGAGCTTGAAGCTCTACCTCTGGTCCTACCGGGACGTGGGCTCGTTCCACGAGGCGATCACCAACAAGATCATGGATGACCTCGTGGAGGCGGTCGCCCCGAAGAAGATGGTGGTCGAGGGGGACTTCTACGTGCGTGGCGGCATCGGCACGGTCGTCGAGGTCCAGCACCCCTGAGCGCGGGGCAGGCGGGCGCCCTGGCTACTGGGCTCGCAGGGCGTGGTCGATGGCCGGCAGGACCTCGGCGTAGCGACGGTCCAGCCCGAAGTGCCCGCCCCCATGCTCCACATGTCGGTGGGGGATGGCCAGGTCGTCGAGGACTCGGACGAGCCTGCGGAGTCCGAACTGGAGGCCGAACTCATCCTTCAGGCCAGCCTCGAGGTAGAGGAGCTTCAAGTCCCTGAGCGCGTCTGCGTGGTCGGGCGCGGCGACCACCGGGTCAAAGGAGAGGAAGCGGTCCCATACGTCCGCCCGGCGGGCGCACGTGGAGGGGTCAAAGGGGAGGTCAAAGCCGAGGGGGGACTCGGGGTTTGGCGCGTAGCAGGCGGACATGGCTAGCACGTTGATCGCGGCGTGCCCGTCGCCGCCCAGGTCATGCCCGTCGGAGAACTGCTCCAGCCAGGGGCCCGGGTTCCCGTCGTGGGGGAGCAGCGCCCGCGCGGCGGCCACCATCTCGGCGCCGAGGGGGAGCTCGAAGTCGCAGTCGCCGCTGATTGAGGCTGCCGCCTGAAAGACGCCCGGGTAGCGCATGGCCAGGTGCAGCGCGCCAAACCCTCCGGAGCTCTTGCCGCACACGGCGCGCGCGCCAGCGAGGGTCGGGTAGGCGCTGTCCACGAAGGCGACGAGTTCCGTCGCTACGTAGTCGGCGTAGCGGCCGGTGGCGCCGCTGTTGACGTACTGGCTCCCCCCGAGCCGAGTGAACGCGTCGGGCATGACCAGGATGCACCCGGGAGCCCCGGATGCGGCGAGGGCCCGGTCGTAGGCGAGGGCGGCCCCGGTCTTCCACGGGTGGGTCTCCAGCATCGACTGTCCCCGACCGGTGAAGCCGGCGAGGCAGAAGATCACGGGCAGGTCCTCCCCGTCCAGGGCTGCGGGCGGGAGGTAGACGGGGACCTCGCGGAGGTGGGGGTCCCCGAGGGCGTTGTCGCGGAGCACCTCGCTCTCGAAGGGCCGGGCCTCCACCGCGCCGAGGAAGGCGGACGGGTCACGCCGGAACTGGGCCCCGCTCAACCGGCGAGCTCCGCCTTCAGGGCCGCGTAGGCCGGGGCGATGTGCTCGTCGATGATCCGGTGCCGCTCGGCGTACGGGAAGAACGCGGCGTTCATGGCGTTGACCGTGACCCGCTCGAGGTCGTCGAGGGTGCAGCCGAACTGCTCGACCGCCACCCGGAACTCGTCGGTCATGGTGGTGTGGCTCATCAAGCGGTTGTCCGTGTTCAGGGTCACCCGGTAGCCCTCGCGCAGGAGGTAGGGGAACGGGTGCTCATCGATCGCCTTCACTGCTCCGGTGTGCAGGTTGCTCTGCAGGCAGCACTCGATGGGGATGCGGTGGTCAAGCACGTAGGTGGCGAGGCTGCCGACCTTGATCACCTTGCCGTCGTAGATCGCGATGTCGTCGATCAGGTGGGTGCCGTGCCCGATTCGGTGGGCGCCACAGAACTGGAGCGCCTGCCAGATGCTCTCGGGGCCGAAGCTCTCGCCGGCGTGGATGGTCAGGGAGCCGTTGCGCCGCTTGATCAGCTGGAAGGCTTCGATGTGGTGCTTGGGGGGGTGCCCCGCCTCCTCTCCGGCCAGGTCGAACCCGCAGCAGCCCCGGCCGAACCAGGACACGGCCAGCTCGGCCAGCTTGAACGACAGCTCCGCGGACTGGTTCCTCATGGCGCAGACAATGAGCCCGGACTCCACTCCGAAGTCTCTTTGCCCGCGCTTGAGGCCACCGATCACGGCACCCATGACCGCGTCCAGTCCGAGGCCCCCGACGGTGTGGAAGTGCGGCGCGAAGCGGACCTCCAGGTAGACGCAGTTCTCCGCCGCGCTGTCCTCCACGAGCTCATAGGCCGCGCGTTCCAGCGCGTTGGCGGTCTGGAGGACCGAGATGGTGTGCTGGAAGCCCTCGAGATACTGCGGGAGGGACCCTCGGTCCGCGCCCTCGAAGAACCACTGGCCGAGGCGGACGGGGTCGGCCTCGGGGAGCCCCTCGTAGCCGCACTCTGCAGCAAGGTCGAGGACGGTTGCGGGGCGGAGGCTGCCGTCGAGGTGCTCGTGGAGCAGGACCTTGGGGGCCTTGCGGAGGATGTGATCGGTCAGGGGCTCGGTCGAAGTCATGCCCTGAGTGTAGGCCCGGGTCCTGTCGAGTTCGCCCCACCGGTCGTATCCTCTTTGGCTCCTTTCTAGCTTCCACCCCCGCGCCGCCGTGACCGATCTCAGAGTTCGTATCGCCCCCAGCCCCACGGGCACCGTCCACCTCGGGCTCTGCCGGACCGCGCTCTTCAACTGGGCCTATGCCCGAGGCCGTGGTGGCGCGTTCATCTTGCGCGTGGAGGACACGGACCGCACCCGCAGCACAGCCGAGAGCGAGGAGAAGATCCTGGAGGGACTCCGGTGGCTCGGGATCGACTGGGACGAGGGCCCGGGGGTCGGCGGCCCTCATGAGCCGTACCGGCAGTCCGAGCGGAGCGACGCGCACGCGCTGGTCGCGGCGGAGGTGCTGGCGTCCGGCCACGCCTACCGCTGCTTCTGCACGCCCGAGCGACTCGACGAGCTGCGCGCAGCCCAGGAGGCGAAGAAGGAGACGCCGCGCTACGACCAGCACTGCCGTGATCTCGACCCCGGGGAGTCAGACCGCCGGGCGGCCGCCGGTGAGGCGCACGTGCTCAGGTTCCGTGTTCCGGAGGGTGAGACACTCGTCAGGGACCTGGTCCGCGGTGATGTACGTTTCGACCACGGCGAGATCGACGACTGGATCATGGTCCGCCGGACCGGCGCGCCGACCTACAACTTCGTCGTGGTCTGCGACGACATTGACATGCGGATCAGCCACGTCTTTCGAGGCGAGGAGCACCTGGTCAACACTCCGAAGCAGGTCCTCTTGTACGGCGCTCTCGGGCGCGAGGCCCCGGCCTTTGGCCACCTGCCGCTCATGCTGGGGACCGACCGCAAGAAGCTCTCAAAACGGACCGGTGATACCGCGCTGGGCGACTACATCGCCAAGGGGTATCCGCGGGAGGCCATCGTGAACTTCCTCTGTCTCCAGGGGTGGGCGCTGGACGGAGAGACAGAGGTCTTTGACACGGAGACCTTCGTGAAGAGCTTCGACATCACGGATGTGCAGAAGGCTGGCGCCGTGTTTGACCCGAAGAAGTTCCTCTGGCTGAGCGGCGATACGATCCGTCGAATGCCCATCGGCGAGCTGCTGACGGCGGTGACGCCTTATCTCGAGGCGGCAGGGATGGTGAACCCCTCAGGCATCGCTGCACAGCGCCCGTGGTTCGAGCAGCTCATGGAGGGGGAGCAGGAGCGGATCGAGCTCTTCAGCGAGCTCCCCGGCCGCGTGCGCCCGTTCTTCGAGGCGGACGACGCGGTCACGTACGAGGAGGCGGCGGAGAAGAACGCGCGCAAGCACGAGGCTCGCGCTGAGCACCTCTCGGCGTTCCTGGAGTGGCTCGAGGAGCGCTCGGAGGCGGGCGAATTCGAGACGTCCGAGCTCTCCGCGGGGATGAAGGCCTGGGTCAAGGAGCGGGGGCTGAAGTTCCCCGCGTTGTTCCAGCCCCTGCGGTGCGCCCTGACGGGGATGCCCGGCGGCCGGGACCTCGGAGATTGCATCACGCTCCTCGGCCTGGAGCGGTGCCGGACACGGATCCAGGCTGCCGTGTCGCGACTGATCTGAGGGTCGGGGCCGCTGAGGTGATCCGGGGGTCAAGGTCCGGCCGCCTCCGGCCGATGACCCATGTGCCGCGGCTGCGGCCCCCATGACCTCCCGGAAGCAGACTGACCTCGACACGCGCCGCGCTGCGATGGTGGAGGACCTGGAGGGGAAGATCGCGGGGTCCCGGGCGGGGGGCGGCCCTAGCCCGAAGGAGCGCGGACCCAGGCTCTCGCGGATCAGGCTCCGGACCCTGGTCCTGCCGGCCCTTGCGGTGTTCTTGATGGTGCGCTTCAGCGGCGACGCCGCGGTGCCCGTCTTCGTCGAGGCCGCGTTCACGCCTGGGTCTGGTTCAGCCTTCGCCGGCGTGATCGAGGTGGCCCCGCCTGCGGACTCGTCGGGTGACGCCGTCACCTCCCGGCAGAGCCTTACGATGCCGAGTACCGCTGAAGCGAACCCGGCTCAGTCCATCCCCGTGGAGCCGGGTGATGTGGTGGGGACGACGACGGGCTCGCCTGGAACGCTCACCATCGGAAAGGGAAGCCTCGAACTCCGCGCTGGGTCCCGGGCGCTCCTTGAGAGCGTCCTGCCGCCGCGGGTGCGACTGCTCAGCGGAACGGCGGTCGCGCGTGGCTCGATCCTGGTGGTCACAGCGAACGGGATCCTCGATCAGGCCGCTGGTGAGACGACGCTCGAGGTTGGCCCCGGAGGACTCCGCGCAGAGCTGCGTGCGGGCACGGCGTCGCTGGCGACCCCGGATGGCGATGTGTCGCTGGCTCCCGGTGAAGAACGGCTCGTCCGTTGACGCCGGGGGGGAGCCAGGGGAGCATCAGCGCGTGATCGCTCCGCGCCGCTTTAGTCGACTCCGCATCGCCGCCTTCGCCGTGATCGAGCGGCTTGCCGTCTTGCTCGGTGGGCGGGCGCTGAACCGCTGGCGCAACCTCTCCCGCGGGCGGCTCCGTCTGCGCGAGGAGTGGGTGGAGGTGCCGGGCCTGCCCGCGGCGCTCGAGGGCTTCTGCGTGGTCCACCTGTCCGACCTCCACGCCGGACCCTTCCTCGGGGCGGGGGACCTCTCCGAGGTTCGCCGCCTCGTCGGCGAGCTGGCCCCCGACGTGGTCTGCTGGACCGGGGACTTCGTCGTCCATGGCATCCATAACGTGGCGCCAATGCACGAGGAGCTCTCTGGGCTGGTTGGAGCGCGTGGGACCTTCGCGGTCTTTGGTAACCATGACTACCTACACCGTGAGGAATGGCGCCTCGTCGAGGCCATGGAGCCGGCGGGTTGGCGCTTCCTTCGGAACACGGGCGCCGTCGTGGAGGTGGGCGCCGCGCGCGTCGGGTTCTGCGGCATCGAGGACCCGGAGGAGGGCAAGGTGGTCGACGTCGAGGGGGCCATCGGGGCGCTCCGCTCGAGGGGGGGCCTCCCCGACCTGATCGTTGCCCTGTCGCACGGCCCACAGGCGGCGCCAGAGTTTGCGGCTCGGGGTGCCCACCTGGTGCTGTCCGGGCACTCCCACGGGACGCAGGTGGACCTCCCTTTCCTCCGGGATCTCGGACCGTCGCACCCGGGCATGCGGGTGAACCTGGGGGCGGCGACCCTCCTGGTGAGTCGCGGCCTCGGCGTGATCGGGGCACCGATCAGGGTCGGGGCCCCCGCGGAGGTCGTGGCGGTACGCTTCCGTCCGGCGCGCGCGCCCGGAGGGCGCTAGAGTCTCGCCGTGCAAGGAAGCCTCAGACTCCACGCCGGCGTGCTCTTCGTCGGCCGCCACGCGCTCACCGCCGAGGTCCGCTCCTACGATCTCGACGGTCGGCCCCTCCAGACCAGCTTCACCTTTCGGGACGGGGAGGTCGGCCGCTCCACCGCGGAGGGCATCGACGTGGACGAGGACCGGCGGCTCTGGATCGCGGACGGAGCGGCGGGCAAGGTCCGCTGCTTCACGTTGTTCGGCGTCGAGGTTGCGTCGGTCGGCGCGGAGGGGGGGCCGGGCGACACACGCGGAGCGCTTGGACACCCCGTCGACCTGCGCGTCGTCGGGTCCGACGAGGAACTGGCGCTGCTGGTGGCCTCCGGCGGAGACCGGCGTCACGCTCTCCAGGTGCTGGTGCCCGCCGGCGGTAAGGGGCGCTCGATCGCGCCCCTGGGTGACCCTGAGGCTCGGTTCCGCCGGATCCGAGGGATCGACTGGCGCGACGGAGAGCTGGCGGTGGCGGAGGCCGGGGCGCGTCGAGTTCAGGTCTTCGAGGGAGACCTGACCGGTCGTCTCGTCTTCCGCTTTGCGTTCCACGTCCCCGAGGAGTTGGGAGAGCCCGAGGCGGTGGCGTTGGCGGGGGACGGGAGGATCCTCGTCGCGACCTGCGGAGAGCGGTCCGGCCTCCACCTCTTCGACGCCGCGGGGCGCCCTGTCCGACAGGTGGCCGGAGACGAGCGCGAGGGTTCGGAGGGAGGCGTCGACCAGCCCAGCGCCCTGGCGCTCGACCTCGCGGGCTCTGATCGTCGGTCACGTGTGTACGTGCTCGATCAAGAGGAGGAGCGGGTCCAGGTGATCTCGCTCGACGGTCGGAGCTTCGGTTCGATTCTCGGCCTCGGGAGGGGCTGAACCACGAGCCCCCGCCGAGCGGCCTATACTCAATTGAGTCCGGAGGCCTCCCGATGGACGCCGGCACCCCATGGCTTCATCATCGACCTCTCTCGCGCGCTCGGCGCTGACCGCGATAGCTGCTCTTTGCTGCCTGGGGCTGGCCGCGTTGGCGTTCCTCACGAATCCGGCGGTCGAGCCTGCGGAGGTCATCAGCGAGACCTCCGGTGGTGTCTCCAACGCGCTGCCGCGGCTCGCGCCCATCGCCGAGGGCGGCGCACAGGCCACAGGCTCGCTCGACGCCTCGGCTCGGTCCACGGCGACCCGGCTCGCGATCACCGCGGGGCCAGCAGACGTGGGCAGCGGCGCAGCGACTGACCCCGAGCGAGTGGTGCGGCTCCGTGTCGTCGCGGCCGAGACGGGCTCGGCGCTCAAGGACGTCGAACTCGTGAAGCTCTGGGACCGAGAGGTGCGGCTGGGTGCGGGCGTCGAGTTCGCCCCTGCGGAGGAGGGGACGTTCGAGCTGCGTTGGCGCGGAGGCGCTCGAGTGGATGCTGTGCTGGGGGCGGCTGGCTACGACGAGGTGACCCTCGTCGAGCTGGTCGACGACCCTGACCGTGTGGTTGACGTCAAACTCCAGCGCGGGGCCACGTTGAGCCTGGATGCGGAGGGATTTGATGCGGATGTGCTCGGGCTGCTCATCGTCTTCCGCGGCACGACTGCGGACGGCCGCGCCATGCTCCGAGAGGAGTGGCGCCTCGGAACAGAGAAGGTCGTCCACGTGCCCTCCGGGCCCCTCAGCGTGCTGCTCGTCGTCGCGGGTGAGCAGCCACTCTCCAGGCTGGGCTTGCACGCGGCTCCCGGAGAGACGCTGCGGCTGAGCTTCACCGCCCACCGCGGGGAGCTCCTGCGCGGGCGTGTTGTCGAGAAGGCCACCCGTCAGCCGCTTGCTGGAGTTGCGGTCAAGGCGCGTCCAAGGCTGTCGGGAGTCGGGAAGCAGGCGGGGCGGCTCCCGTATCCCCCGGTCATGACCGGTGAGGATGGCCGGTTCGAGATCGACGGATTGCCGCTCGGCCCGCTGGAGCTGTCGCTGGAGCCAAGCTTCGGGCCGCCGGTGCTCCGCACGGTCAAGGTGACGGAGGGGGAGGCCGCCCGCACCCGAGACCTCGCCATCGGAGGGGCGGCGACGATCTCCGGGATGGTCCACTGTGGCGAAGGGGTCGACCCGCGGGACCTCACGGTCCTGATCATCGCGCCGGGCGAGCTCACCCGGCTCAAACCCAGCCTTGGTGGGGGCGGAGCGGCGCTCGCTGATAAGGCCAGCCGCCAACGCGGCGCGGTCGCTCTGGTCGCCGAGGATGGCGCGTTCTCCTGCCGCACCGCGCCTTCTGGTCGGCCGATCGGCGTCCTCGCGCAGTCCGGAAACGCGATCGGCTACGTCCGCATCGAGGGGACGCTGGTGCCCGGTGGAGAGCGGCAGGGCGTGGTCGTCCATCTCGAGCGCCCTGAGCCGGCGGCCTTCCGGATCGTGAATGATCTCGGTGAGCCGGTCTGCGCCATCGACGCGCAGCTCCGCTTCCTCCTTTCCAGGGCACCCGGAGCAGGGGGTGGAGCGGCGTGGTCCTCCAAGGAGGCGTACGAGGACACAGCGGGGAGATTTGAGGTCCCGGTCTCAGCCGACGCGGTGCGCCGGATCCGTGTCTCGTCGCCGGGGCACCTGTCGATTGACACTTCATGGCCGGTCGTCGGCGGGTTCCCGGCGATCGAGCCGACGTTTCAGATGATCGCGAGCGCGCCGATCGAGGTGCTCGTCCACGACGAGGAGGGCTTCGCGGTGAAGGGCGCGCGCGTCAGTGCGTGGCCGGCCAGGCAGTCGATGGCGGAGGCCAAGGCGGGCGGCATGCTCCGGAGCGTCCGGTGCAGTCGTCGTGGGCGAGGGGCCCTCGAGTTGGACCGCGCGGTGCAGGAATGGGCCGTGCGAGCGGACGCGTCCTGGTATCGCGCAAGCGCCACGCAGTCGGTCCTGAAGGGAGGCGCTGACGAGCTCCGGTTCACTCTGGAGAAGGAGCCGCGGCCGGCTCCGGGCACGATCGTCGGGCGCTTGATTCGGCAGGGCGATGGGGCCCCGGTTCCCGGTCTCAGCTTCAAGGGACTGCGGGGCGGTGTTGCGATCATGGACGGTGTCGACTTCGAGCTCAGGGGGGTGCTCCCCGGGCGGGTTCAGATCGTCGCAGAGGCGCCGGGCTACGAGAGCGTCAGGCTCCCCGTCGACGCGCTCCAGCCCGGCCAGAAGCTAGCGCTCGATGAACTCTCGACCAGGGTCACGGCGCGGGTGCGGGTCGAGGTCAGGGATCGGTCAGGGAACCGGGTCCGTCAGGCCCTCGTCCGCCTCGTTCGTCTGGCGCCGGGGCGGGGAGGCCGGACTGACGTTCCGAAGCAGCTCGGCTTCCCCTCGGTTGGCGATAAAGAGGGCGGCTTTGATCGGGCAGGGGTCCCACGTGGCAAATGGCTGCTGGCGGTGAACCGCTCCGGGTACGCGCGGTATCGCGAGGTCGTGGTCATCAAGGCGCCGACGAGTCAGTTGACCGTCACGCTCACGGCGGCGAAAGGGCGCTGACGGGGGCCCCGAGGTCGCTGCGTAGCCCACGCTCGTACGCTGCGTGGGGCGCGGTTCGGTGTCGCGGGCGCCGCATGTCTAGATTGGGGACGAGAAGTTTGGAAATGCGAGGTCGCAGGGGAGGGAGGCCGTTTCCTCACGGCTCCCTCATCTAAGATGCGGAGCCACGGCGACACCGGCCCGCGGCCTCAACGCGCTGCCGGGACCGGCAGCGCCTCAGGACACCCTCCTCAGCATGTTTCTCACCCAACTCCGGTCGATACGAGCCTGTGTGCCGCCCTTCGCCGCCGCTGCGGCGCTCACGCTGGCTCTCTCGACAGTGACCGCCGGGGCTCAGCAGAGTCGTTATCCGGGAGCGTCCATTCGCTCCCTCGTGACGGCCTCCCCTTCTGTACCGTCGGCCTTCGGTCCGCGGCACGTTCGGATCGGGGTGGGGATCTCCGGGTTGATCTCCTCGATCGCGCCGTCCGCCCCCGCAACGCCGGGCCTGATTCCTGGCCGAGGAGGGCTCGCCCTGCTCGTGTCGATTCTGGTGGAGGAAACCCAGGAAGAGGAGTCGTTCACGATCTATGTCCCGCCGACGCCGCCGGGAGTGGAGCGGCCGCTGCTGGCGGCGTTCCACGGCTTCAACGTCTCGCATCTCGATATCTGGGCCAACACCTCGTTTATCGCGGAATGCCAGGCCAGGGACTGGATCCTCGTGGCGCCCTACCAGCGAAACCTCGCCCCGACGGGGCCGGGAACCTCGCAGACCGCCTTCGGGAGCGCCCAGAGCCAACTGCACGTCCAGGCGGTGATCGATTACGCCATGGATCAGTTCGCGGTGGATCGGGACCGGGTGTACGGCGTGGGCTTCTCCATGGGTGGGGGAGCCGCGCTGAGCTACGCCGCTCGCCACCGAGATCGGGAGCGAGGGGCCTTCGCCGCGGTCGTGAACCACACCGGGACGGTGTCGCTCCAGAACGTGTACTCCAACGCTGATACGAGCGTTCAGCAGCTCATGGTGCGCATCTTCAACGGTTCGCCGAGCTTCTCTCCCTTCGAGTACTCGCGCGCGT
>JAQWJQ010000220.1 GCA_029248265.1 Planctomycetota bacterium
CCCTTTGAGCTGCTGGGTGAATTCAGAGTTCCAGTACTCGTCAAACGACTCTCCGAGCTCCGAGGCCACCGGACCAAAGGCGAGCACGTCGAGGTCGCCGAAGTTCACGTCCTCTGCCGCGTCGAAGTACTCGTCTCCGACGTTCCGCCCGCCCACGATCCCCGCGATCCCGTCCGCGGTGAGCATCTTGTTGTGCATCCGGTGGTTGATCCGGAAGGGACGCCGCATGAGATCCATCGTCTTGGCCAGCCAACTCCACGGGCCGCGCGCTCGCGGGTTGAAGAGCCGTACCTCGAGATGCTCGTGCACGTTCGCGGCGGCAATCCGATCGTCGATCCCGTCAGACCCCAGGTCGTCGATCAGAAGCCGCACCCGCACCCCGCGGTCCGCAGCCTCGAGGAGCAGCTTCAGCAGGATCGACCCCGTGACGTCATCGCGGAAGATGTAGTACTGCACGTCGAGCGCGTGCTCCGCCTGCCTGATCAAGGCGGCGCGAGAGGCGAAGGCGTCGAGCCCCTCACCGAGCATGTAGAGCCCGGTCTGGCCCGGATGACGCGCCAGGACCTTCTGGATCTCGCCGCCGACCTCGGACTGCACCTCGCCACTGAAGGCAAAGCTCGGCGTGGCTGCGCCGTCGTACCTGGGATAGACACATGAGGGAAGCGACCCCAAGAGCGTGACCAGGAGGGCGACCGTCAGCAAGCGGGAGTGGATCATCGGTGTGATCGTAGGCGGTGAGCGCGCCGGGGAGAGAGTTACTCTCGGGGTGGAGCCTCGCGCGGGCAGCCCGGAGAGGTAAGGTCCAGCCACCATGTCCGCCCGCGCCATCACCACCTCTCGCCTCACCCGCAGCCCGGGAACAGGACTCAGCGCATGAGCACGCCCACCCGACGCAGCCGTCGGGGTCCCTTCGGCACCCTCCTGGCAGCGCTGTCCCTCTTCATCTTCATGATCCCCGTCATGGGGAGTTCCGAGCTGGGCACGCCAGCCCTACGCCTCGGGTTCTCCGGGGTCCTCGTCGCTGGCCTCTGGGTCGCCAACGAGGGGCGGAAGACCCTGACCCTGACGGCGCTCCTTGTGCTCGCCAACCTCCTCGCCCAGTGGCTCGCCCGGGTCGTCCTCGATGAAGACCTGGACAAGACACTCCTCAAGTCCGCCCTGAGCGCCGGCTATCTCGGAGTGCTGACCGTGAGCCTCCTGCGCACGCTCATCACCGTGCGCTCGCCCTCCAGCGACACCCTGCTCGGCGGCATCAACGTCTACCTCCTGCTAGCCCTCATGTTCGCGGAGCTTCACATCGTGATCGAGTGCCTCGCTCCCGGGTCCTATCAGCACGGCGGGGCGGCGCTGACCGGTTCAGTCGGGGGGGCTGTCAACGGGGTCCACACGTCGTTCGTGTACTTCAGCCTCGTGACCATCACCACGCTCGGGTATGGAGACATGACCCCCGTCACTCCCGGGGCGCAGTTCCTCTCCGCAGCCGAGGCCGTGGTCGGGCAGCTCTACGTGGCGATCTTGATCGGGGGCCTGGTGGCCCTCTGGATCAGCGGGCGCACAGTGGAGGGCCGCGGCGTCGAGTCCAGCCCCCCGCAAGAGCCCCACGCTCCCCCGACGGACACCTGAGGCTTCAGTCCTTGACGGGCTCAGGCGGAGTGCCCTCTTTCGCCTCGGCGCGCTCGAGGTGCGCCCGCCACAGGACGGGGGTCGTCACGCATCGGAACCCCAGGTGGTTCATGCCGCTGTCCGGCGGCGTGGCCATGCGCGCGCTGGGGCGGTAGCTCGAGCAGTAGTCCGCGTGGCAAAGGAAGGACCCCCCCTTCTGGACGTAAGAGTCACGCGCGTAGGGGTTCCTCGGGTCCGCCGCCCGCTCGGGCCCCTTGGGGTTCTTGATCACCGACCCGGGGCCGCTGGCCCGCACGCGCTGCTCATAGAGGTCAGGCTGAAACTGGTCCGACGTCCACTCCCAGACGTTGCCGCTCATGTCGTAGAGGCCCAGAGCGTTCGGGGGGAAGCTCCCGACCGGCGCTGCGACGTCGAAGCCATCCGCGAGCTTGTTCTCGAACGGGAACCGGCCCTGCCAGATGTTGGCGCGGTGGACGCCCTCCGGCACCAGCTCCGAGCCCCACATGTAGCGCTGCCCATCGGACCCGGCGCGCGCGGCGCGCTCCCACTCGGCCTCGGATGGCAGCCGCTTGCCCGCCCAGGCGGCGTAGGCCGCAGCGTCAAACCAGGAGACGTGCACCACCGGGTGGGCGTCCTTGCCCTCGATCGAGCTCCCCGGCCCCTTCGGGTGACGCCAGTCGGCGCCGGGGGTCCAGGCCCACCACTTGGAGTAATCACGCAGGTCCACCGGGCCCGGGGTCTTGGCGAAGATCAACGACCCGGCCACGAGGGTGCCCGGCGGGGGCTCCGGCGTTCCCGGCGGCAGCTGGGCCGCGAGGTCCTCCCAGGAAGGCACGACCTCCGCGGTCGTGCGGTAGCCCGTCGCCTTCACAAAGCGCGCGAATTGAGCGTTGGTGACCTCGGTCTCGTCCAACCAGAAGCCATCCACCTGGACCCGGTGGGCCGGCCGCTCGTCGGGTCGACCCTCCTCACCATCCCATCCCATGGTGAAGGTGCCAGGCTCCACCCAGACCATGCCGGAGGGCGCCCCGGGGGTTGGCGTCTTGGGAGCGACAGGGGCTGCGCCCTGCGCAACCATCGGGGTGACGAGGGCGAGGGCGAGGAAGTTCATCGCAATCAGTGTAGGACGGAGCGCCGCCCAGGGGCGGCCTAGAGCTGTGCGCCGAGCACGATGGCGTGAAAGCCGAACTCGGTCACCGCGTTGTTCTCGAAGTGAACCTTCAGCGCCTTCGAGGGCACCAGGAAGGCGGGGCGCTCTGGGAGGTACACCCAGATATCGCCGCGCTCGGTCTTTTCCGCCGGCGAGCCCACGGTGGCGAGGACCTGGAGCTTGGTCATGCCGACCTGCAGGTTCTCGGAGTACTCCTTCACCGTCGAGAACTTGTAGCGCTGATCGCCCCTGGGGATGACCTCGTTGGTCTCGGCGTCCACGGTGACGCAGCTCGACGCAAGCAGGGGAGCTGCGAGGAGCGCGAGGACGTGCAATTGAAGCTTCATGGGGGGGACCGTACTCGAGTGGTGTCGGGCGGCGGGGCGAGTCTAGCGCCACCCCTAGTACGACTGCGAGAGCGTGAGCCCGAACTGCACGCCCTCGACGATCAGGTCGCTGAGGTCCGGGCCCAGGTAGGCATAGGCATCAACCCAGCGCACGCCGAAGCCGAGCAGCAGGGGTCCGCCGAGCTCCAGCTCGACCCCGGCCCGCGCGTACCAGCCGCCGCCGAACCCGTCGATGGAGTCTCGCTCAGAGCCCGCCGGGAGATCGAGGTCGAGGGTCTTGATGCTCGCGTACTGCAGGACGGGGCCCGCACCTCCGTAGACGCGCCAGCCCCCGGCGAGGGGGATGGTGGCGTAGGCTCCAACGAACCCATCCAGCAGCATCACGTCGTTGTCTCGCTGGGTCACGATGGTGCCGTTACCCGCGGCCAGGACGGTTCGGGTCGACTGCCAGCCCCCGGAGAGGCCGCCCTCCAGTCCGAGGCGGATCTCTCCGTCCGTCATCGAGTGCTGGAAGCTGCCGCCGAGCATGGGGAAAGTCTGGGACCCCTCATTGACGACGTTCGTCCCCGGCGCCGCGATCGCGGTGCCCGCCGCGAACTGGGTGATCCCCACGACGCCCTGGACGTGGTCCCGGGCGGCAGAGGCCCGCCTCGGCAAGTAGGGCTCCCAAGGGGTCGGAGGCGCGGGGTCAGGGCCAGCGCACGCCGCGAGCGTGAGAGCCGCCGCGAGACAGGTCACGGGGGACCGCAGGAGATTCCAGAGGGCATGGCTCATCGGGGTGGAGCACAGGTTACTCGCAGAGCCTGGTGAGCACCGGCCTCAGCCCCCACCACGAGTCACCGGGTCCGATAGGATCTCACGGCCGCGCCCCCTGTTCGGAATCTCATGCTTGACCTCAGCCCCTCCAAAGCCCTGTTTCGCTCGCTGTCCTCCGCAGCGCTCCTCGCCGCCACCCTCGCCGCTGTCGGCTGCGCCAGTGCAGGAAAAGCGAGCGAGCCCGCGACCTTCGGGGGTGATCCTACGACCGTCGCGGCGGCCCTCCAGATCATGGCGCCAAGGTCTGAGGCCCTCGCCGACGTCAAGATCCTCGAGGCCCTCTGCCTGCGCCAGGAGATCGTCTCGCCCGCAGGACCGAAGTTTGTCTCCGAAGGGCCCCTCTCTGTCCGCCGCCGTCCCGCGACCCTGCTCTTCCGGCCGAGCGGCTCCCAGGCCCGACAGGTCCTCGAGACCCCGACGGAGCGCCTCGTCCTGAGCTCCAAGCGCAAGCACGCCGCACGCTGGCGCTACGAACGCAACGGACGCGCCCTCGTGGGGGTCGCCGCCATGATGCTCGACCTGGACGTCCTCGCACAGAGCCTCGACATCCGCTCCGTGGAGGCCTCCCAAGAGGATCCCCGGCTCACGGTCGTCGCGATGGTGCCCGCCACGGGCGTCGAGATCATCGGGCTCACTGCCCTCGAGTTGACCTTCGCAGAGGGCAAGGACGTCCCCGCTCGCGTGCGTGTGACCGGTGAGGGGCAGGACGTGCTGGAGTTCGAGTTCCTCCGAGTCGGGCGCGACCCGTTCCACCGGAACATCGAGGCCCACTTCCGGCTCGAGGTCCCGAAGGGATTCACGGTCGCGGAGAACCGCTAGGCGCAGACCGCGGCTCCTCGAGCACCCGCGCGCCCAGCTCGCGGATCACGTGCACCAGCAGGTCCACGTCCTCCATTCGCGTACGCCAGTTGGCGATCGCAGGCCTCATGCAAATTACGCTGCGGTAGCGCGTGGTCCCCACGAAGACCCGCCCGTCCTCGAGGACACGCTGCCCAAGGGATCGATTCAACTCATCGAGGTCCCGGCGCCGGACCCCAGCTGGGGCGAAGCGGAAGGGGACGACGTTGAGCCGGGTCTCGTCCACCAGCTCGAGGTCGGGGGCAGCCGCCACCAGATCTCGCAGGTGATCCGCCAGCTGGAGGTGCCCCTCCACCATCGCCCGGACCCCGGCCCGCCCCTCGCTCAGGAGCGCCGCGAAGATGGGCAGGGCGCGCGCGCGGCGGCTGCACTCCGGCCCGAGGTTGGCCGGCACCCTGGGCGGCGGGCCACCCGCCGAGCTCGGTGGCAGGTAGGCCGCCACCAACCGGAACGTCTTGGCCATGAGGGAGCGCTGGCGCACCAGGGCGAAGCCGCTGTCATAGGGCACGTTCAGCCACTTGTGGGCGTCCGCCGCGATGGAGTCGGCCCGCTCCATGCCGCGCGCGAGATCCGCCACGCCCGGGGCGACCCGCGCAAAGAGCCCGAAGGCGGCGTCCACGTGGAGCCACGCGCCGTATCGATCACACAGGTCCGCGATGGCCTCGAGGGGGTCGAAGCGCCCCGAGTTCACCTCTCCCGCTGTGGCGACGACAATGGCGGGCTCACCCTCCATGGACACGAGCCGGCGCTCGAGCGCCTCCAGGTCGAGGGTGCCGCGGTTGTCGCTCGAGAGCCGCTCGCAGCACGCCCGCCCGAGCCCGAGCATGGCGAGGCTCTTGATCACGCTCGCGTGCACGAAGCCGCTGGTGAGCACCACGGGCCGGGGGAGCCCGGAGAGTCCCTCCTCGGCGACGTCCACGCCGAGCCGCTCCCCCCACCACTGCCGCGCCGCTCCGAGCCCCACGAGGCTCGCCGTGGTCGCGCCCGTGGTACAGACCCCTGTCCACGCATCGGGGTCCAGGTCAAAGAGCTCCGCGAGCCAACGGGTGGCCGCCTCCTCGAGGTCGACTGCGAGGGGGGAGCCCGTGGCCGAGGAGGCCACCTGATCGAGGGCTGAAGCGAACCAGTCCGCTGCCAGGGAGGCCCCGGTGACCCCGCCGACCACGTAGTGAAAGTAGCGAGGGCCCGCGCTCGCCACCGCGCGCCCCTCCGCCCGCCGCACGAGCTCTGCCAGGGCCTCCGCCGCGCCCACGCCAGCTTCTGGCAGAGGCCCCGGCGACGGCGCCTCCGCGCTGGCGCCTACCCGCGCCGTATCCAGGCTCCCCTGAAACGCGAGCGACGCCTCAAGCGCCGCCCTCAGGGCCGGCTCGATTTCCTCACGCCGCACGGGAATCCTCCCGGATCGCTCGCTTCAAGGGGGCTATTAGCACGGCGCTCATCATGCGCGCCCGAGCTCCGACAAGGGCCTCTTCCCCTCCGACAGCGAGCCCGTACGCTGAATTCATGAGCCCCAAGCCCGCCACGGTGACCCAGTACCTCGCCACCCTTGAACCGGGGCGCAAGAAGGCGATTCAGGCCCTCCGCAAGGTCATCAAGGCCAACCTCGATCCGAAGATCAAGGAGGGCATCCAGTACGGGATGATCGGCTACTTCATCCCTCACTCCGTCTACCCCGACGGCTACCACTGCAGCCCGGACCAGCCGCTTCCGTTCGTGGGACTGGCCAGCCAGAAGAACCACATGGCGGTGTACCTGTTCTGCATCTACGGCGACGAGGCGGAGGCCGCGCGCTTTGAGAAGCAGTGGGCGAAGTCGGGCAAGAAACTCGACATGGGCAAGTCCTGCGTGCGCTTCAAGAAGCTGGAGGACATGTGCCTCACGTCCCTCGGCGCTGCCGTCAAGCGCATGACCGCCGCGAAGTTCATCAAGCACTACGAGGCCAACATGGTCAGCGCGACGGCCCGCAAGAAGAAGCCGGCGAGCAAGAAAGCCGCCGCCCGCACCTCGAAAGCCACCCCGACTTCGGCCAAGAAGAAGGCCGCGCGCAAGACCACGGCCCGCAAGAAGCGGAGCTAGCGCCCCTCATCCCATGACCCAGCCCCGCGAACTCACCCTGCCCGCCGACCCCGAGGCGGCCCTCGCTGCCCTGCGTGAGGCCTCCACCGAGGTCCACGTGGTGGTCTTCAAGAAGTCCCCCATCTGCCCCACGAGCACCCGCGCGGAGTTCGAGTTCAAGCAGTGGCTGAAGGACGTGGACGACGCGGACCCCGTCCGCATCGCCTGGATCGACGTGATCGCCGAGCGCCCCCTGGCCCGTGGCCTGACCTCCGCCCTCGACGTGGCACACCAGTCGCCCCAGGCCCTCTGGTTCACCGGAGGCGAGCTCGCCTGGCACGACAGCCACGGCGCCCTCACCTGCGCCCGCTTCACCGACGCGAACGGCGGCTGAGGGGTGCGCTGCGAGCGGGTCCCCCCTAGCGTGGAGGCCATGAGCACCTCCCGACGCCAGTTCCTCGCTGCCACCGCCGCCCTCCCACTGACCTCGCTCCCTGCCCTCGCCTGGGACCAAGAGCCGGACCCCGCGACCGTTGCGCCGCGGCTGCAGGCCAGGGTCATCCTCGTCCGACACACGGAGAAGGCCAAGAACGACCCGCGCGACCCCGACCTCTCGGAGGCCGGCCGCGAGCGAGCCGAGGCCTTCGCCCGGATGTTCGCGGCCGCCGGCGTCACGGCGCTCATCCACAGCGAGTACAAGCGGACGCGGGACACGTTGGCGCCGCTCGCAGAACAACTCGACCTCTCCAGTGAGCCCCTCCCCGCCAGGGACATGGACCAGCTGATCGCTCGGCTCCAAGGAGCCAAGGCGAAGGACGTGATCGTCGTCGCGGGTCACTCGAACACGATCCCGGCCATCGCCGCGCGGCTGGGGGTCACGCTCCGGGACCTCACCGAGACGTCCATGAACACGCGGGTCCCCGAGGGGCACCTCCCCCACGACGCCTACGACCGGGTCCACGTGCTCACACCCGGCCCCGATGGCGCCCAGGCGCTCGAGCTCCGCTACGGAGCCCCGACGCCGACGCCGACGGCCAAGGACGGTGAGGAGCACTGAACGACCAGGGGTCGCCGCCGCGAACGCAGCCGCGGCTCCTGACCTGACGGGCCCTCGGGCGCGGTTGGCCCCTTGGCCTCAATCGACTGGGAGCAGGGGGCGCAGCGTGCCCGCGTAGTTCTCGTCGTCGAAGCCGACGTAGACGGTGGGCTGCGGGCTCTCGGAGCCGAGGGTCACCGACTCGCACTTGAAGCCGTCGATGGTGGCGACCCGCGTGGGCTGTGGATCAAGCTCGATCGTGGCCGCCCCCTGGGCCGGACGGATCTGTCCCACGCGCCAGACCGAGCTCCTGAAGGGCCCGAAGTCCGGATCGCCGGGCAGGCCGACGGCCTCGGGATCGAATGAGGCGACCGTGTAGATTCGGCCGCCAGGATCCACGTCGATCCCGACGACTCCCCGGGCCATCTTCTCGGGATCAAGACTGTCCAGGGTCACCGATTGGAACGCGCCGAAGTGCATGGTGCCCGGGTTGAAGGGCGCCCAGTTCAGCTGAGTGGAGGGCTGGTTGTCCGCCCGCTCGGCGTAGAGGAAGTACAGCTGGTCCTGCACGCTCGCCACCGCGGTGGCCTCCACGTTGGAGATCGGGACCGGCCAGTCCACCTCGGTCTCGATCTCGATCTCGTTCCCCGAGAGGAGCGCACGGAAGATGCGCGGGGACCGGAGCGGGTCGTCGTTGCCGCTCTCGCAGAGGAGATAGCGGTCCCCGGCGCCGATGCGCGCGACGCTCTCCAGGTCGTTGCTCGGCCGGGTCGGCCAGTCCATGCGCATGGGCCTCCAGAGGACCCCCCTCGGGTCCTGCGGCGACATCAGCAGGCTGACCCGGGGTCGGTCGACCTCGTCGGGCTCATCCTTGGCGTCGTGGACCGCGATGAACAGGTCCGTGCCCGCGACCTCGAGCCCGCTCAGGTCCGGCAGGTCCGAGACCGGGCGGGTGACGCTCGCCTGGGGCGACGCGGTGCAGCTGGCGAGGAGCAAGAGGCCCCCGCTGAATGAGGTACGGGACAGGAGCCCCCGCAGGGAGCGGGGCTTGCCTGGGGCAGTGGAGCAGATCATCGGCATGGCCATCGAGCGAAGAGCGAGTGAGCGGGGCGTGGCCAAGAATAATCCAGCGGCCTGCACGCGCCGCGGCACGGGGCACGATCCGGTGCAATTCCCGGGGCCGGAGCCCTCTGCCGAACCCGCGGAACCCGAGCGTCAGGAACCCGGAAGTCAGAGACCCGGAAGTCAGAGACTCCGCGGGCTGGCTCCGTCGAGGGGCTCGCCGCTGGCTCCCCCCCTCTCCTGTCCCGCCCTCAGCCAGAGGATGGCCACCACCACGAGGAAGGTCGGGAGGATCTGAACCAGGGACTCAAAGCGCGCCTCGGCCAGGTCCTTGCCCGGCGGCATGAGGGGTCGCTGCCACGCGATGACCGCCATCTCGACCGCGGACAGCGCGCCGAGCAGGAGGACCTCCCGCCGGCTTCCCACCACGCTGGCGAGGAGCGTCACCAGCACGAAGTTGATCACGTTCACGTGAGCGGGCTCGCCGTTCCCCCAGGCCAGCGAACCCACCAGGAGCGCGAGGCCCCAGACGAGGAGCGACCCGGCGAGCGCCCCCTTGCCGCGCCGAACGAGCGCCAGCAGCCCGAGGCAGAGGAGCGCGCAGGCGCCGTTGGAGAGGGCCACCCGCCCCACGTACTTGGCCTCGAAGCCCTCGCCAAAGAGGAACAGGGGCGCCGTGAGGATCGCCGCGGCGAGGATGAGCCGCAGCAGCGTGCGGAGGAACGCGTCGTGGGGCGTGGGGTCGACCATCCCGATCAGTCTAAGGCCGCGGCGTCACCATCCGGGTCACCTGATGTCGAGCTCCACGGCTCACGCTTGAACTACTGGCCCTTGAGCTTCCAGCGCAAGGAGAGCGCCGGCGGCTGATCCGTCTCGCCCAGCTCCGCGCGGAGCTCGTCGCCGACGCGCGTGTAGCGGATCCAGGTGGGCAGGCCCGTCCCCTCGCGTCGGAAGAGCACCGAACCAGCGGTTTGCTCCACGGCCTGAAAGGGGGTCGGGGGCTCACCGGACGGCTGGGCCTGGAGGACGACGGCGTCCCCGTCGCGCTCGATCCGAAGGAACTCAAAGCTGCCGCCCTCGCGCTCGCCGGGGATGTAGGTGCGCGCCACCGCGTGGAGCGCGCCCGCGGCCTCCGGAAGCCAGACCTCCTCGATGGTCATCGCGGTCCCCTCCCACGTCATCTCCCCCAGCCAGTGGCCCGGTAACCACTCGAAGACGTCCGCAGAGAACCTGCGGCGGGTGCCGAAGACGTGCAGCTGCTCGCCGATCAAGAGCCCCACGTCCGCCCGGCCGTCCCCGTCCTGGTCCCCGACCATGAAGACGTCTCGACCGAGCCCTGTGGACGTCCCCGGCTCCCCGTAGATGCCCATGATCACCCCGCCCGTCGCGCCGGAGAAGACCCACACGCAGCCCGATTCGATCATGGAGACGGAACAGGGTTTGGACTCGAGGGCGAGCGCAGCCGCGAGGGTCAGGCCCTCGAGCTCGGTCACCTCGCCCCCACCGTTGTTCTTGAGCTGCGCGGCCCCCCGGAAGTTGAAGTTGCAGTCGCCCTGGGCGAGATCGGCCACGCCGTCGCCGTCCACGTCCCCCACCATCCGCGCGGCGACGTCATCCGGCAGGTAATCGGGACCCGTGCACACGACCGGCTTCTCGCGGCCGCTGAGGTGAACCTCGGTCTGAACGCCGATGCTCCCGCCGAGCTGCAGCACGCCGTCTCGCTCCCCGTCGCCGTCCAGGTCCCCGGCGAAGGTCCAGGTGCCGCGCGGGGAACCGGTCTCGGCCATGGGTTGGCCTGTCTTCCCGGAGAGCCAAGTGGCGCCGAGGTTGCGGCGCCCGCGGTCCACGAGCAGGTCGTCCACGCCGTCTCCGTCGCGATCCCTGGCGGCCTGAAGGCGGGCCATGCCGCCTGAGACCTTCGAGCGCCACAGGCGCTTGCCCGTCGCGCCGGAGAGCGTCTTCACGAAGTTTCCTTCGGGGTCTCCCATGGCGACGTCCGCCACACCGTCACCATCCAGGTCCTCCGTCCAGACCACCAGCGTGGGCGCGATCTTGAGGGTCGCCGTCGCCCAGCGCCGCGCGCCGTCCTCCGAGCCGAGCACAGCCACCGCCAGGCCTTCCCCCGAGGGTGAGACGATCACGACCTCCGCCGCGCCGTCGCCGTCCAGGTCCGGCCCCACGTCCCAGGCGCCCGGGTGCCCCAGCTCCACGAGGGCTCGCACGGGCGCCCCGTCCCCGCCGTGCCGGACGAGCAGAACCTGCTCCAGCTCCACCACCAGCTCCTGGAGACCGTCACCGTCGAGGTCTCCGGCAGGCCTCACCTCACTCTGGCTCGAGACGCCCACCGTGAAGAGCGCGTGCTGCGCGCGG
>JAQWJQ010000227.1 GCA_029248265.1 Planctomycetota bacterium
CTACATCAACCGGATCGCGGACGGCGTGGACGTGGAGCTCGAACCCGAGATGCCGCCGAGGTCGCCGCGGTGACGGCCGCGGCAGAGGTGAGCTCGGCGGCTCCTGGGTTGAAGGGAGCGGGCCCCATCCCCGCGCTGCTCCTGCACTCCAGGCCGGAGGAGGTGCTCGAGGTTGTGGGGGAGTGTCCTGACCTGGATTGGGTGGCGGCCCGGGAGCCGGGCGAGGTGAAGCGGTGCCTGTCCGAGCACGCGCCCCAGGTCGTGTTCTCCATCAAGACGGCGACCTTCTCGGGCCCGAGCCACGGGGAGGCGTTGAGCTGGAAGAGCGTGCGCTGGTTTCACGTCGGCGGTTCAGGGCGGGATCACCTGCCCCTGTGGGACCCCGCGCGGGTCACGGTCACCGATTCCGCGGGCGTGCTCGCGCCCTTCCTCGCTGAGCGCACCCTCGCGGGCCTCCTGGCCCTCGGGACCGGCTTGCATGAGCAGCTGAGGGAGCAGCGAAGAGCGCGGTGGTCACCCACCCGATTCCGGCCCTTGGCGGGGCGCACCATGGTCCTCGTCGGGCTGGGCCGCACCGGCGCCGAGGTCGCGCAGCGAGCCCGCGCCCTCGGGATGAGGGTGGTCGGTGTACGAGCCAGCGGCGAGGCGCACCCCGCTGCGGACGAGGTTCACGGCCCGGAGGCCCTCGACACGCTCTTACCCCGGGCTGATGTGCTCTCGCTCCACGTGCGCCTGACGACGGAGACCGAGGGGATGATCGGCGCCAGGGAGCTGGCCTTGCTCCCCAATGGCGCGCTGGTGCTCAACGCGGCGCGGGGCGCGGTGCTCTCCGAGGCGGGGCTCCTCGATGCGCTGGAGCAGAACGTCGCCGGGGCGTGGCTGGACGTCTTCGAGGAGGAGCCGCTGCCCGAATTGAATCCCCTGTGGCGTCATCCGCGAATCCTCGTCACCCCGCACTGCGCCGATCAGGTCGAGGACTTCCCCGCTCGCTTCGCGAAGCGCTTTCGGGACCTCTGGCTCGCCTCGCGCTGAGCGCTGGTGTCCCCGGCCCGCGGACGTCACCCTTGACCCCATGGGACGCCTCCAGAAACTCGCCTTCAAGCTCCTCCGCGGCCGCAGCAGCGGCCCCTCCCCGCACGTCGACTTCGATCCAATGACCACCTTCCACGACTTCAGGGCGCCGACCATCGACGGCACCGACTGCTCCTTCGACTCCTTCAGCGGCAAGGTCGTCCTGGTCGTCAACGTGGCCTCACGCTGCGGCCTGACGCCGCAATACGCGGGGCTCGAAAAGCTCGCGGAGCAGTACCGGGATCGGGGCCTCGTGGTCGTCGGGTTCCCCTGCAACCAGTTCAAGGGGCAGGAGCCCGGGTCCGCCGAGGAGATCAAGACCTTCTGCAGCACCACCTACGGCGTCACCTTCCCGCTCTTCGGGAAGATCGACGTGAACGGGCCGGAGCGCCACGACCTGTACGCCTGGCTCACCCAGCAGCCCACCAGCCCCGAGGGGCCAGGGGACGTGCAGTGGAACTTCGGCAAGTTCCTCATCGGGAAGGACGGCGGGCTGCTCGGTCGCTTCGAGCCCACCACGGACCCCGCCGCGCCCGACCTGACGGCCGCGATCGAGGCGGCGCTCTGATCGGCGGCCGGCAGGGGGGCTGGATCAGCCCTCCCGTTGGATGACCACCCAAGCGTCCGCCTGCTCCTGGTGCCGGGTGACCTCGCCGTCGGGCCAGGTGACCTGGATCTCCACGAACTCGTCCACGGGTCCGAGCCCGAAGTGGAGCTCGGGGGCGTTGCCCGTGAGGTAGCCGGTGCCGGCGCGCAGGGCCTGCTCGCGGCGGAAGCCGTCGCTGGTGGCGACGACCACCTTCGCGCCGATGCCGCGTTGGTTGAGGCCCGGCTGGCGGAGCCGAACGCCGAGCCAGCGGCCGGCGCGCTCCGCGTCGTTCCGGAGCAGCGTCACCCCGCCGTTGTTGGCGGTCACGAGGAGATCGACGTCGCCGTCTCGGTCATGGTCGGCGCCCACCGCGCCACGGGAGGCGCGCGAGAGGCTGAACGCCCGGCGCCCCAGGGTGCAGGCCTCCTTCAGCTTGCCGGTCCCGTCGCCTACGAAGAGCTGGTCCGTCTGGCCGACGCAGATCCCGGTGCTCTCGTAGTCGGGGCTCGTGTACCCGTTGGCCACGTACAGGTCGAGGTCGCCGTCGAGCTCGAGGTCGAAGAACTCCGCGCCCCAGGACGTCTTGCCAATTCCGGACGGCCCGAAGCCGCTCTTCACCGTCGTGTCGTGGAAGGTCGAGCGGCGCCGCTTCCGGGACAGGCCGGAGACCGCGGAGTTCGTGTAGAGGGCGTTGGTCTCCAGCTGCCAGTTGGTCAGGAACACGTCGGAGTCCCCGTCGTTGTCCACGTCGCCAATGGCGAGGCCCATCCCGCCCCGCGGGTCGTCGAGGCCCGTGGAGAACGAGACGTCCTTGAAGGTGCCGTCCCCCTCGTTGCGGAAGAGCACGTTGAAGGAGACGTCGTTCGCGATGTACAGGTCCTGGTCCCCGTCGAGGTCGAAGTCCCAGAACACCGCCTGCATCCCGCGACCCTGGGCGTCCGACAGGCCAAGCTCCTCGGTGGCGTCCTCGAACCCGAAGGCGCCCGTGTCGGCGAGGCGGCTGCGGAGGAAGACGTTGCGCTGGCCGGGGAAGGCGAAGGGCAGCATCTCGACCGGGTCCTCGCGCTGGTAGAGCCCCAGCTCATCGGCGGGGGGCATCTTCTCCAGGTCGTAGTCCAGGTAGCTCGTGACGTAGAGGTCCAGGTCCCCGTCCCCGTCGGGGTCGCCGGCGATGACGCTGGCGCTCCAGAGGGAGAGCGCGGGGAGCACGCCCTCGGCCTCGGTGAACGTCCCGTCCCCTGCGCCGAGGAACAGGCGATCGCGGCCGTAGTTCGCGCAGTAGAGGTCGAGGTGCCCGTCCCCGTTCAGGTCCACCAGGAGGGCGCCCATGCCCGCGTCCCCGCGGCCGAGGCCCGAGCGGGTGGTCCCGTCCTCGAAGGTCCCGTCGCCGCGTCCGAGGAAGAGCCGGTCCGGGAGCGGCTCGCAGCCCGCGCGGCCCGCGCCCTGGAGGAGTACGAGGTCCAGGGACCCGTCTTCGTTCACATCGCCCCAGGCCGCTCCCGGCCCCATCGTCGGCCGGATGTCGAGCTGCTCCCGTGGCCCCTCCGCGTGGATGTACGTCGCGAGCCCCGCGCTCCGGGTCACCTCGACGAGGGTCTCGGGGGAGTCGGCGGCGGTGAACGTCGCGAGGTCAACCGCCGGGCGTTGCACCAGCTCGCGCGGGTGGTGGTCCCGGATCCATCCCCTCGTGAGCGCCGCGGCGGCAGGCTTCCCGGCGCGCCCGCGGACCCCGGGGCGCAGGACGAAGCCCAGGGTCTCACCCTCCTCCAGTCGGCGCGCGGGCGGCTCGATGGCGAAGCGGTACGTCCGCCGGTGCCCTACGGGGACGAGGCGGCGATCCTCGGAGAGCTGTGTGGCGTCGCCCCAGCCGAACGGGCTTCCTCGATCGGTCCGGTCGCTCCGCACATCGGCCTGGGCGATCTGGTGGAGGAACGCCTGGGACTCCACGACCTCGCCCGGGACGAGGGTGGCGAACTGGACGGCGTCGAGGAGCGCGTCCCCAAGCTCGACCTCCATGGGCGCCCCGGTGGCGGGGAGCGCGAGTGGGCGTGTGGCCCCTGGTTGCAGCCGGTGCAATTCGCCGTCGACCCGGACCGTCCACGCGAAGCTCCGCCCCTCGCGCGGGTGGAGGCCGAAGAGGAGGACGTGGGAGTGGGGGACCGCGGGGGGGTGCAGCACGACGGTCTCCCCCGTGACGACCTCGTCGTCTCGCCTGAGCACGTGGGCGACGTCGGCGCCGCCCCCGGAGTCCATCGCCGCCGGGGGGACGGCGCCGCGGAACACCCTCGGGTCGCCCTCCACGAGGAGCAGCTCCTCGTCGACCCCGTGGATGACGCTGGTGAGCCGTGGCGCGCAGTCCAGCGGGCGGTTACCGGCGTTCACGGCGACCTCGACCTGGGCGCTGAGCGCCGGCCCGGGGGTCACGGGCGTCGAGCGCCCGCGGCGCACCTCGGCGCGGGGCATGAGGGGGGAGATGGCGGTCAGGGCGACCACGTGCACGTCGCCGTCCCGGGGTTCCGCCAGGAGGGTCCAGCGCCCGTCCGGGCTGCCGACCTCGACCATCGGCATGAGGTACTCCTCGGAGGCCGAAGCGAAGGCGGAGGCGGGGGCGGGCGGGGAGGCTGCGGCGGCCGCGAGGGCGGCGAGCCAGGCGCTTGCTGCGATCATGCCGAGAACCTACGCAAGGGTGGGGGGGGAGTGAGTCGGCCGGGACGAAAAGACCCCGCCCGGCTGAGGCCAGGCGGGGTCCAAAGCGTGGTGCCCGGTCGCGCTCAGCTCAGCTTGAGCTCGCGGACGTCCTCGATGGCGAAGTCGATGGAGGACTCCTTGTCCACGTCGATGACGCGGCCGCTGCCCTTGAAGGGGTTGAAGATCAGGGCGCCGGTCGCGGCGCGACCGTTCTTGAAGTAGACGGTGACCTTGTCCGCCGTGCGTGCCCCCTGGAGAGCGTCGTAGATCTTCTCCTGGGTCATCTGGCGGGCCTTGCGGACCGAGGCGGGTGCGGGTGCGGTGAATGCCATGGTGGTGATGGTTGGTTTGGTGCGGTGAATGCGAGTGGTGGACGTCCGACCCTGAGCGAGCTCAGGGCTGTGCGGTGGACGCCGCTTTCTCGCGGGACAAGGCGGGGGGCACGTTGCCCTCCGCCGCTTCGCGGACTTCGTCCGCGACCGATGAGCTAGGAGAGAGGAGGCGGTCGAGGTGGGGGACCAGGAGGCTGGACCACGTCTCGAAGTTGGCGCCCTCGGCGAGCTGCTGCGGCAGCTCTCGCCAGGGGACAAAGTGGCCGCGAAGTTGATCAACCTCACGGATTCGCGCGTCGCCCCCGAGGAGTTCGAGGGTCTGGACGAGTCCGACGTGGACCGCCCCGACGGCGTTACTGTCGTCATTGATCAGACCGATCGAGGTCAGGCGGGTCTCGCCTTCGACGATCAGTTCTTCTTCCATGACTTCGCGGCGGGTCGCCGCGGGCAGCGGGTCGAGGAGGCGCGCCTTCGCGCCTTCATCTTCCGCAGGACGGGCATCGATCGGGTTGACGTGACCGCCGACTCCGATCGTGAGCTTGTTGTGGAGGCGGGCCTCTCCGCCGCCCTTCGTGCGCTGCAGCAGGAGGATCTCCTCTCCGCGCGTCACGAGGGTGTAGGGGATGATCTGCTTCAGCGTCGGCGTCCGCTCGGCGTACTCGCGCTCCACGAAGAACCCCTCGTCCTCAACGCAGCGCTGGAAGCACTGCAGTGAGAACTCCTCTCCAAAAGCGGAGAGGCCGTGGGGCGCGAACTCGGGGAAGATCGCGGTACGGGGGACGACGAAGACGAATTCCATTTGCGGTGGGAGGACCGGTCTAAGGGGGCCGGTCGGGTCGGAAAAGGGCCGGACGGTGTCCGTCCCCAGGGGCGGTCTGGGCGTCGGCGCGGCAACTGGAGGGCTGGGCCCCGCCGGGCTCCCTCGAGGCCAACTCGTGACCGGATGGGCTCCCATGGAGAGAGGCGTACCCCTCGGGGAAGTCCGGCTTGGAGCCAGCGTAGAGACGGGTCCGGGGCAAGGACGTTGTCCGGCGCCCTGGGCTCCTAGGAGCCTTGAAGCCGGGCGCTCCCGATGTGCGCAGGAGCGGCAGGTGAATGGTGCGGGTTCGAGAGCAGATCGCCGACCGGAGGGGCGACGCTCAGGACCAGCCTGGCGTCGTCTCTCGGGCTGAAGCGAGGTGCTTGCGGCAGGGGCCGAAGGTCGAGCAGGACCAGCCCCGAGCACGCGACCACCTCGTTCACGGTCGACTGGTTCGAGAATGGATGCACCTCCGGAATCCGTCAAGGTGCGCAGCACGAGATCGAGCGTGGAATTCACATGCCCACGCAAGATGTCGTGGTTGGTGTCGACTAAGCGCCGTACTTCGCGTGTCTTACGCGGATCCGCCTGTTGGTGAGACCTACACAACAGATGGTGTCACCGCCCGTCGCCGCGCGGTTGAGCGGGCTCGAGTTGGAAAGTGATAGGTGGCGCGAGAGGCCTTGTAAGCCGGGTTCTGTTCCTGCCCCCGAGGGGGCAGGCGACAGTCATTTCTCTGGGACGAGCGTCGCCGCCCGCCTCGAACGGCCAACCCGGAAGGACATGGACGCGAGCCGCGCCGCGGGTCCTTCCCTATTTGGCCTTTCTCCAGGTGGGGTTTGCCGATCCGCCCCCGTCTCCGGGGGCGCTGGTGCGCTCTTACCGCACCGTTTCACCCTTACCATCGACCGGGCGAACCCGGTCCATTCGGCGGTCTACTCTCTGTTGCACTTTCCCTGGCCTTGCGGTCGGTTGCCGTTAACAACCACCATGGCTCGCGGAGCCCGGACTTTCCTCCCCGGCGTGAACTTGAAGGTCCCACCGGAGCGACTGTCCCAGCCTCTCGCGCCGTTCGGCATGATATCGCGCAAGAGGCACGGCGGGTGCCCGGAACGACCTACGAGCTGAATCCATGGCGATTGAAGACGATTTCTTTCTGACGAACCTCGAACTGCGGGACTCAACGGAGACCGGGGAAGTGGCGTCCGGACTCTCGCACGACTCCATGAAGGGCATGGTCTTGCTGACCGTCCTCGAACTCGCGGCGCGTGGCGAGCCCTCGGGCGCGGTGACTGTGATCCACGACGCGGGAGACACGGGGGAGCGGTATCGGGTCCTCGCGTCAGACCTCGCCGAGCGGGGCTGGGCGGTGGCGCTTCCTGACCTGCGGGGCCACGGCCGGACAGAGGGTCCCCGCGGGCACTCGAACGGTCTTCGTGAGGTGGCGCGAGACATTCAGGAGATCCAGGATCACCTCGCCTATCGCATGCCGGAGGTCCCGAAGGTTCTCGTCGGGGTGGGACTGGGTGCCAACTACGCCGCCATGTACGCGTTGGAGACGCCGGGCGTGGTCAGCGCGCTGGTGCTCATTGCCCCGCTCCACGAGCCGCGCTTCACTGCGCCGGAGGCGCCCCGCGGGCTCTCCAAGTTCTTCAAGAAGGTGACGCCGCAGTCGGAGGGGTCGACGGGGTACGGGCCGGACGCGCTGACCTCCGCGGCCGCGCAGGCGAGCGCCTGGTCCGCCTCCGAGTTGACCCATGAGGTGATCACCCAGCGAGCCATCGAGGAGGCTCAGCGAAGCTCCCGGGAGCACCTCGCGCGGGTCGCAGAGCTCGGGATCCCGGTGCTGCTCGTCCACGGCGGAGACGATCCGATCAGCAGCCCGGAGTGGAGCCGGTCTCAGGAGGGCGGGACCGTTGAGGTCCTCATCGTCGAGGGGCAGCGTCACCACCCGCTGCACGACTCGAAGAGCGCGGAGATCCGGGAGCGCATCGTGCGCTTCCTCGACGCGCACGCCGGGGCCTGATCCTCCCGCGCGGCGCCGCGCGAGCTCTCGGCCTCAGGGTCAGCGGGGCTCGCCGGCGCCGATCCAATCCTCAAGCAGGATCATCGCGCTCCACGAGTCCTTCCGCGCTTTGCGCTGCGCGCCGTGGTACCCGGCGTCTCGCAGGCGCTCCTCGGCCTCGCGGGTGGTGAGTCGCTCGTCCTGTCGCACGACCTGGAGGTGGGGGAAGCGCTCGGCAGCGCGGCTGATGAACGCGTCCACCTCGGCGACTCGCGGGCCCGCGCCGCCGTCCATGTGGAGGGGGTAGCCCACGACCAGGACGCCAACGTCTCTCTCTTCGCAGAGGGCCGCGATCGCCTCGAGGGCCTCCGCGTCACCCCCCTGGACGGCCTCCAGCGGTGACACGAGGATCCTCGAGGCGTCGACGGCCGCGAAGCCTGTACGGCGGGTGCCGTGGTCGACTCCCAGGGCCACGCGCTTGGTCTGGCTGGCCGGCATCAGAACCTCTTCGGGCGCCGTGAGAACCCTGGCAGGGGGAGACGGTCGCGCTCTTCGTCTGGCGTGAAGAAGCTCGATGCGAGGCCCCGGAGGACGACGACAGGTCGCTCCACCGTCCCTCGGACCGCGACTCGCAGGAGGCTCTCTTGGATCCAGTACAGGAGTTGAGTGAACGGACCCAGCCGGTCGACGAGCGCATAGCGGACATCAAGGTTGCTGGTCACGTTGCCCTCGAAGCTGACCGCTCCATCGCCCACGAGCGAGAGGAGGTCACTGTTGACGCGCAAGCGATCCATCGTCAGGACCCCGTCGGCGATGGAGTACCGCGCGTACATCTCACGGAAGAGGACCGTGGTGTCGATGCCCAGGCCCACGGAGAGGGCCTGGAAGACCGGGATCGCCCAGAGCGCGGAGTCGCGCAGCTCGATCTCGCCGCCGCCGGTCAGAGCTGTGAGCCGCTCGAAGTCGCCATCGAGGCGCAGCGTCATGTCCATTCGTCCGCGGTTCGCGAAGTCAGAGTCGAACATCCCCCTGAGGAACTGGCCGAGGTCCACGTCGCGTAGCTCAGCGGCGAGCTTGAAGGGGAAGGGCGGCTCGAGGTCGATCACCAAGAGCGGGGCTCCGAGGGCCTCGTCGCTGCCCACCGCCACGAGGCGCCCCCCCTCGAAGTCGCCTTCGAAAGCCTCGATCACGAGCCTTGGTTCGACGTAGCTCAGCTGCAGCGTGGCGTCCTGGAGCCGGCGGTCGGCGAGGGCGCCGTTCAAGCCCTCGATGGTCGCTCTGGACCGGAGGCCGCTGCCCTTGTGCGCGAGCTCGAGCCGCATCCTGTCGAGGTTGTCGACCTCGATGGGGACGCCGAGCATGACGAAGACCTCTTCGACGGAGATGTCGCCCTCCAACAGGACCTCGGTGGAGCCGGCGGCCTCACTGGTGATCTGGAGCGTGGTGTCCTCCAGCGCGAAGCGGCCCCTCGCCTCGAGGTCTTCCAGGAACGTCCGCACGGTGCTCGGATCCAAGAAGAAGCGGAGGTGCTCTGCGTCGATGGGGAGGTCACGGGCCGAGACTCGCGTGCGGAAGGTCGAGCGGTCCTCGCCGGGGCTCCACGAGAACTCGGAGAGCTGGATCGGTGTGCCAGCCAGGCGACCGTTGATCTCCTCGCCGACCCACTGCCCTGTCTCAGGCTCCAGGCGGAAGTGAGCGGACACCTCACGGAGCCGCTTGTCCTCACCAAAGCCCAGGCGGTCAAGGCGAGTCTCGACGGACACCTCGAGGTCCTGCAGCGGCGCCCCCGGCTCTTCGGGGAGGCGCAATCGTGTCTCGAAGTCCGCGCGGCCCTGCAGCTCGAGCTGCTCGCCGGTGAAGGCGCTCTCGCTGGCCGCTCCCGGTAGCGCGAGGCTGCTCAGGGCTGAGACCAGCTCCTCGTTTGCGAGGTCCAGTCCAGCGCCAAAGGCGCGCAGGGTCGGCGCGTCGCCAGGCGTCGCCTCGAGGGTCGCGACCACGGGGACGCGCGGCCCGTCTTGTCGCCAGCTGCCCTGCGCTCGGCCGAGCACCCAGGTCAGAGGCTCCCGCGCCGCCGTGGCGGTCGCCCCGGCCTCAGGAGGGAACAGCGCCCAGGCGCGTACGCTTCCGTGGGTCTCCCTGGTCGTGATGCCCGGGGCCGTGGGGCGGAACTGAACACCGCTGCGCGGGTCCGTCGGGCGGAATTCCAGCCACGCCTCCGCTCCTCCGAGGAAGTCACTCTCGGTGACATCTGCTTCCCGCAGGCGCGCGGCGTCCCCCAGGGGGATCGCCCGAGTCACGGTGACGCCCACGTCAACAGAGCCGGCCAGGCCTGCCCCGTCGAGCGCCTCCAAGGCGCCGGGGTCGCTCTCTGTCAGGCTCGCGCGCAGGGCTTCATGGTTGGGGTTGAGCCCGCCCAGGGACACGTCAAACCACTCGAGCCCGCGATTGGCGCCGGAGGTCATCGTGCGACCGGTCACGAGGACCGGGTCCGAGGCGATGGGGGAGCGCGCCTCGGCGTTCAGTTGCACAGAGGTGCGCTGACCCGCGGTGTGGCTCCGGATTCGAAGAGTGCCAGCGGTGTCGGTGACCGGGACGGGCAGGTCCTTCCAGGTGAAGCCCACGCCGCGCAGGCTGGCGTCGATCGCCGTGATCATGTCGAGGCTCTCCGAGCCTCTCCATAGCTCGAGCTTGAAGTCGAGGGCCCCGCCAGCAGGCGACCACTCCGGGACGATTTCCTTTGCAGCGTCGACGCCGCGGAGCGCGCCGAAGGCCTCGCGGAACGTCTGATCCACCGGGAGGGCGTTGGACTGGACGATCAGGTGGAAGGGGGCGGGGACCTCGTCTTCCGGCAGAGCCTCAGTAGCGGAGCGGCGTGGCGCGAAGTGGAGGGAGCCCTGCACCGCGAGGGGGCCACCAGCCTGGAAGCAGGTGACGTCATAGAAGGCGAGCTGACCGGGGAACTGCCCCTCGGTGCGGTCGCTCCAGGTGATGTCTCCGCTAACGCCTTGCACCGGCACGGGGAAGCCTGCGCCCTGCTGCCGCGTCCACCGGTCCACGACGCCGTGGTAGGCGAGCGCTGCGCCGCCTCTGGGGCGGACGAGGGCGAACTTCTCGAGGGACTCCGGCAGCTCACGATCCGGACCGACGTCCTCTCTGAGCCGAACGCCGAGGGTCACGTCTGCGTTGCCGTGGCTGGCCAGCATCGCGTCGATATCCGCGATCGAGGGCTCACCGCCGACGATCTCCAGGAGCTCTGCGCCCAGCGGCGCGTCCGGGACGTCAGCCCACACTTCGAGCGAGGTCCCGTCCGGCGCCTCCTTGCCGAGGCGGAACTCGGCCGTGGCCTCCAGGTCACCGAGTCGGCCCGCCAGGTTGCCTCGTCCGCGCCACGCCTCGGGGTCGAAGGGGTGGTCGGGGTTGGCGGGGTTGAAGCGGCCCTCCAGGCGCATGTCGAGCTCGGTCACCGTCTGCTTGTCCGGGTCTTCAATCCAGGGCAGCTTGAGCGAGCCCTTGGAGAGATGTAGCGAGCCGTTCACATCGGGGAGGAGGGACCGGCCGATCTCGAAGCTGGCGTGCGCGACGAGGTCGATGTTCGCGCTCGGGTCGAGCGCGACGAGTTGGGGAGGCAGGAGGCCATTCGAGACGGCCTGGTGCTGCAGCGAACTGTCCACCCTCAAGCCGCGGGCGACGCCCCTGACCCGCGCGACCTTGTTCGCGTCCAGGGTCCCGTTCAACCAGACAACGCCGGTGCTCCCAGGGGCCGCTCCGAGGGCGGGGACGAGCCGCCCGTAGATCGAGGCGAGCTCATCGGTGAGCCGGGTCATGCAGAGGTCAACGGACCCCAGCGCGATGGTGTTACTCCCGGGGGGGACCACCCGCACGCGGAGCCCGCGGACCACGACTTCGGGGCTGTTCGCCAGGAGGTCGAGGGTGGTCTGATCTCGCTCGCCGACGTTCTCCATGTCCACGGCGAGGGACTCCGAGAGCTCGAGCGACCCGCCGTTGAGCACCACGCGGTCGAGGTGTAGCCCGCGTGCCGGGGTCCATCCGATCCGGAACGTCAGCTCATCAAGCTGGAGCTCTCGGCCGGTGGGCCCCATGGCGATGTCCCTGAAGGCCACCGAGCGGTCGAACCACCGGACGTCGACATCCTGAACCCGCACTGAGCGCGTGAGGGCGCCGGCAATTCGGTCCTGGACGGCCTGGGCCACCCAGCGCTCGAGGGCGGGGTGGTTCTCCGCGAGGAGGCCCATGAAGATCCCGAGGAAGCAAGCCCAGCCCGCCAGATAGACGAGCCCGCGGGCCGCCACCATCAGGGGGCGCCGCGCGCGCAAGGAGCGGCGCAGCGCTCTCGTCTCAAGATCCTCAGCGGTGTCCTTCATGTGGTCAGGGTCAGGATGCGGGAGGCCGACATCATCGATCAGCCTTATTTAGGCCCATCTCGGGTGATTCTCGCCGTTGACATCGCCGCGCGCGACCGTCACTCTCCCCGAAGCGTTACGGATTCCTCTCTCTCACCGCACTGAATCAAAACCCAGACCCTCTCAGCCC
>JAQWJQ010000229.1 GCA_029248265.1 Planctomycetota bacterium
GCGCGCCGCTTCAAGGCGGCGCGCTTCACCAAGGCGTTCGAGACCTGGCGATCTAGCCGACGGCAGCGGGCGGCCTTCGCGCGCTTCTGCGACCGCGAGGCCGCCTGGCTGGAGCCGTTCTGCGCCGCCTCGGGGTCGACCCCAGCGGACCTCGACCGCGCGCGCTTCTTCCAATTTCAGCTCGACCGCCAGTGGCGCGCCCTTCGGGCCTACGCCCGTGAGCGCGGCGTGCTCTTGATGGGGGACGCCCCGATCTTCGTGGCCCTCGACTCCGTCGACGTGACCTCACGCCCCGAGCTCTTCCGGCTCGATCGAGAGGGGCAACCCGAGGTGCTCTCCGGGTGCCCGCCCGACTCCATGAACGAGGACGGCCAGCTCTGGGGCCACCCGCACTACGACTGGCCAGCGCACCGAGCGGAGGGGTACGGCTGGTGGCGCGCGCGCATGCGCCGGCAGATGGACCTCTTCGAGGCGATCCGGCTCGACCACTTCATCGGATTTCGAAACGCCTGGGAGGTGCCCGCCGCGGCCGAGAGTGCTCGCGAGGGCGTCTGGGGTGAAACCCCAGGCGAGGAGCTCCTCGAGGCCATCCGAGCCGAGCTCGGGGCGCTGCCGGTCATCGCCGAGGACCTGGGCACGGTGACCGACGCGGTGCATGACCTCCGAGAGCGCTTTGAGCTCCCGGGGATGCGAGTCCTCCAGTGGGGGTTCGGGGCAGGTTCCTTCCATGCGCCGCACGCGATCGATGACGGTGCGGTGGTCTATCCTGCGACCCACGACAACGACACCTGCGCTGGGTGGTGGCGGGGCGCCGACCCAGTGACCCGCAAGCGCTTTCGGGCGGCGACCGGGGGCGACGGGAAGACCGTCGGTATGGATATGATCCGCGCCGCGTGCGCGACCCGAGCCCATACGGCGCTGTTCCAGCTCCAGGACGTCCTCGGTCTCGGCAGCTCGGCCCGCATGAATACACCCGGCACGCCCTCCGGTAACTGGGCCTGGCGCGTCGCGCGCCGCGACCTGACCGTTGCGCGCGCGCGCCAACTCCATGAACTCCTTGACGCCACCGACCGGTTGGCGGATCGATGAAGACAAAAGCCCTCGCCAAGCGCCTCTCCGCCCTCGCCTTTGACCTCCGCTGGTCCTGGTGCCCGTCGACCCAGGCGGTCTTCGGCGCGCTCGACCCCCTGCAGTGGGAGGCGACGCAGCATGCGCCGCTTGAGACCCTCCGTCGCGTACCCGCGGCTCGCCTTGAAGCGTGCGCGGCGGACGACCAATTTGTGGGCCTGCTCGAGGCCGCTGAGGCCGCGAGCGCGGACTACTACGGCGCGAAGAGCTGGTTCGAACGGAAGGTCGCCCCGCGGAACGCGGGCCTCAAGGTCGCGTACTTCTGCAGCGAGTTCGCGATCCACGAGAGCCTCCAGCAGTACTCGGGCGGACTCGGTGTCCTCGCAGGGGACCACGTCAAGTCGGCGTCGGACCTCGGCATCCCGTTCGTGGGGGTCGGCCTGCTCTACCGTCACGGCTACTACATTCAAGAGCTGCGTGAGGACGGCTCGACGAGGGTGCTCTATCCGAAGGTCAACTTCGGGGACCTGCCCATCGTGGATACCGGCAGGGAGGTCCAGTGCCCGATCGGGGGCAAGATGGTCCGGGCGAAGATCTGGAAGCAGCAGGTGGGGCGGGTGCCCCTCTATCTGTTGGACGCAGACATCGAAGGAGAGCCGAAGGCCCACCGGCAGCTGACCGAGGGCCTCTACAAGGGAGAGCCTGACCTGCGCCTCCGCCAGCAGGTCCTGCTGGGAGTGGGGGGCGCCCGAGCCCTCGAGGCCATGCGCTTCAAGCCCACCGTCGTGCACCTGAACGAGGGCCACGCGGCCTTCGCCGCCGTGGAGCGGATCCGGGCGCTGATGGCCCGGGGGAAGAGCTACGACGCGGCCTTCGCGGCCGTTCGCCAGAGCACGGTCTTCACGACCCACACGCCTGTCCCGGCTGGCCATGACCGCTACGGCGCCAAGGACGTGGGCAGGTACCTGCGTCCGATCCTGAAGGAGATGGGCCTCAGCGCGGAGGCCTTCGCTGACCTCGGGCGCGAGAACCCCGGTGACCGCCAGGAGCCCGTTTGCATGACCGTGCTCGGCCTCAACACCGCGCGCAACGTCAACGGGGTCGCCGAGCTTCACGGGCACGTGAGCCGGGAGATGTGGATGGGCGTCTTTGACGTGGACGCCGTCGAGGACGTGCCCATCGGGCACGTGACCAACGGCATCCACGCGCGGACCTGGCTCGCGCCCGAGGCGGACGAGCTCTATCGCCGCTACCTGAAGGTCAAGTGGAACGGCATGGGGCCGGATGACGACCCCTGGAAGAGGGCGTCCAAGATCCCCCTTGAGGCCCTCTGGGAGCTCCGCAAGACGCTCCGGAGCCGCCTGGTCCACTTCGTTCGGACTCGCCTCGCGCGCCAGGCGGCGCGCCGCGGTGAGGGTGCCGCGGCGGTGGCCGAGGCCTACCGCGCCTTCGATGAGGACGCACTGACGCTCGGCTTCGCACGGCGCTTCGCGACCTACAAGCGCGCGCCGCTGATCTTCAAGGAGGCCAAGCGCCTCGCGGCGCTGCTCGGTGACCCCGACCGCCCTGTGCAGCTGGTGTTCGCGGGCAAGGCGCACCCCCGTGACGAGGGCGGACAGGAGCTCGCGCAGATCATCCACACCCAGGCCAAGAAGGCCGGCTTCAAGGGGCGGGTCGCCCTCCTTGAGGAGTACGACATGCAGGTGGGCAGGGTCCTCACCAGCGGCTGCGACGTGTGGCTGAACAACCCGATACGGCCCAACGAGGCCAGCGGGACCAGCGGCATGAAGCCGCCCCTGCACGGCGGCCTGAACGCCTCGATCCTCGACGGCTGGTGGCCCGAGGGCTTCGACGGCGAGAACGGCTGGGCCATCGGCGACGGCAGCGAGTTCAAGAGCCGCCGCAAGCAGGATGCCTACGACGCGGACGCGCTGGTGGACCTGCTCGAGCGTGAGCTGGTGCCGGAGTTCTTCGACCGCGACAAGACTGGCATGCCGCGCCGCTGGATGGAGCGGGCGCGCCACTCCCTGATGACCATCCCCGGACAGTTCAACACGCACCGGATGGTGGGCGACTACGTGAGGAACGTCTACCTTTGAGGAGGTCGACCGATCGCCGCGCGCTCCGGCGCGCGGTGGTCAGGTGGTGTACTCGGCGTTGAGCCGCACGTACTCGGTGGAGAGATCCGTGGTCCAGCGCCGCGCGGCCGCGTCGCCGAGGCCGAGATGGAGGACCACCTGGACCTCCTCGGCGGAGAACGCTGCGTCCACCGCCCCGCGGTCGTAGTCGGTGGGGGCGCCGTCCTCGAAGACCCGGTGGCCGCAGATCTCGAGCGACGGCGCTGCGCCCTCCAGCGACACGCCGGCGTTGGCGGCTGCGGCCAGGATGCGACCCCAGTTGGGGTCCCCGCCGGCGAGCGCCGTCTTGACCAGGGAGGAGCACGCCACGCTCTCCGCCACGCGCCGCGCGCTGGCCGTGTCCCTCGCTCCGGTCACGTGGAGCTCCATGAGCCGAGTTCGGCCCTCGCCGTCGAGCACGATGGCGCGCGCGAGGTGCTGCATGACCGCTGTGACGGCGTCCTCGAGCGCGGGGAGGCGGGGGTCGACGTCGTCGATGTCGTGAGCTCCGGCAGGTCCGCCGATGAGCACCACCGTGTCGTTCGTGCTGGTGTCGCCGTCGACGCTGATCTCGTGGAAGGAGGCCTCGGTGGCCCGCCGGAGGAGCCCGTCGAGGGCCCCCGTCTCGACCGGGGCGTCGGTGGCCACGAAGGCGAGCATGGTGGCCATGTTGGGGTGGATCATCCCCGACCCCTTGGCCATGCCGCCCACGCGCACCACGCGAGCGGGCTGATCTCCATGGGCGGGCAGCTCCACCTCCACGGCGCAGGTCTTGCGGCACGTGTCGGTGGTGAGGATCGCGTCCGCGAGCTGGGGGCAGGGCGCGGTGAGCGAGCGCGCGGCCTCCTCGATGCCGGGCTCCACCAGCCCCATGGGGAGCGGCACGCCGATGATGCCGGTGGAGACCGCGAGGGCGGGACCGCCGGCGTGACGCTCGACCAGCTCCGCGATGCGCTCGGCGTCCGCACGGCCCTGGGCGCCGGTCATGGCGTTCGCGTTCCCCGAGTTCACGCACAGGGTGCGGAGCTCGGGGCGGCGCGCCATGGCCTGGCGGCCGAGCAGGACGCATGCGGCGGGCAGCTCGTTGCGTGTGAACACCGCCGCGGCCGGCCGGGGGCTGTCGGCCTGGAACAGGGCCAGGTCCGGGGCGCCGCTCTCCTTGACGCCGGTCTTGATGCCCGCCCCGCGCCAGCCGGGGACGGAGAGGAGGTCGCCGTCGGCGAGCCACTCGAGGTGGAGGGTGGGAGCCATTGGGGAACGGGGGGGCTGGGCCGGAGCAGCGCCGGCGGGAGCGGAGACCCTAGCGGGAGCATCGCTCCCGCGCCCTGACTTCTCCTCGCCGCGCCGCCCGATCAGCTGGAGAGCGAGCCGGTGTTGAGGATCGGCTGGGCGCTCTCCTGGCCGCAGAGGACCACGAGCAGGTTGCCCACCAGCGCCGCCTTGCGCTCGTCGTCGAGGGTGACCACGTCGCCCTCCTTCAGCATCTCGAGGGCCTCGTGGACCATGCCGACGGCGCCCTCGACGATCTGTCGCCGGGCGGCGATGATGGCCTGGGCCTGCTGGCGCTGGAGCATCACGGAGGCGATCTCCGGCGCGTAGGCCAGGTGGCTCAGGCGTGCCTCGACCACCTCGACCCCGGCGCGCTCGAGGCGCTCGGTGAGCGCCACCTGCAGCTCGGCCGTGACCTCATCGCGGTCGCCGCGCAGGGAGACGATCGACTCGTCGCCCCCGGGCTCGTCGTAGGGGTGAGCGCTGGCGAGCGTGCGCACCGCGGCCTCGACCTGGATGTCCACGTACTCCACGTAGTCCTCCACGTCGAAGCTGGCCTGGGCGGTGTCGTGGATCTTCCAGACGACCACGGCTCCGATCTCGATGGGGTTGCCCACCGAGTCGTTCACCTTGATCTTCTCGCTGGACACGTTGTGCGCGCGGAGCGAGAGCTTGTTCTTCACGGTGAACGGGTTCGTCCACCAGAAGCCGGGCTTGCGCACCGTTCCGCGGTAGTTGCCAAAGAGCACCATCACCCGGCTCATGTTCGGGTTGACGATGTAGAAGCCACAGAGACAGATGAACCACGCCACCCCGATCAGGGTTACGCCGAGCCCTATCAGCCCCTCGGGGACGTCCGCGGCGTCGAGGCCGGCCCCGCCGAGCAGCAGGAGAGGCGGGGTCAGGAGCACGGCGATCAGGACTGGCCAGCCGGAGGCTGGCGTCATGGGGCTCTCGACGGAGGATCGGCTTGGGGTCATCTTGTGCGGGAGGTCAGGGTGCGGCGGGGAAGAAGTCGGCGAGATGCCTCTGTACCCCTGGACCCGCCCCATATTCCATGCCCCACGACAAATCGCCGCAGAGGGCCCCTCTCAGGGCCCCCTCGCGGCGATTCATGGCGGTCGAGACGGCGGCGGCCAACGGTCAGCCGCCGCGCGGTGCGGCGGGGATCAGGCTCCCAGTCCCTCGATCTTCCAGCCCGCGCGCTCGTTCGGGTAGAGGAAGGGGTCGGCCTCGGGTCGGTCCGTGAAGCGCATGGCGTCTCCGTCGTAGGTCAGGGTCTCGTGGGGGAAGCGCAGGGCGATATTCCCGAGCAGCGCGACCTCGGTCAGCTTGGCCGCGTAGTCGAAGGGCGCGGAGGCCTCGCCCTCTCCGCGGCAGGCGTCGATCCACTGGTGCCAGTGGTTGGTGCCCTTCACGTCGGGCAGCTCGACCTCGGCGTAGCCCTCCGCCGGCAGGAGCTGCGGCTCGCCGTAGGGGTTGGCGATCAGGGCGCCCTCGGTGCCCACGAACAGGCAGGCGTTCTTGGGGAGTGACGCGCGGTCGGTGCCGAGGGAAGCGAGCAGGTCCTCGGGGGGGAGCATGCCCCCGTCGTGCCAGGTGACCGGGAGCGGGCCGCGGGTGGTGAGCCTGTTGGGCGCGAAGGTGTAGTGGACCCGCGACCAGAGCGGGAAGCTCTCTCCGTTCGGAGCCGGGCCGTCCGAGCGAATCGTCAGCGGTGAGTCGAGGCCGAGGAACCACGGGACGGGGTCCATGAGGTGGCAGGCCATGTCACCCTGTGCGCCGGTGCCAAAGTCCTCGCGGCCGCGCCACTTGAACGGGTGGTACTCGCCTGCCTTGAACGGACGCTCTGGAGCCACGCCGAGCCAGGCGTCCCAGTCGAGGGTCTCGGGGATCGGGTCGGAGCCCTCGGGCCGCTCCACGCCCTGCGGCCACCAGCCCGCGGGACGATCCGACCACACGTGCACCTCATGGATCTTGCCGATGAGGTCCTGCTTGAAGAGCGCCAGCGCTCGGGCGTAGTTCTGGTTGGAGTGGTTCTGGATGCCCATCTGGGTGACCACCCCGGTCTCCTCGGCCATGCGCCGCATGGCGCGCGCCTCGGCGACGGTCTTGGTCAGGGGTTTCTGGCAGTACACGTGCAGGCCGCGAGCCATGGCGGCCATGGCGATGGCCGCGTGCATGTGGTCGGGGGTGGAGACGTGGACGGAGTCCATCTCGCCCGCCATCTCGTCGAGCATCACCCGCCAATCCTGGAACTCTCGGGCACCGGTCCCGAACTTGCGCGCGCCTTCGATGCGTGCGGTGTCCACGTCGCAGAGCGCCACCACCTCGATCTCCGGGTGGCTGGCCAGCGCACGCAGGTCGCTGAAGCCCATGCCACCGCAGGCAATGGCGCCGTGTCGCAGCTTCCTCCCGGTGGCGCGGGCGGCGGCCGGTTGTTGGGTCTGGGTGGCGCAGGCGCCGAGGAGCGTGGCGGTGGCGGCGCCAGCAGTGACGAGGAGGGAGCGGCGGTCGAAGGTCTGGCTCATCGCAGGGGGATGGGGCGTTGGGGAGGGGCGGGCTTCGTGACGATCCCGAGTCTATCCGCCGCCGAGATACTCGCTCCAGCGCCTCCCGGTTACCCTCGCGGCGTGAGCATCCTCGACGTCACCCACCTCTTTCACACCGCCCTCGCCGCCGAGCCTGAGCGGCTCCACTTCGCGGCCCACAGCCACCACCTGTGGCCCGACGCAGCGCGCGCCGCGCACATGCGCGGCTTCGACGACGCCGTGCACCTCGCGGATGAGAAGTGGGGGCGCTTCTTCTCGGAGGTCTACCCCGCCTGTCAGGCGGGCGTGGCGCGGACCCTGGGCGTCTCCGACCCGAAACGCGTGGCCTTCTCAGCGAACACCCACGATCTGATCCTGCGCCTCATGAGCGCGCTCCCTGCGTGGAACGAGCACCGACCCCTGCGCGTGCTCTCCACCGACGCCGAGTTCCACAGCTTCACCCGCCAGATGAAGCGCTTCGAGGAGAGCGGGCGGATCCAGTGGACCCAGGTCGCCGCCGAGCCCTTCTCCACCCTGCCCGAGCGCTTCGAGGCGGCGGCGACGGACGGCCCCTGGGACCTCGTCTTTGCGAGCCACGTGTTCTTCTCGTCGGGGCACGCCTTTGACGAGGTCTTCGACCTGCTCGCTGCGCTGCCCGAGGAGACCGCCTGTGTGGTGGACGGTTACCACGGCTTCTTCGCCCTGCCGACCGACCTGGGGCCTCACACGGACCGGCTCTACTACATGAGCGGCGGCTACAAGTACGCCATGGCCGGGGAGGGAGTCTCGTTCATCGTGGCCCCTGAGGGACGCGAGGAGCGTCCGGAGTTCACGGGGTGGTTCGCTGGCTTCGAATCCCTGGAGGGGGAGCAAGGGGAGCGAACCGAGTACGACGGCGGCGCGGCACGGTTCCTCGGCGCCACCTTCGAGCCGACGCCGTTCCATCGCCTGCAGGCCGTGTTCGATGTGCTAGACCGAGAGGGGCTCAGCGTGGCGGAGATCCATGGACACGTCGTCGCGCTGCAGGAGCGCTTCCTGGAACAGGTCAGCGCGGGCCGCGCCGGCCCCCTCTGTGTGGACGAGTTGATGCCCGGGCGGAGTGAGGTGAGCGGCGCGCGGCGCGGTCACTTCCTGACCTTCCGACGCTCGGACGCGCAGGCCTTGCAGCGCCGACTCCTCGCGGCCCGGGTCGTCACGGATGCCCGCGCCGATCGACTCCGGTTCGGCTTCGGGCTGTACCAGCGGCCGGCCGACGTGGACCGGTTGGTGGAGCGGCTGGCCAGCCTGGACTGAGGTCGAGCGGCGCGGAGCGCCGAACCCGTACCTACTTCTCCTCGGGCTTGGGGGGGGCAGCCGGGGCACCGGCGGTCGGGTCGCCAGGGGCGTCCGGTGAGGCCTCTACCTCATCTTCTCCCGCGCCCTCGGAGGCCGCAGGGTCCTCCTCGAGGTCAGCTTGTTCTGGGGTCCAGCCGCCGCCCATGGCCCGATAGAGCTGCACGAGCGAGGTGGCTGCATCGCCCTGGGCGCTGAAGAGTTCGATGTCCTGCTTGAGGAGGTCCCGCTGGACGTCGAGGAGCTGTTCGTAGTCGACCAGCCCCTGCTCGTAGAGACCGGTCGCCAACTGCAGGGCCTCAGTGGACGCGGAGGAGGCTCGCCCGAGGGCGCCCACCCGGTCGCCCTGCTGGGTGAAGGCAGCGAGCGACGTCTCCACCTCGAGCAGCGCGTTCAGCACCGTGCTCTCGTAGCGGAGCAGGGCTTGCTCGACCCGGAGGTCCTCGACCTTGATGAGATCTCTGATCCGCCCGCCGCTGAAGAGCGTCCAGTTCCCGATCCCGGGGCCCACCGTGTACGCCGTGTCACCGGCGCCGAGCAGGCTGCCGCCTGCGGAGTTGCCGACGCTCAGGGACCCCCCGATCCCGAACGTCGGGTAGAGATCGGCGGTGGCGACTCCGACCCGCGCGGTCTGGGCCGCCAGGCGGCGCTCGGCCGCCCGAATGTCGGGGCGCTGGCGGAGCAGGTCAGCGGGGACACCCACCGTGACCTCACCCGGAGGGACCGGGATGGGGCCGGGCGCGGCGAGCTCTCCTTGAAGGGCCGTCGGGTTCTTGCCGATGAGCACGCCGAGCAGGTTGATCGCCTGTTCAAGACCGACCCTGAGCGGAGGCAGCGCCGCCTCGGAGGCGGCGTAGAGGCTCATCGATCGAGCGAGGTCCAGGTCCGATGAGATCCCGTTCGCCGCGCGTGAGCGAGTGAGCTCAAGGATCGTCTTCTGGCTGGCCAGGTTCTTCTCCGCGCTCTGCAGCTGCATCTGGAAGGCGCGCACCGCGATGTAGGACCGGGCGACCTCAGCCAGGAGGCTGACCTGGACGTCACGGACGTCCTCTTCGCTGGCCTCGAAGCCGGCTTGGTCGGATTCGATCTGGCGCGCAATACGCCCGAAGACGTCGAGCTCCCAGGAGGCCTCCGCCTTCAGGGAGGAGACGGTCTCGGTCTCGAACCTGGTGAACTGGTTGCTGGAGATCGCGGCGCCGCCGCCCAGTGAGAGCACCGGCAGCCGGGCGCCCTTGGCGATGTCGACCCGCACCCTGGCCTCCTCGACCCGTGCGAGCGCCACCTTCAGGTCCTTGTTGCCTTCCTGAGCTCGCTCGATGATCGACGTCAGCACGGGGTCGTTGAAGACCGTCCACCAGTCGGCGATGTCGGCCGCATCTGGCGTGAAGGAGGGGTCGTCGAGGGCCGAGAACGCCTCGTCAATGACCCCGTCCTCGAGCACAGGCTCCACGTAGTCGGGTCCGACCTTGCACGACGTGACGAACAGGGCGATCGCGACGCTCGCCGGGACGAAGCTGCTTCTGGGAGGGTGGAATTGAGTCGTCATCTAGTCGAACGGTAGCAAAAAGGGGGGGGGCGGCTGGGGTCGGGTAGGCATTACATCTACCCTCTGGAGGTCATGAAAACGGTCACCCTAGTCCTCTCTCTCGGGTTGCTCGCCGGCCTGGTCGGCTGCAGTGAAAAGCCCGCTCCGATCGCCCCGAAGCCGCCCCTCGTCGAGGTCCAAAAACCCCTCGTGAAGGACATCACGAACCACGAGGTGGTCAGCGGACAGACGGCCCCCGTCCAGACCGTCGAGATCCGGGCGCGGGTCAACGGCGTGCTGGAGGAGATCGCCCACAAGGAGGGCGAGCCCCTGAAGGCAGGTGACCTGATGTTCCGCATCGACCCGGCGCCCTTCGCCGCCGCGCGCGACGCAGCCGCGGCGCAGCTCCTCAGCGCCAAGGCCACCGCCGAGCTCGCCGATATCACCGCGTCGCGGCTCGAGAAGGCCTACAAGGACCGGGCGGTCTCCGAGCTCCAGGCGCTCGAGGCGCGCGCCAAGCACAAGGTCGCGGTGGAGAACGTGAAGGTCGCCACGAAGAACCTGGCGATCAAGCAGCTCGACGTCTCGTACACGGAGATCTACGCCCCGATCGACGGGCGCGCCGAGCAGAGTGAGTACTTCGTGGGGAGCCTGGTGGGCGGGCTCGGCACGTCCGCGCTGACGAAAATCTACGACGACTCGAAGATCGACGTCTGGTTCACGCTCCCGGACAGGGTCATGCTGGACTACGCCGCCAAGGCGCAGCAGGAGGGCCGGGTCCGTGAGGCGCTCGACCAGCTGCCGCCGATCGAGCTCGCCCGCGAGATCGACGACGACTTCCCCTTCCAGGGACGGGTCGATTACGTGGACCCCGAGGTGGACCTCGAGACAGGAACGCTGCGTATCCGCGCCGAGTTCGACAACACGGAGGGTCAGCTGAAGGGCGGGCTCTTCGTCCGGGTCCGGCTCCAAGCGGGGGAGCTCAAGGGCGCGACAATCGTGCCGGAGGCCGCCCTCGGTCGGGATCAGCAGGGCTCCTACCTGTTGGTGGTCGGGGACGGCGGCGTCGTAGAGCGCCGCTCGGTCGAGGTGGGGAGCCGGACAGGCGATGGCCTCGTGATCCTCTCGGGGATCGAGGGCGCGGACGACGTGATCGTGAACGGAATGATCTCCGCTCGCCCCGGCGCGACCGTCCGGATCAAGAGCGACAGCTAGCGGGGCCACCAAGATGCTCTCCCGATTCTTCATCCTCCGCCCGATCTTCGCGACGGTCGTCTCGATCATCGTGATCACGATGGGGGCCACGGCCCTCGTCAAGCTGCCCATCGCGCAGTACCCCGACCTCGCGCCGCCTACGATCGCGGTCAGCGCGAACTATCCCGGCGCCGACGCGAGCGTGGTGGCCAACACGGTGGCGGCGCCCATCGAGCAGGAGGTCAACGGCGTCGAGCGGATGCTCTACATGTCGAGCATCTCCGCGTCGGACGGCAGCTACACGCTGACGATCACGTTTGAGCCGGGCACCGACCTCGACATCGCGTCGGTCCAGGTGCAGAACCGCGTCTCTTCGGCGGAGCCGAGCCTCCCAGAGGACGTCCGGCGGTTGGGCATCACGACCAACAAGAAGATGCCGGACTTCGCCCAGATGGTCTCGGTGTACTCGCCGGGCGGCAGCCTGGACGACATCTACCTGAGTAACTGGGCCTCGCTCAACCTGCGCGACGAGCTCAAGCGAATCAGCGGCGTGGGTGACGCGCAGATCTTCGGCGCGTCGGACTACTCCATGCGCCTCTGGCTCGACCCCTTCGAGCTCGAGGCGCGGAGCCTGACGCCCGCCGACGTCCTCGGCGCCATCCAGGAGCAGAACGCGCAGGTGGCGGCCGGCAAGATCGGCGAGGACCCGGCGCCTGCCGGGACCACGTTCGAGTACACGGTGTCGACGAAGGGGCGCCTGGTGAGCGTGGCCGAGTTCGAGAATATCGTCGTCCGCACGGGCAAGGACGGTCGCGTCCTGCGCGTCGGTGACATCGCCAGGGTGGAGCGAGGCGCTCAGAACTACGTGATGGGCTCGACGTTGAACGGGAGCCCCGCGGCGAACATCGCGATCTATCAACTCCCCGGCGCCAACCTGATCGAGATCTCGGACCGCGTGGCTCAGCTCATCGAGACCACCCGCGCGAGCTTTCCGAACGACCTGAGCGTCCAGGTGACCTACGACGCCGCAGACGTGGTGCGGGCGTCCATCAAGGAGATCATCAGCACGCTCTTCATCGCCGCGCTGCTGGTCATCATCACGGTCCTCATCTTCCTGCAGGACGTGCGGGCGACCTTGATCCCGGCGGTCACCATCCCGGTCTCGCTGATCGGGACGTTCGCGGTGATGTCGGCCCTCGGCTTCTCCCTGAACACGCTCTCGCTGTTCGGGATCGTGCTGGCGATCGGGATCGTCGTGGACGACGCGATCGTCGTTGTTGAGAACGTGGCGCGGAACATCGACAACGGGCTCTCGTCGAAGGACGCGGCGCTGAAGGCGATGGAGGAGGTCACCGGGCCGGTCGTGGCGACGACCCTCGTGCTGCTCGCGGTCTTCGTGCCGACCTCATTCATGCCCGGCCTCGTCGGCGTGATGTTCAAGCAGTTCGGCCTGACGATCTCGGCGGCCACGGTCTTCAGCTCGATCAACGCGCTGAGCCTCAGCCCCGCGCTGTGTGCGATCCTCATGCGGCCCTCGAAGCAGAAGAAGAACTTCTTCTATCGCGGCTTCAACTGGATCCTGGACCTCTCGACGAGGGGCTACGTGGGCGTCGTCGGCTTCGCAGTACGCAAGTTTGCGATCAGCCTCATCGTCTTCCTCGGGGTGGTCTTCGCCGGGGGCTACACCTTCAGCAAGCTGCCGACCGGGTTCGTGCCCCAGGAGGACATGGGCTACATGATCGTCGCGGCGCAGCTGCCCGACGCGTCCTCGAAGGAGCGGACCCGCGCGGTGGGTCAGAAGGTGGACGCCGTGCTCGACGAGACGCCAGGCGTGGACGCCAGCGTGGCCCTGCTCGGCTACTCCATGATCGACGGCGCCGCGAGCTCGTCGACGGTGAGCTTCATCGTGACCCTCGATCCATGGGACGAGCGCACGACGCCTGAGACCAGCCTGCGCGGGATCATCACCGGTTTGATGGGGCGCTTCCAGGAGATCCCTGACGCTCAGATCTTCGCCTTCCCGGTGCCCTCGATCCCGGGCGTTGGCCTGGTCGGCGGCTTCGACATGCAGCTGCAGGACCGCGCCGGCGGCGGGATCGCCAACCTCGCCAAGGCGGCCAACGCCCTCGTGGACGGCGGCAACCAGCAGCCGGCCTTGATGCGGGTCAGCTCAGGCCTGCGCGCATCCGTGCCCCAGCTCTACGTCGACGTGGATCGGGACAAGGTCAAGCAGATGGGGATCTCTCTGCAGACCGTCTTCAGCACGCTTCAGACCTACCTGGGCTCCGCCTACGCCAACGACTTCAATGACTTCGGGCGGACGTACCAGGTCCGCTTGCAGGGAGAGGCGGACACCCGCGCCGTGCCGGGTGACATCGGGAAGCTCCGCATGCGGACCAACGACGGTCGCATCGTCCCCATGGCCTCGGTGGCCACCGTCGAGGAGCGGGTGGGGCCAGCCTCCATCGTCCGCTTCAACCTCTACCCGAGCGCCTCCATCAAGGGCAGCGCGGCACCTGGGATCAGCTCTGGTGAGTCGCTGGACCTCATCGAGGGGGTCAAGGAGCAGGTGCTGCCCGGCCCGAACTTCGGGATCGCCTGGAACGGCCTCTCCTACCAGGAGAAGGAGGCGACCGGCGGGGCCGGCGCGATCTTCCTCCTCGCGATCTTCCTCGTCTTCCTCGTGCTGGCTGCCCAGTACTAGTCGTGGATGCTCCCGGAGGCGATCATCCTGGCGGAGCCGTTGGGCCTCCTCGGTGACGCGCTGGGCACGATGCTGACCCCGTTTGGCAACAACGTCTACACGCAGATCGGCATCGTCTTGCTGATCGCGCTCATCTCCAAGAACGCGATCTTGATCGTCGAGTTCGCCAAGGAGCAGCGAGAGTCCGGGCTGGGGGTGGTGGAGGCCGCGATCGAGGCCTCTCGCCTCCGCTTCCGACCGATCCTGATGACGGTGGTCTCCTTCGTCTTCGGCACGGCGCCGCTGGTCCTGGCGACCGGCGCGGGCGCGGGCTCGCGGGTGGCATTGGGCGTGACCGTCTTCTTCGGGATGATCCTCGCGACCATCCTCGGGCTGGTCCTGACGCCGGCGCTCTACCGGATGATCCAGGGCCTCTCCGAGCGCTTCGGCGGTGGGGGGCAGGCGGCCGGTGAGGCGCAAGCCGAGGCGGTCGTGGCGGAGACCGATGCGGCGACGGAGCAGTGACGACCCTCAGGCCTCTTCTCCCAGTGGGGCTGGTGAGGGTCCCGCTCCTCTGGGCCCCGCCCCACTGGGTCCCGCTCCACTGGGTCCCGCTTATCTGGGCCCTCATTCTCTGCGTCGCTGGGGCGTGTCACACCACGGAGTCCAACTCTCCGCTCGTGTTGCCTTCCTCTAGCGCCTACCTCCCGCGCCTCCTCGACGTGATGGAGGCAGGGCTGGACCGGCCCGACCCGAGCGCCAATCTCGTGGGGCGGGTCGTCGGGGACTCGCTGTTTGACGGTTCCTACGACTGGCACTCATGCATCTTCGCGCACTGGGCCCTCCTCGCGCAGTCACGCCGCGACGGTGATCGTGCGCGCGCCGAGCGGATCCTGGCGCGGTTGACCGCCGAGGCGCTGGCCGGGGAACGTGAGCGGCTCAGAGGGACGGCGTCGCTCGAGGGGCGGCTGACCTTCAGCTACGGGCAGTGCTGGCTGCTCCAGCTCCTCGCCGAGCTCGAACGGCATCGCGAGGTGGCGCCGAGCACGCGGGCGTTCCGCGAGGAGACCGAGCGTCAACTGCTCCGCTTCCTGGAGTCGGCGCCCTTCCCCGAGCTGGAGGGCGACCGCCGGCTCGAGGGGCGTGGGGTCATCGGCTACTACTCCTCCTGGGCCTTCACCTGGTACCAGGTCATGGCGGCTGGCCCGGTCACTGAGGGCGCGCGTGATCGGCTGTTGGAGCTTCGTGCGGAGCGCCTCAACCCTTGGCGCACCGAGCTGACCACGGCGGTCAGCCCGCAGTCGTTCGAGTTCCTCTGGGTTCCAACCCTCGGGTACCTCGTGGACTCGGTCGACCCCTTCGACCCTCCGCTGGCGACCTACGCCCTGGATAGGAGAGATGTGCTCCCGGAGGAGGTGAGCATGCGGACGACACACCTGTTGGGGGTCCACGCGTCGCGCCTCTGGCCGCTGGCCCTGCGCGCCGCGGGAGACGTGAGCGCCGCGGGGGAGCTCGACCGAGAGCTGGCGGCGTTCCTCTCACGAGCGGAGCTCTGGGACGGTGACTTCGCGGTGGTCTCCCACTGGATGCCCCAGTTCGTGTGGCTCAACTACTGGCTCGCCGGCGCGACCGCTCACTGACGCCGTCGGTCCGGCGGGCGGTCCCCCTCAGCTCGTCAGGTGGGCCGCGCGGATCGTCTCCGCGAGGGCCTTGAACTCCGCTTCCCGGGCGGAACTCTTGCGCCAGGCGACCCCGATGGAACGCGACGGGCCGCCCTCGTCGAAGGGGCGGAAGGTCACGCCAGGGTTGCAGGTGCGTTCGCCCGCGATGGCCATCTCAGGCACGAGGGTCACCCCGATCCCCGCGCCCACCATCTGGAGGAGCGTCCCGAGACTCGTGGCGCGGAAGTCGGCGTACTCTGTCATGCCCGCCGACTTGCAGATCGGGAGGGCGTGATCGCGGAGGCAGTGGCCCTCCTCGAGCAGCAGCACGGACTCGCCGTCCAGGTCACCCTCGGTGAGCACACCGCCGGTGGCGAGGCGGTGGCTGCTCGGGCAAGCGAGCACGAAGGGATCACTGAAGAGCGGCAGCTGGCTGGCCCCTCGGAGGTCGACATCGAGGGCGAGCAGCAGCAGGTCAAGCTCGCCCGTGTGGAGCCGCTGGACGATCCGGTCGGTCTTGTCTTCCTGCAGCAGCAGCACGAGGTCGGGGTGGGCGCTTCGGGCCGCCTGGACCACGGAGGGCAGCAGGTAAGGGGCGACCGTGGGGATCACGCCGAGGCGGAGCCGTCCCGCGAGCGGCTCACCGGCGGCGCGCGCGGAGTCGAGCAGGTGGTCCGTGCCCGACAGGATGCCCCGAGCCTCCTGGGCGAGCTTCAGCCCGGCAGCGGTGGCGACCACCCGGCGGGTGTCCCGCTCGAACAGCTGCACGCCGAGGAGGGCCTCGAGCTGCTGGAGCTGGGTGCTGAGGGCCGGCTGGGTGACGTTGCAGGAGGCGGCGGCCTCGCGAAAGTTCAGATGATCAGCGACTGCGACGAGGTACTCGAGTTGCCGGATGGAGGGGCGTTCCATGGTCGGTGGCGGTGGGGCTTACTCGCCGGTCGGGGTGGAGAGGCCCTCGAGGGCCGTCTCCAGGGTCTTGAGCTTCAGGGCGGAGAACCCCTGGTCGTAGAACCACCGCACGATGCCGCTGGAGTCCAGCAGCAGCACCCGGGCGTTCCGCGGGCGCTCCGTCCCGGTGAACTTGCCGATGGCCTCGGCGGCATCGCCGTAGGTGGTGGTGACCGCGCTCCATTCGTCCTTCGGAATGCCCCGTTGCATGCCGGAGTCGATGAACCCCTTGGCGAGGCTCGCCGCCGCTCCGCGGGCAGCGGGGACCTCCCGGAGCGCGACCTCAAGCTCGGCATCGATGGCCCCATAGAGCCAGCGATCGATGTCGAACTGAGAGTCCTGGACGTAGCCGACGAGCAGCAGGATCGGGGCTCCGGTGAAGTCCTCCGGGATCTGGACGGGCTCCCCGTCGAGGGAGGTCGCCTCGACGGACGGGAACGCCTCGCCGAGGGGGTCGCGGTTCTCGATGGTCGACGAGCAGCCGCCGAGGGAGGCGGCGGCGCCGGCGACGAGGGCCAGCACGACGAGGAGCAGGGGGAGCTTCTTCATGTTCAGGGGGAGCGCCGTGCCTTGGCGCCTCGTGAAGAGATGTAGCACATCCGGCCTCGCTGTCACCGGTAATCGCCACGGACGACGAGAGCCCCCGCCGGATCAGTCCGGCGGGGGCTCTCGCTCAGGAAGGTCGCCCAGGCTCAGGGGCAGAAGTTGATCTCGACGCCGTTGCTCAGGTTGAAGCCGGCCCCGACCGAGTCGCGATACCAGAGCTGAGCGTTGTAGGTGTCGCCCGGGTTGATCATGAGCCCGCCTGGGAGGTTCTGATTGTCGAGCGTGAGGAAGCTCGTCCCGAAGATGTCTGCCTGGGCGACCCCGAGTCGGTAGACCGGGGTGCCGCTGACGCAGAGGAAGCCGTTGCCCAGGAAGACCTGTGTCTGCTGGTCGCCGAAGATGTAGATGCCAAAGCTCAGGGTCGGGCAGCTCGACGTCAGGAGGGTGAGGTCGTTGGCTGCGAGGCTGGTGCTCCCGAGGATCGAGATGTTGGCGCCATTGACGCTGACCGAGTTGGGGTTGGCGAAGCAGTAGTTCGACACGCCCCCGCAGGTGTTGTCGGAGATCTCGAAGTCGTCGATGTACCAGTTCTCACTGCCGCTATCCACGTCCGCGGTGATGCGGATCTGCGCCTCGTCGAAGAACGCTCCGGCGGGCACCGCGATCTGGTGGAAGTTGAAGTTGCTCTCGTCGACACCGTCGGACACGACGCGCTCGAGGAGGATCCAGTCGTTGTTCGAGTCCAGAATCTCCACGTCGATCGCCCCACCCGCGGGGACCCCGCGGTGCTGGGAGTAGAACGACACCGAGGCGTTGTTCAGCCCATCGAGGAGGATCTTGTTGGAGATCAGCCGGTCGTCCTTCAGCGTCGTGGAGCTGGCGGCGTTGAGGCGGATCGAGTACGGCGCGGAGGGCTCATTGAGCGCCGCGTTGGTGATGTCGGTGCCCTGGAAGCTGATCCAGAGGTCCCGGTTCAGCTGGGTCGCGGGGAAGTCGTCGACGACGGGCAGGGCGAGGGGTGGCGAGAGGTCGAGCAGGCACCCGCGGCTGATGGCGTAGGAGCGGATCCCGTTCGCGCTGGCCGTGCCAAAGCGCGTGACGTCGTTGTTACAACCGCCGAGGCCGGAGCACATGATCCGGCAGTCGCCGTTGCCGTCGCAGTGGTTGGAGTTGAAGTTGTGGCCCATCTCGTGGGCGGTCAGGCCGGTGCGGTTCACCAGGTTGTTGGTGAAGCGCGACTCGGAGAGCCCGTAGCCGAAGGTCTGGCTACAAACCACGCCGAGATAGGCGATCCCGATGGTGCCGCCGTTGACGTTACGGCCGGTGAACAGGTGGGCGAGGTCGCGGCGGATGCCGCTGAAGTTCTGGTTCCAGTGGTTCCGGAACTGGTCGAGGAGTTGCCCCGCGTCGCTGGTCGAGTAGGGGTCGGCGGAAGTGGTCCGGACGACGATGCCCGTCAGTTGGATGGTCACGTCCACGTCGCGCACGTAGACCGTGTCGACCCGGTTCATGATCCGTTCGATGTCATCGATCGTGGCCTGGACGCTGCTGCCGTTGCGCTGGAAGAACTCGAAGTCCGCGTCAAAGGCGATCTCGGTGAGCTGGAGACCCGTTCCCAGGTTGCTGGTGGGGGGGGCGGTGTTCGTCCCCTGGGCGCCGATCTGGTTGCCGACGCCGCAGACGCCGCCGGTGACAGGGAGATCGCTGGCGCGCGCCACGGAATAAGTGCCGGCGGGGAAGCCGGCCGCGGGCTGGATCTGCCACTCCCGGTCCGTGGCGTAGTCGGCCACGATCGCTGAGAGGCCCTCGTGGTTGATGGTCGCGGTGACCAGCGCGTCCGGCCACCCGGGGATCTCGCCGCGCCACGTGTTCGGGCGGGGGGCGGGCATGGGGACCACGGCTCCGTCGGGGCGCGAGACAAGGAGTTGGAAGTCTCCGGCGCGGAGCGAGTGCCGTTCCAGCACAAGGTCAGCGGGCAGGCCGTCCAGCTCGACCGAGATCACAACGGTGCCCTCTGGGTCGGTGGGGATAGCGAGCCGCTGGAGGCTGCCGACGGGGTCAACGGCCTGGGGGGCGACGGCGAGAGCGAGAGTCGTGAGGATCGACAGCATTCGGATGAGCGGGCCGGACGGACGGGAGCAGAGGGCCGTGAGGCACCCCTGTCCGGGAGGGAGGCGAAGGATCGCCCCCAAAAAATACGCGGTCCAGGGGTCTGGCGGCGCCAAGCACCGTCGCGTTCGGAGAAGACGTACTTGAGGGCACAGGGGTTCCCTCCTCACCTCGCAAGCGTCAGGACCCAGTCGTGAGCCCTGGAGCGCCCCTGGGGGCTCGCGATCCACCCGAGGTCGGGTAGAGCGGCTTCGTCTGCGCCCGGCCAGAATCTCATCGAATTCTCACCTGGGGACCGCTTCGGAGGTGCCCCGCGACGTCGCCTGTGGGTGCATTCTTGGGGAATGTTGACCCAAGGCTCGAAGACCTCGCTGGCGCTGGCAGCCGCCATGTCCCTCTCGCTGGCGGGCGCGGCGGCCCAGGCCTCCCCGCACATCTTGAAGTCGGGCCCAGGGACCGAGGAGGGTTTCGAGGGGGCAGACGCCGGACCCTTCACGGTCCTGGAGTCAGAGGTGGGCACCTGGAGGGTCTCCCGGGGGACGGCCGCGATCAACGGCGACCACGTGCGCACGGGCACCCGCAGTCTCCACCTCACCGGCGGGAGTCGCTGCGAGATCGAGCTCGACTTCGAGGACCTCGGCGGCGCCGGGCGGTTGGGCTTCTGGGCGGAGCGCTGGACCCAGGCGGACCCCTTCGAATGTACGGTGGCCGCGCGCGTCGGCGGGCAGTGGTCCGCGCTGGTGGACGCCTCGGAGGACGTGGTCATCGGCGGCTTCCATACCGAGGTCACCGCCGTGCTGCCGCCGGGCGCCGACGGGCTCCGGATCCGGTGCACGTCTCCGCCGGGGAAGGGGGTCTTGATCGACGACGTCGTGCTCGAGCCCGCGCGCCCCATGGCCGTCGTCGGGTGCCGTGCGCTGCAGCCGGTCCTGCCCGTGCTCGTCGGCAACGAGTTGAACCCGATCCTCGCCGTGGAGGTTCAGACCCGCGGGTTCCTCGAGCCCCTCGAGCTCGAGTCCATCAGCTTTGACCTGGCGGGGACCTCCGGCGCGGAGCAGCTGGAGCGCGTGGAGGTCTTCCACGGCGGCGCGAGCCTCGAGCTCTCCTACGACCAACCTGACCGGGTGCTCGGTCAGGGGGACCGCTTCGGCAGAGCACAGCGGCCAGGCAAGGACCCGGCGCAGCTGCGGACCGTGCGCGGCGCGCAGGTGCTCGCGCCGGGCCGGAACGTGTTCTGGATCTCGGTGACGCCGTCACCGGGGGCTGACCTCGACGGGCGCGTGGACGCCCGGGTTCGCGCCGTGGTGGTGAGCGGTGAAGAGGTCCCCGTGGAGGACCCGAGCCCCGCCGCGACGCAACGTCTGGGGGTGGCGCTCCGCAGCGCAGGCTCGGGGGGCTCCCGCACCTACCGGATTCCAGGCCTGGTCACGACGCCCGAGGGGACGTTGATTGCGGTCTATGACATCCGCTGGAACGGGTGGGGTGACCTGCCTGGCCGCATCGACGTCGGGTGCTCCCGGAGCGTGGACGGCGGGAGGTCGTGGTCTCCGATGCAGGTGATCATGACCCAGGGGGCTGGGCGTGGGGGCGACGCCGGGGATGGGGACAAGTGGCGGGGCGACGGGGTCGGCGACCCCGCGGTGCTGGTGGACCGCGAGCGCGGGCACGTTCACGTGCTGGCGGCCTGGAGCCACGGCGACCGCGCGTGGCGGGGGAGCGGGCCGGGGCTCGCGCCCGAGGAGACCGGACAGCTCATGCTCGCCACGAGCACCGACGACGGGCGGAGCTTCGGCCCGCTGCGGAACCTGACCGCGATGGTGAAGGACCCCGCCTGGGCCTACCTGCTCCAGGGGCCTGGCCGGGGGATCACCATGGGGGACGGGCGCCTGGTGTTCCCCGCCCAGTTCCAGCTCGGCCCCGGGGAGGGGCGCACCCCGCACTCGACCGTGCTCGTCAGCGCGGACGGCGGGGCGACCTGGAGCATCGGGGCGGGCGCGCGGCCCGACACCACGGAGTCGGCGGTGGTCGAGCTCGCCGACGGTGAGCTCATGCTGAACATGCGCGACGACCGCGGGGGCTCCCGCGCGGTCCTGACCACGGTCGACGGGGGCGCGACGTGGGTGACCCACTCGAGCTCGCGGTCCGCGCTCATCGAGCCTGTTTGCATGGCGAGCCTCATCCACGTGGGGCGTGAGCTCCGCGGGGTCGCTGACGGCCGCCTGCTCTTCTCGAACCCCGCGGTCGCCTCGGCGCCGCGGCGCCGGATGTCGATCCGGGCCTCCGAGGATGGGGGGAAGTCGTGGCCGGAGGACCGCTGGCTGCTCCTCGACGAGGGAAAGTCGGCGGGGTACTCGTGCCTGACGATGATCGACGAGGAGACCGTGGGGATCCTCTACGAGGGCAGCCGGGCGCACATGACCTTCCAGCGGGTGCCTCTTTCCGAGCTGTTTCCCGCGGCGTCGGACGATCCGCCGCGGGGTGGACGCTGAGGCGCGCGGCGGGCCCTCGGCAGTTCCTGGCGGAACCTCGGAGGAATCGACTCCCGCAGCGAGACTCGACCAGCGAGCGCGGCTCCCTCGTCGCATAATGTTCGGGCGCCAACCGGCGCACCCACGGAACCCATCATGAGCCGAGACGACGCTGCCTCCGTACCCGACCGACTCCGCGAAGCGGGCGGACTGCTCGAGGGCGTGGCCCGCGACATCGCGCGGGAGACCGGGGTCCCCGAGGCGCACGTCTGGGGCATCGGGAGCTTCTATCACATGCTCTCACGCTCGGAGGCCAAGGTGCGCGTGTGCACGGGCCTGAGCTGCTTGCTCGGCGGCGCGCAGGACGTCCTCGACGCGGCCAAGGCCCAGGGGCTTCCTGTGGAGGAGGCCTCCTGCCTCGCCGGCTGTGACGTGCCGCCGGCGGTCCTCCGGGACCGCCGCACCATGCCGCACGTGACCGTCGCGGACGTGAAGGCCGCCGGCGACGATTGGTCCAAGCTGGATAGCGCCGCGGCGCCCGGTGAGACCGAGTGGACGGGTGCGGTGGGGCCCGCGGGCGCCGCCGACGGTGCGCTGGCCATCGACCTCAGCAAGCTCGCCGCGCCGCTGGGTGCGGCCTTCAAGGCGGCGGCCGAGCTCGGACCCGAGGGCGTCATCGACCTCCTGGAGGCCTCCGGCCTCCAGGGCCGCGGCGGCGCCGGGTTCCCGGCGCACATCAAGTGGCGCGGCGTGGCGGGGCAGGCGGAGCAGGAGCGCTTCGTGGTCCTCAACGCCGACGAGGGGGAGCCCGGCACCTTCAAGGACCGGGAGTGCATGCTGCGCCGTCCGGACCTCGTCCTCGAGGGGCTCGCCATCGCGGCCCACGCCATCGGAGCCAAGGACTGCTACCTCTACCTGCGCGGCGAGTTCGAGGTGCCCCTCGGGATCATCCGCCGCATGATCGACGAGGCCCACGCCTCCGGGGTCTACGGGGACGTCCGCTTCCACACCCACGAGGGCAACGGCGCCTACATCTGTGGGGAGGAGACCGCCCTCCTCGAGGCCCTCGAGGGCAAGCGCGGCATGCCGCGGATCAAGCCGCCCTTCCCGGTCGAGGTCGGGCTCTGGGGCAAGCCGACCCTGATCCACAATGTGGAGACCATCGCCTGCGTGCCGGGGATCGTCGAGCGCGGCGGAGACTGGTTCCGGGGGCTCGGTCGGACGGAGGCGGGCACCAAGCTCTACTGCGTCAGCGGCCACGTGCAGCAGCCCGGGACCTACGAGCTCCCGCTGGGCGTCTCCCTCGACGAGCTCGTCGAGGCGGCCGGCGGCTATGTGGGGACCCTCAAGGCCTTCAGCCCGGGCGGCGCGAGCTCGGGGTTCCTGCCCGCTGAGCGGCGCGGTGACCCCCTGGACTTCGCCCACCTGGGGAGCCTCGGCTCCATGCTCGGCTCCGCCGGGGTCGTGGTCCTGAACGACACCGTGGACATCCGCTGGGCCGCGGCCCAGCAGCTGCGCTTCTTCGAGGCAGAGAGCTGTGGCCAGTGCGCGCCGTGCCGGATCGGGACCCGCTACCTGCGGGAGTCGGTGGAGCGCCAGGCGCGCGGTGACGACGTGGACGGCCCCCTGGCCAACGCCGCGGACGCCGCGTGGCAGATGAACGAGGGCTCGATCTGCGGGCTCGGGCAAGCGGCCCCACTGCCGCTCACGAGCGCGCTCAAGTACTTCCCTGAAGCGTTCGAAGAGGAGACCTCCGACGAGGGCTGAAAGATGATCGAGCGAAGCGAACCGGAGCTGCCCAGGCAGGCGCCCAAGTCCATCGAACTGGACGGCCGCAAGATGCCGTTCCAGGCGGGCGAGACGATCCTGGAGGTCGCGCAGCGGGCTGGGGTCGAGATCCCGACCCTGTGCCACGACCCGCGCCTGGAGCCGGCAGGCGCCTGCCGTACGTGCCTCGTGGAGGTCGAGGGGCAGCGGCGCTTGCTCCCCGCCTGCAAGACCCCGGCCCAGGACGGCGCCGAGGTCCGCACGGAGACCGAGCGGGTCGACCGTCACCGCAAGACGCTCTTCGCGCTGTACCTCACCGACCACCCGCAGGACCCGGAGGTCGCCGAGCGCGGCGCCCCGAACCAGCTGCTTGAGATGGCGGCGCGCTACGAGGCACCCAAGGACTGGGGCTTCATGGAGTCCCTCCGCGAGAACCGGGACGCCGACCGCAACCCGTACATCCACTTCAACGCGGACACCTGCATCTCCTGCGCGCGCTGCACGCGCTACTGCGAGGAGGTCGAGGGCGTCAGCGCCATCAGCCTCGCCGGCCGCGGGGCCGAGACGACCATCGCGACCGCGGACAACCTCTCGCTGCTCGACACCACCTGCGAGATGTGCGGCGGCTGCGTCGACGTGTGCCCCACGGGCGCCATGGGGGAGAAGATGCCCCTGACGCGCGAGGCGAAGCCGGAGCGCGAGCTGACCAAGGTCCGCAGCACCTGCAACTTCTGCGGCGTCGGCTGCCAGCTGGACCTGAACGTGGACCCCGAGGCCAACGACGGTCGCGGCGAGGTGGTGAAGGTCACGAGCCCGCCCGCCGGCACCACGACGAACGACGGCAACCTCTGCGTGAAGGGCCGCTTCGCCTACGACTTCATCCACCACGACGAGCGCATCACCAGCCCGCTGGTCCGCAATGACGCCGGGGAGCTGGTGCCGACGAGCTGGGAGAACGCGCTCTCTGTCGCCGCGGCTGGTCTGCACGGCGTCAGCGAACGGCACGGCCCCAACGGGCTCGGCTTCGTCAGCTCGTCGCGCTGCACGATGGAGGAGAACTACCTCGTGCAGAAGCTCTCCAGGGCGGTGTTCAAGACGAACAACGTCCATCAATGTGCAGCGACATGACACGCTCCCACGGTGGCCGGTCTGGTCACCACCTTCGGAGCGGGCGCGATGACGAACTCGATCGGGGAGATCCGTAACGCGGACTTCCTGTTCGTGATCGGGAGCAACACCAGCGAGGCGCACCCGATCATCGCCATGGAGATGAAGCGGGCGGTGCGGCGGGGCGCGACCATGGTGGTCGCGGACCCGCGCAAGATCTGGATGTCGACCATCGCGGAGAAGCACCTCCAGCTGAAGCCGGGCTGCGACGTCTGGCTGCTCAACGCCATGGCCCACGTGATCTGCGAGGAGGGGCTCGTGGACGAGACCTTCGTCGCCGAGAACACCGAGGGCTTCGAGGCGGTGCGCGAGACGGTGAAGCGCTACTCGCCCGAGGCGGCGGAGGACCACACAGGAATCTCCGCCGAGGACATCCGCTGGGTCGCCCGCAAGTACGCGACCACGGAGAAGGCCGGGATCTACTACACCCTTGGCATCACCGAGCACACGCACGGCACGGACAACGTCTACGCCCTCGCGAACCTGGTGCTCATGACCGGGCACCTCGGGAAGCCCTCCTCGGGGATGAACCCGCTGCGTGGTCAGAACAACGTCCAGGGCGCCAACGACTCCGGCGCGACTCCGATCTTCCTCCCCGGCTACCAGCGGGTCGACGACCCGGCGGTCCACGCGAAGTACGAGGCGGCCTGGGGGACGACCATCCCCGCCGAGCCTGGGCTGAACCTCAACGTGATGATGAAGGAGGTCGGCAAGAGCATCAAAGGCCTCTTCGTCATGGGCGAGGACGTGGTCCTCTCCGAGCCGAACTGCATGGAGCTCGAGAAGGGCATGAACGCGGCCGAGTTCGTCGTCGTCCAGGACGCCTTCTTCAACGAGACCTGCCGCTTCGCGGACGTCGTCTTCCCGGCCTCGGTCTTCGCCGAGAAGGAGGGGGTGTTCACGAACTCCGAGCGCCGCGTCCAGCGCGTGCGCAAGGCGGTCGAGCCGCCCGGCGAGGCCCGTGAGGACTGGCGCATCCTGATCGCCCTGGCCAACGCCAGCGGCGCGGACTGGTCGTTCGACTCAGCCTCCGACGTGTACGACGAGCTGGTGCGGGACGCGGACAAGTTCGCCGGCATCAGCCACGCTCGACTCGACGCCACGGTGGAGCTTCCCAAGACCGGGATCCAGTGGCCGTGCCCGAGCCCGGACCACCCGGGGACGACCTTCCTCCATGAGGAGGGCATCCTGCGCGGCAAGGGCCTCTTCCAGGCGGTGGACTACCGGCCGCCGGCGGAGCTGCCCGACGAGACGTACGGCCTGCTCCTCTCGACGGGGCGGACGCTCTACCACTACAACTGCGCGACGCAGACCCGACGTGAGTCAGGGCTCGACGCCAAGCAGTCCGAGGCCTGGGTCGAGATCCACCCCCGGGACGCGAAGAAGCGTGGCATCGAGGACCGGGACCTCGTCGAGATCTCGACGCGGCGCGGCTCGGTGCAGGTCCGGGCGCTCTACTCGCGTCAGGTCCAGCCGCGCTGCATCTGGATGCCGCTGCACTTCTTCGAGGCGCGGGCCAACGTGATCACCAACGACGCGGGGGACCCCGTGACCGACACCGCGGAGTACAAGGTGTGCGCCGCCGAGGTCCGTAAGGTCGAGGCGGGGGAGGCCCGCGAGGGACTCTACCCGGGGACCTTCTACGGGGTCGACGCGCCCGCCTGAGGGTCGGCTCCGCGGGCTCAGCCTGCGGATTCAAGCCGCCCGTTCAAGCTGCGGGGTCAGTCCGCCGGCGCGTCCGTATGGGCGAAGTCCATCACGGCGCGCAGGATCGAACGGCAGGAGACCTGCCCGACGAACTTGCCCTCCTTGACGACCGGGAAGCGGCGCCTGTGGCCGTCGATGAGCTTCTGGGCCACGTCCACGACGCTCAACCCGACCTCCACCGACTCCACCTCGGAGGTCATGATGTCCGCCACCGTTCCCCCGACCTCACCGTGGTAGGTGCCACTGAGCACCGCCTCCAGGCAGTCCATCTCGGAGATCACCCCAACGACCTTGCCTTGGTCGTCGAGGACTGAGGCTCCAGAGATGCTGCGCTCGGTGAGCGCGCGAATAGCCTCGAAGATGTGGGTCTCCGGCTTCAGGGTCACCGGTGATCGGGTCATGTGATCTTCGGCTTCGACAGAACGCAGCATGGCGGACTCCTCGCTAGTTGAGTTGTGTGTGAACGGCACCGGTCGTCGCCGGGGACGACTTCATCCTAGGCAGGGCCTCAGGGATTGAGCAAGCCGACCTGCGCTGGCGCCCACCAGGGCGCCTTCGGTCGTGCTTCGCTCCTCGCGCGCCGTCAGGTCGAGGTGGGGCCCAGCTCGGTGGGGGCCAGTTGGTTGGGGCTCCGCCTGGTGAGGTTCGGGTGGAGTGGCATGGGCCCCTGGGCCTCGCCCCTGGAAGACCTCAGGTCGGGTGGCTGCGGGGCGCGTCGACATCGGTGGGGTCCTTCACGCGGAGCTCGAAGACATCCGGTCTCGCGTAGTGCCCGGTGACATCGAGATCAAAGCGGCCACGGACGACCGCCCCCGGATCGATCTCTGCGATGAGGACCGCGTCCTCCCCATAGACGGGGCCTGCGAGCACCTCGCCGAACGGGTCGATGATCACGCTCCCGCCGCGAATCAGGACCTCATCGGCGGGCAAGCCTCCGCCACCCAGGTCGGGATGGAGGTCGCCTCGCCGAAGGTGCTGGCACGCCGCGAGGACATGACACCGACCCTCGACGGCGACGTGGCGCATGGTGGACTGCCAGACGTCGCGGTCATCCACGGTCGGCGCACAATAGACCTCGGTGCCCCGGTCAAAGAGGGCGGCCCGCATGAGGGGCATGTAGTTCTCCCAGCAGATGGCGGCGCCGATCTTGCCCCGGGGCGAGTCGACCACGGTCAGCGTGGAGGCATCACCGCGGCCCCAGACGCACCGTTCCATGGCGGTCGGGACCAGCTTGCGGTGCTTCCCCCGGAGCTGGCCGTCGGGACCCAGGAACAAGGCGGTGCAGTAGAGGGTCCCTCGCTCTCGCTCCACGACCCCGATGACGAGCTCCATCCGGTGCTGGGAGGCGATCTGCCCCAGCCGCTCCACGGCGGGCCCGGGGACCTCGATCGCGGCGGCGTGATAGCGCTCGAAGGCGGCTCGGCCCGCCTCGTCGCGGGTGCCTAGCCGCACGCCGAAGTCGATCCCCTTTGGGTATCCACCGATGAACGCCTCCGGGAAGACCGCCACGGCCGCGCCGTCGGCCGCTGCGCGGGCGGTGAGCTCTGCGACCCGCTGGAGCGTGCCCTCGAGGTCCAGGGCGACCGGGGCGGCCTGGAGGACGGCGGCTCGAAAGGGAGCGCTGGAGAGAGCGTCGGGTCCGGGGGTCACGCGAGCGCCTCGTGGCCGCGCGCCGCGACCTCCGCCCGGCCGACGAGTCGTCCATCCTCGAGGAGCAGGACGTGGGTGGCGAGGTTGACGGTCGGACAAACGTGACCAGGGATCAGGCGCAGCAGCGATCCGCGCGCGGGTCGCGCGCTGCCGGTTGCCTCGAAGATGGTGTGCTCTTCGCTCTGCCCGCGGGCGACGAGGTGGGCGTGGTCCAAGACCTCGGCGATGCGGTCGGGTCCAGTGCCCTCGATGGACTTGGAGCCGGCGTCGCAGGTGACGCGGTTCGCTCCGGGGAGGCTGGCGACGCGAGTGAGGACGGTCGCGGCGAACTCGGCCTTCAGGTCAGGGAGCTGCTCCACCGAGCGCAGGTCGTGATAGATGACGGTGCCGGGAGAGACGCGATGGACCGAGCCAGGGAGGGTGGCGAGGCCGATGTGCTTGAGGGCAGCGGGGAACGCGGGCGTCCCCGCAGTGACGACCTCGGAGGGGCTATGACCTGCGTCCCGCAGGGCTCCGGAGAGGGCGACGAGATCGTCGTACGAGGAGTGAATCCGTCGGGAGCGCTCCTCGAGGTCCGCCTCGTGGCGGTGCCCGTCGTAGGCGTGCAGGCCCCGGAAGCGATCGCCGGCCGCGCGGGCGATCGCGCGGACCTCGTCGCCCTCCTGGACGTCGATCCCTGTGCGCGCCATCCCCAGGTCGATATCGACGAAGACGCCGACTTCGGGGGGGATCTCGACCACCTGTTCAACGGACTCGGCGAGGGTCGAGAAGGTGACGGCGGGCCATCGCGCGGAGAGCTCTGAGAGCCGCTCGAGGCCCCGTCCGTGGACATGGTGGGCCAGGAGGATGTCCCCAGAAGGGGTCGACTCGGCCTCGAGCACCGCCGCGAGCACCTCCGCCTCACGGGGGGTCGCGCACTTGAACCGCCTGATCCCGGCCTGGGCGTACAGGGCGAGCACCTCGGGGACCTTGGCGGTCTTCACGTGCGGGCGCCATCGGGCGGGGCCCGCGGTGAGGCTCAGGACCGCATCAATGTTCCGCCGCGCCGCTCCCAGGTCGATGAGCAGGGCGGGGGTGAGAATCCTTTCCGCGAGGTCAGGGTCCAGCGGGGTAGGTTTAGAAGCGGCCATTGGGGTCGCAGCGGGCGTGGCGTCCGCTTGCAGATCTGCTCCATGGATACACTCGCCGCTCTGGGCGGGATAGGGTTAGAGCGCACGAATGCTGGACCTCCGCACGAACCAGATTCTCATGATCGCCGCTCTCGGCGGGCTCTTTGGAGCCTGTGGGGGCGGGAGCGCTGGAGGACCCTCTCCGGTGGCGATCTTCGCCGGGGACGATGTGGCGGCCTTCTCACGTGCGCGAGTCGTCCTCGAGGCGGCCGCGGCGAGCGGCCAAGAGGTGCCCTCGTTCCAGTGGGTCCAGGTCGGCGGTCCCGCGGTGGTGCTCGAGGCGGTGCCGGGCGGCGCCGCAGGTGCCATCAGCTTCTTGGCCCCTGATCGAGACACCGACCTCGAGTTCGTGGCGAGCGGCCTCTCGGCCACAGGCGGCACGCTGGGTTCCGACTCCGTGACGGTTGTTGTGGAGGCGCCGCGGACCGAATTCGAGGTGGAGCCCCTCTCGACGATCAGCCTTGGCGCGGGGCACGCGCTGGCCTCGGCCTACCACGAGGCCACGGCCCAGGCCTTCGTGATCGACCCTGTTCTCGGCGAGGTCCTCGTGTTCGACCTGTCCGATCCTTCAGAGCCGATCCTCGCTGGCAGCATCGACGGGCCGTCGCCTGCCTTCGGGTATGTGCCTGGCCCGCCGCTCGCGGTGGACTGTGGCGCGTCGGGTCCGGTGGTCGTCACGTGGGGGGCCGAGACCATCGAGTTCCCCGGGCGGGTCCAATTCATCGACCCGGTGACCTTGCTCCCGGAGCTCGCGGTCTCCTCGTTCGGCTCCAACCCGGTCGGCATTGACGTGACTCCGGACGGCCTGGTCGTGGCGGTCGCCTGTGCCGGGGATCCGCCGTTTGTGGGGGGGGGAGAGGCCCTCGGCTATGTGACGATCTTCAGGGTGCCGCCCGGCGGACCGGCCCTCATCAATCAAGGGACGGACATCGCGCCGATCCCTTTCACCGCCTTCGACGGCGAGGAGTCGGTGCTCGAGGCGGAGGGCGTTCGTTGGTTCAATTCGGTGGGCACTCGCGCCTCCATCGAGCTGACCCCGAGGGCAGTGGCCTTGAGCCCGGACGGCGCGCAGGCGTGGGTCGCCTGCTCGGAGAACGACGCCCTCATCGTCATCGACACGGTCGAGGAACTCGCGACCAAGTGCCTGTCTCTGGACGACAGAGCTTGGGGGACCTTCCAGGCAGGGGCCGCAGTGAGCGGTCAACGGATCGAGTGGGGCACGCCGCCGACGCAGGTCACGACACCGAGCGGCGACTCGGTCGAGGTGGGAGGGTTCTCGGGGATCGCGAGCGCGGTTGAGGTCGGCGGAGGCCGGATCCGCGCCACGGTGATCGACGGGGCCGGTCCGGCGTTGGCCCCGGTCGACATTGACGGAGACCTGTCCCTCGAGCTTCCCATGGTGGACCCGGACCTGCAGCTGCGGCTCCGGGTCGTGGAGATCGACCCCGCGACCGGCGCCGTCGACCTCCTGTCGGAGCTCCCCCTCACAGACGGGGCTGGAAGCGCCGTGGTGGGGCGGCCGAGCTTGTTCGCATCCTCCGCGGGCCTCGCCCAGGAGGATGAGCCCACGGTGGACCTGAGCGGCGCCCCTGTGGCGCCCTCGGACCTGGGGGCACGCTTCAGCGGCGCTGCCGCGATTGATTCCGGGGGCGTGTGGCTCGCCGACGCGCGGCGCTGTGGCCTCTGGAGGTTCGACGCCGCGGGGTCTTTGGTGCAGCGCTTCGTCCCTGCCGGGACGCCGGGCTCGTTGGGGAGCGGGACCTTGCCCGCCGTCTATGCCACGCGGCGTGCGAACCTCAGCTTCGATCTCGGGCGCCGCTTCGGCGGGTTCGGTGCGCTCGCTCACCAGGAGGGCCCGGGCCTCCTCACCGTCGCGACGCGGCTCCCGCTCGATAATCCAGATACCGCCGATGACTTGACCTCCGCGGGCTCAGCGGTGATCCGGCTGCTCCAGGTGGATGACACCACCGGCCTTCCCGTGGGTGAATACGCCCTCGTGCTCGACGCACCCGACCACTCGATCGAGGGCCTGTGCGTCTCGAGCAGTGCGGCCTTCGGCGGCCTCGCTGTGCTCGAAGTGGCAGCGGACCCGTCGGGGTTCCGCGGCGTCTACTCCGTTGACCTCTCCTCGGCGACCAACCTCCAGAGCCTGGATCCCGTGGACTACGCCGCGGCCTCGAGCCTCCTGGAGTCGACGCCTCCGGATCAGCTCGGGGCGCTCCCGGTCCCGGTCGTCCCGGTCCGCAAGGTCTTGCGCGCGAACCTGGCCGACGCCGGCCTCGGCGGGAGCGGCCGCGCGAGCGGTTTGGCGGCGCTCGGGGACGACTTCGTGGTGACCTTTGACAACGGCGCAAGACTCGACGTCGCCGCGTCGTCGCCCAGGACCGGCGCGCTGACAGGCGTCGGGGGTCCTGACTCGGCCTTCGCCGTCGTGCAACTCGAGCCGGAGGGGCTCGACGCCAAGAGCACCCCCGGAGCCTTCGAGCCGAAGCCGCTCCCTGTTCAGGGGCTGAGCCAACCCCTCGACCTCCTGGCGTACTCTGATCGTGGTCAGGTCCGATTGGCCCTCGCGAACGGTGGGCTCGCCCGGGTCCTCCCTCCCGGCGAGGGCGCCGGGTTCGACGAGCGAGAGGCCGTGCAGGGGCTGACCCTGGACACCATGACCTTCCCCGGGGCGTTGCAGCTCCAGCAGCCCGACCAAGCAGGGGACCTGATGGTCTCGACGGTGGGGAACGATCCAGACGGAGACGGGCTGACGGATCGACTCCTCGCCTTTGGTGCCCGGTCGATCGGCCTGCGGGATGCCGATGGCTCGGAGATCTGGAGCTCTGGTCAGCGCCTCGCGGCGCGGGCCGCGGCGCTCGACCCCGCGGCGCAGCGCGCGAACGCGACCATGGGCGGCCTGCGACCCATCAAGCTCGCTCTCGGAGAGGTGGGCGGCGTCCCGTACCTGCTCGCGGTCATGGAGGGTCCTGGCGCGGTGGCGGCCTTTGACCTGGCGAACCCTGTGGCCCCGCTCTTCGCGGGGTGGCTCACGGGGCCGCAGGGCGCGGCCGATGTCGACGCCGCTGGTGACCTCGTGGTCGTGACTGACCCGAGCCTGGGTCAGGTCCGGGTCCTCGGCCTCTCGAGGCTCTGAGCGGCGGCAGGGCCGGGAGAGGCCCGCCGGCCCCTCTGGCGCTGCGTGGGGCCGACCGTCGACGCTCCCCGGCTCGGCCTCACGCCGCTCAGGTCATGACCGAGCGTCTCACCCGAGGTGCGGGCTCTCTGTGGCCGTCAGCAGCGGTCTTGCGGTTGAAGTGGGGGTCGGTTCCGCGACCCTCGTTACCGCAGCGAACGATATGGTCGGTACCGTTACGTGGGACCGAACAAAGACCATGGCCAAGCTCTACTTCAACTACTCGACCATGAACGCGGGCAAGTCGACCGTGCTCTTGCAGGCCGACTACAACTACCGCGAGCGCGGCATGGGCACGCTCGTGATGACCGCGGCCCTGGATGACCGCGGGAGCGAGAGCCGTGTGACGAGCCGGATCGGTATCGACGCCGCCGCGCGGACCTACCGACCGGGTGAGGACCTCTTCGCGGTCATCGAGGGAGAGCTCAAGGAGCGCGGCGAGGCTGATCCGATCGCTTGCGTGCTCATCGATGAGGCGCAGTTCCTGACGCCCGAGCAGGTCTGGCAGCTGGCGCGGGCTGCCGACGATCTCGGCGTCCCGATCATGACCTACGGCCTCCGAGTGGACTTCCGTGGGGAGCCCTTCCCCGGCTCCGCGGCGCTCCTCGCGCTGGCGGACTCCATGCGCGAGATCCGCACGATCTGCCACTGCGGCCGCAAGGCCACCATGGTCATCCGGAAGGACGGCGCAAACAACGTGATGACCACCGGCGAGCAGGTTCAGATCGGCGGCAATGAGACCTACCTGTCTCTCTGCCGGCGGCACTGGAGGGAGTCCTTCGAGGGTCGCTCCAACGCCAGCGAGCGGTAGGCGCCCGCGCTTCGCTGTGGGGCACGAAAGCGCCCGCGCCCGCGGAGCGCCCCTGGAGGCGACCGCGGACGCGGGCGTTGAGCCGCGTAGCTCTCAGGGCTCCTCTACTGGAAGAGGATCTCGATGGCCTCGGTGAAGTTGGAGCTGGGGAGGCCAAGCAGCTGATCCCGGTACCAGGACTGGAAGTTCCAGGTCTCTCCTGCGGTGACGCCGACGAAGCCGGTGGGCTGCGGGACAGCGGTCAGGTCCAGCTGCAGGGAGTACGTCCCCGCGGGGCCCGAGCTGAGGACCGAGCTGATGTAGCGCCCGATGTTGCCCCCGAGGCACAGGTTGCCCTGGCTCCCGCCTGCGTTGGCGGAGAAGCCCTGGGTCTGCGAGGTGAGGAAGTAGCCCACGGTGTTCGCGGGCAGGGACTCGATGGTCAGCGTGACGTCGTTGTCCGCCACGAGCTCACTGCCCTCCGCCGAGATCGTCGCAGGGCTGCCGGTCGAGTTCAGGGCTGCCGGGTCGCAGTACACCGTACCGACCGCGCCACAGTCGATAGCGCGCACCATGAGGGCGTCGAGGCCGGCCTCGACGATGCTCTGGGGGTTGTCGTCGTTGGCCGTGAAGCGGAGTCGGACCTGGGGCCCCGGGGTGACGCCAGCCGCCACGAAGTCCGCCTGGGTCAGGTTGGCGGTGCGCCAATCTGCGCCGCCGTCGGTGTCGTGGCGGGTGACCTCGATGAAGGGACCGCCGGCAGCGCTCGCCTCAACGAGCAGCTGGTCGACGCCGTTCGAGTCGGTCAGGCGCAGGTAGTAGGCGTAGCTCAAGATCGAGCCCGGAGCGCTCAGGTTGATAGCCGGGGAGACCAGCTCCACCGCGCCGCCGTCGACGTCCGTGTTGCCCGTCTGGTTCTGGGTCAGGTAGCAGCTCCCGGAGCCGTCATAGTCGGCCGCGGGGTCGTAGGCCCAGTTCGGGTCGTTCACGGGCACGCCGCGCTCCCAGTCACCGGAGCTCGCGCCGAGGTTCGCCGCGGTCCAGCCCTGGTTGGTCTCGAAGTCGTCGGCGAAGAGCACCGTCTCGATGCCGCCGACGGCGGTGTAGAACTCGTTCGGAGCGCCGGAGGGCGCGGCGGTGGCGCCTACACCTGCGACGTCGATGTCGAACCAGTACTCGACCGTGAGGCCGCACTGCACCGCGGGGATGTCGGCGACGAAGATGCCGCTCCCCATCGGGGTCATGGCCACAGGGGTCGAGGTCGTCGCGCCCGTCAGGCGGTAGTTCATGGTCGCGGACCCGATCGAGCCGACGACCGCCTGGATCATGGTCTGGGTCGGTGACAGGTCCGATACGACCTCAGGGGCGGTCACCTGAACCTCGAAGATCGCCGGGTTGCAGGCCTCCGAGGCGTTGGTGAGGAGGGCGGCCGCCTCGGGGTGGAAGTACGTGGTGATGTTTCCCGTGCCGCCGCTGCACAGGTGGCAGTAGCTCATGATCGAGCCCATGTTCGAGCAGACCTGGGAGGTCTGGCAGCTACCGAAGTAGCCGCTCGGTGCACACTCGTCGAGCGGCGGGCAGAAGTCGTGGGTGTGGGGCGAGCTGAAGTTGTGCCCGATCTCGTGGCTCACCACGATGAAGTCCCAGTTGGCGGGCTGCTGCACGACGGGGAAGTTCACCTGCGCTGCGATGTTGCCGCTGACGCCGAAGTTGAACTGGTTGTTGCAGAGCACGTCGAGGTAGGCGACCCCGCCGCCGAGGCCGGCGCCGCTCATCATGTGCCCGAGCGTGGCGCCCGTGGGGATGTTGCCTTGCCACGCGCCCACGAACTCGTTGAGCATGTCGATGGAGTTCCCGCCGTTCTCGGGGGTGCTCCAGGGGTCATTCGAGTTCGAGTAGATCTGCAGGTAGGGGAAGGTCAGGATCGTGGACGCTTGGGACTCGTAGCGATCGCTGATGAACGAGAGGAGCGTCGTCAGGTACGAGGTGGTCGCGTTGACGTCGTTGAACAGCTGGTAGAGCTGGAAGTCGGTCTCCATCGCGATCGGGCACTCGCGGAGGCTGATGGAGTCGGTGGTCACCATCTGGGAGGTGATGGGGCCGGACTGGAAGGGGCGCGGCACCGGCGGGGTGGCCGGGGGGCGCGTCTCGCAGTTGCCCTCGTGGACGTGGCCCTGGGTGTTGAGGCTGTCCTCGGTGACCAGGAGGCCGGGCGCGGCGCGCCAGCTGCCGCTCTCGTGGGGCATGGCCAACAGGTGGACGAGGTCCTGACGGCTGCGGATCCAACCGCGGGAGCCGGTGTTCGAGAACCCGAGCATCACGTCGCTGTTCTCGTCTCCGGTGATCTGGCCCTTCCAGACGGAGAGGGCGAGCCCGTCGGTGATCCCGGGGATGAGGACGCCATCGACGTGGACGCCGAACTTGCGCCGCTCCACGTCGACACGCTCGAGGGTGAGCGAGACCGTCTCTCCGGAGGGGAGCGGGACGTCCGTGAGGACGACCTCATCGAGGGTGGTGAGCGTGGCGATGGCCGTGAGGTCCGTCGTCAGCACGGACTCACCGAGCTTCACCTCGGCGCGCGCGGCGGGCTGGAGGGGGAACGTCTGGGAGCTCTGGGCCGACGTGAAGCCTACGAGCAGAGCGGGGACGGAGAGAGCGGCGGCTGCGCGAGCGCGGATTTGCATGGGAGATCCTGGGGAATGGGGACTCAGCGGGGCGATGGGTGATCGATCCCGCCGACTCAGCTTGCCCTAGGACGGACCGCAGTCACTTCGAGTTCTGTACAACTGTCCAGTTTCGAGGCTCGTCTTGCGACACGGCGCCCCGGCCACTCGGGTATTCCCGAGCCCGAGCCCGAGCCCGAGCCTCGCCGAGGTGAGCGCGACGCTTCTCCGGTCAGTCTGCGAGTCCGAGGACGCGATCCATGCGCCTCGAGATCTCCGCGAGTCGCTCCGCGTCCCCGCCGCCGACCTCCGCCGCCGCCCAGCCTTCGAAGCCGATGGCATCGAGGGCCGCCAGGACCCGCGGCCAGCCGCTGTCGCCGTCTCCGATCTTCACGTCGAAGCCCTTCCACAGGCCCTCGTCGTTCATCTTCTTGCGGCTGTAGTCCTTGATGTCGAGCTTGAACACGTACTCCGCGCCGAGCACCTCGATCCAGTGCTCCGGCCAGCCGTAGCGCAGAACGTTGCCCACGTCGAAGTGCCACCCCACAGCGGGGCTGCCGATCTCCTCGAGGTAGTGGCGGGCCTCCACGGGGGAGAGGAGGAAGTTGTTCCAGACGTTCTCGAGGGCGATGCGCACGCCCAGGGCCTCCGCGAGCGGGGCGATCTCCCGCAGCTCGGCCACCGAGTTCCGCCACGCCGTGCCATAGCTCGTGCCGGCGTTCACCACGGCCGGGACGAGGAGCACGCTGTCCGCCCCGAGGCGAGTGGCCTGCCGCAGGGCGAAGTCGAGGGCCTCGCGTCCGCGCCGACGCGTCTCGGCGTCGTCGGACCCGAGGTTCTCCTTCCAGTGTCGCGAGTCCACGAGGCCCTCGACCACCAGCCCCGTGGCCGCCGCGGCCTCGAGGACCTCGTCCTCGTCGAGGTTGGAGGGGCTGTCGAGCTCGACGCCGTCGAAGCCCAGGCCCTTGAGCAGCGCGAAGCGGTCAGCGACGGTCTTCGCAGAGGGCTCCTGGACCATCCCGTACTTCAGGGCCTTGCGGAAGCGGGCCTTGGGCTCGGGCGCGCCGTCCTGCGTCCTTCGAGTCGCGGCAAGCGCCTCGCCCGAGAGGGCCGCGGCGGCCAGGGATGCGGTCAGGAGCTGTCGTCGGTCGATGGGGCGCTTCATTGCCCCATCCTAGTCGCGGGTTCGCCGGCGCGGTCCCCTGTTCAGCCCGCCCGGCTCTCGATCAGGGCGGCCAGCCTCTCGGTGCCCAACTCGGCGTCTTCGATGGCGCCCGCGTCGCTCGCTGCCTCGGCGACCCGCAGGTAGTAGTCGAGGCTGCGTGCGTGCTCCTCGTGGTTGGCGAGCATGCGGTTCCCCTGCAGCCCGTTGAGCCAGGCGAGGAATGCGATGCCCGACTTGTAGCGCTGCACCGGCGCCTCAAAGATCACGCGGCCGAGCCGCTCGCAGCGACCCATGAGGTCGCGGTACCCCCCGAGATCTCCCGCGTCGAGCAGGCGCAGGGCCACCGACGCAGGGCGGGTGACCGCGGCGAAGATGCCGAGCAGGGCGTGGCTGAAGGGGCCGCCTGCGAGCGGGTGTCCGCCGAGCGGCGCGAGGTCACGCGCTCGGCCAGGCTGGCCCTCGATGAGCGCGGCGAAGTTGTAGTCGTCCCCGGTGAAGATCACCTGGCCCCGGGGGGCGAGCTCCGCTCGCAGGGCCTCCTCGAGCTCCCGGTCCAGCAGCGACAGCTTCAGGCCGCGCACCTTCTCCGGGTCGTGGGTCAGCACCCGCCGCAGGGAGTCGCCGGGGAAGTAGCCGCGCATGGAGGGGTGGAACATCTCCCCGAGGAAGTGCAGCAGCACCTCGCCCTCGGAGGCGTCGATGACGTCCGTGTAGAACCGCACGAACTCCTCCTCACCGGCGCCGCTCCCGGTGAGCCAGGGTTGGGGGAGGAGGATCGGGATGCCGCCGCAGCCGCGCACGAAGCGCACCTGCTCGACCATGGCGCCGGCCAGCGCGTCGAGGTCGGGGATGGTGGCGAGCTGGTCGGTGGAGGCGGCGCCGACGAAGCCGTTCTCGAGGTCCAGGGCTCCCGTGCGCTCGATGAGGGCGCGGGCGCCGTCCCACCCCAGCTCGAAGCGCTGGGCCGTGTCCATGGCCTCGGCCACGCCCATGCCGCAGCGGTCGATGCGCTCCCTGAAGGCGAGGGTCGCCTCCCAGTCGATGTGAGCCGCGATCTCGTCCGCGGTGCCCGGACGCTCCACCGAGTGCGCCACCTCCGCGTAGCCCGGGAGCATGGTCACGTGGGCGGCCGCGAAGCAGCGGCGCGGGAGGGGTGCGGTCCTGTCGGCCCGCGCCTCGAAGGGCGCGAGCACCGTGTCGTCCAGCCGGAGGACACGCCCGTCAGGACTCTGCACCGAGGCGCTCATCCGAGCTTGCTCACGACGTAGTCGCCGAAGCTGTAGGTGAGGAAGGCGGTGAAGAGCACCATGGCCACCACCGTGATAGTCCTGGGCCGCGACGGCCCCGCCGGGGTTCGCCGCGCCCACAGGATCAGGCCGAGGTACGTCAGCGGCAGGAACAGCCCGCAGATGATGTTGGTGGGCACCACGAGCCAGAGGAGGTTATCCCAGAGCACGGGGCCGAGTACGCCGGGGACGGGGAGGAGCAGGCCGAGGCGGTAGGCCCTGCTGTCCGGGCCGTTCCCGGTGAGCTCGGCGAGGGCCAGGCCGCTGCAGACCATGTGGAGCGCGATGGTGGAGAGGGCCATACCCACCAGGCCGACGTCGAAGACCAGGCGTCCCGCGGTCGGGCCGAGGACCTCGCCCAGGGCCCGCGCGGCCTGCACGGGCTTCATCTTCTGGACCGCGTCTCCCTCCATCCAGGGGATGGTGTTGGCGGTCGCGATGACGACCAGCGAAGTGGCCACGGTGAAGGGGATGAGCATCCCGGCGAACAGGTCGAAGCGCGCGAACCCCCGGTGGGCTTCCCCCCAGCCCCTGGCGCCCAGGGAGTAGGGGTAGAGGAACACCATGTTGATGCCCACCGCGGCGGCGAGGCCGCTCGCCACGAGGACCGAGGAGTCGACGCCGCCTCTCGCCTCTGGGAAGGACGGGATGAACCCGGCCGCGACCGCGCCCCAGTCGGTCTCTCCAGCGGTGGACGCGACCACCAACCCGAAGCAGGCGATCACGCCGATGACGAGGACCTTGACGATGTTCTCGTAGGCGCGCACGAGCCGCGGCGAGCGGCCGTAGAGCTGAGACATCAGGAGCGCGACCCCCAGCACCGGGATCGCGCCCGCCCAGGCGGGGATCTCCGCGCCGGCCACCTGGCTCGCGTCGTTGATCGCCGCGCCCGCCAGCGCGTACTGAGGGAAGTGCCAGATGATCGAGGCGACCAGCGCGCCCACGGCCCACATGACCGCGAAGCCCTTTCCCGCGCCCTCGCCCATGGCGACGAAGGGGCGGCGCGAGTCGCCGATGGTCAGGCCGCCAAGGACCGCGAGCATCAGGACGCCGATGATCATGCCCACCGGCGCGACCCAGAGCAGCTCGTACCCGAACATGCGCCCGGCGTAGATGGACGAGATCGCCGTGCCCCCGCCCAGGGTCATGGCGCTCTGCAGGTAGCCGGGGCCGCCGCGGCGGAGGTAGGCGAAGATGCGCTTGGGCGCGGGCCAGGTGCGGGCCTCCTCGATGAACGCCAGCTCCTCGGGATCTCCTGTCTGACGCTGATCGTTCATGCCTTGTTGCTCTCCTTGAGCGCGCGCTTGATCTCCTCGAGGCGGTCGCGCTCGGGGCGGTCCTTGTAGTCGGGATCCAGGGGGTAGCAGCCGCTGACCATGCCGTTGCGCGGCGCGGTGGTGCAGTCGCTGAAGGTGCGGCAGATCAACTTGCGCGGCATGGGCCGCCCTGCGAGCACGTCCCTGGGGAGCTCGGGGTACGAGAGGACCATGCGCCCCAGGCCCACCAGGTCCACGTGCCCGGCGCGGACCTCGGCCTGGGCCACGTGGGGGAGCCAGTCCATGAGGTAGGTGTAGCCGGTGCCCACGAAGACGAGGTCCGGATGCGCGGCCTTGGCCTCGCGCACGATGTCCAGGTGGGCGCCGACGAAGACGAGGGGGTCTGCGAACGGCTGGTAGCCGTCGCTGGGCGGGTAGGCGGCGGGGCGCTGCAGGTGGGGGTTGTAGTAGGGCGAGCCGAGGGTCACGTTCACCAGCCGCACGCCGAGGGACTCGAGCAGCGCGAGGAAGCGCTTGGGCTCCTCCATGTCGATTCGCGTCGGGTCGTCGTGGTTCACCCCGAAGCCGTGGCGCCAGCTCAGGGCGGCGGGCTCGCCGCGGCGATCCTCGTGGTCGGTGCTCGGCTGGTGGGGGACCACATCCGCGAGGGAGACGCGGCAGCCGATCTCGAGCTCGGGGAGTTCGGCGCGGATGCGCTCGACCAGCTCCACGAAGAAGCGCGTGCGGTCCTCGAAGTCCGGCCCGCCATAGGGGCCGGGGCGCTGCCGCGCGCCGAGCAGCTCGTGCAGGAGGTAGCCGTGGCACGCCTTGACGTCCACGAACTCGAACCCCGCGCGGGCGGCCGCGCGGGCGGCGAGCACGTAGCGGTCTTGAATGTGGCGCAGCTCGTCGTCGGTCAGCACCTCGACCTCCGCGCCGGCCCGCGCGTCGAGCAGCTCATCGCGGGTCGCGGGACGCGAGGCCATGGGGCCGTCGGGCCGCGACCAGCGGCCGGAGTGGGTGAGCTGGAGGCCCACGGGGCCGAGGTCGTCGCCGGCGCCGATCTCCTGGCGCCCCTGGCGGATCTCATCCAGCAGCGCGCCCAGCTCGCGGACGGCCTTCTCCTCGTCGTCGAGGAACAGTTGGTTGGGGTTGGCGCGTCCGTCGGCCTGCACGGCGTACGCCTCTCCGCCCCAGATGAGGGCGGCGCCGCTGCGGCCGAAGCGGCGCCAGCGCCGCAGGGTCAGGTCGGACGGTGAGCCGTCCCGGGTCCCGTCCCAACCCTCCATCGGGTGGATCGCGAAGCGGTTGGCGAGGTGGCGGCCTGGGGCCCACTCGAGGGGCTGGCCCAGGGGACCCTCGGCGCCCTCGCAGGCGTCATCGAGGGCCACGGAGAGCCCAAGTTCCTCGAGGCGCCCGCGGAAGTCCTCCGGGGTCCGGAACGAGCCGGGCAGCTTGAACTTCATGCGGGGGGCTCCGTGACCGGCTCGCCGACGGACATGGTGACGGGGCCGGCGTAGCCGAAGCCGGGGACCGCCAGGGAGGAGAGGTCGAGGCGGCCGTCCTCGATCCGCAGCTTACCCGCCGGTGAGTAGAGCGAGCCGTGCGCGGCCTGCAGCCGCTCACGCTCTTCCTCGGACAGGTGAGCCTGGCCGAGGAAGTAGTGGTGGCCGTTGCGCTCCACGTGGGGGAGCCCGAGGGCTGACACCAGGGCGAGGTCCTGGTGCAGGGGCAGGACCGGGAGGTTCGTGAGGTCCTCTGCGGACTGCACCCCCTCACCGTCCGCGTCGATGCGAGCGCGCGCGAGCAGGGCGCGGAAGACTCCCTTGCAGGCCTTCATGGAGACCCCGCCGTAGCCGAGCGCGCGGGCGCGCGGGTATGCGGAGAGGTCCGCGTCCGCCTCGTCGATGATCACCGGGGCGCGCTCCGCGAGCCGCGCCACGCCGGCGGCAGTCTCGGGGGCGAAGGTGTTGGCGCGGTGCACCGGCTGCTCGATCGCGAGGAGCCCAGAGAGGAGCCCCGGCGCGTTGCCGCGCTCCTCGAGCTCGTCCAGCATGGCAGCGAGGCGCGCGGGGTCCGCGTACTGCTCGTTGCCATCGAGCGTGAAGTGGGCGCCCTCGGGCGTGATCGAGGCGATGGTCTCGAGGCGCGCGAGGTCGGCCTCGACCGAGCCGGAGACCTTGAGCTTGAAGCAGTCGAGCCCGAACGTCGCGACGTCCTCGGTCAAGCAGACCGGGTGGTCGTCTCCCCTCCGGTCTTCGTCGGGGACCTCCTCATCGGTGAGGGCGTCCACCAGGCCGACCGTGTGCCGGACCCGCACGGACTCAGACCTGCGCCCCAGGGAGGCCCCGCTCCAGCCCCCCAGCCGCTCGTCAAAGGCCTCCATGCGGATGCCAAGGGCGTCACCCGCGAGGGTGTCGAAGAAGGAGGAGGAGAGGGCGCTGCAGGTCGCGTCGATCAGGGCCCGCTCGATGAGCGAGACCCCGAAGGTCTGGACGAGTCGGTCTGCTGCCGCCACATCAGGCCGCTCCACGCAGGCCAGCTGGGCGTGGGCCCAGAGGTCAAACGCCGTGGCGCCGCCGCCCACTGAACCGAAGGTGCGGACCTCGTCGAAGGCGCGGCGCGCAGCGGCGATCAGGTCTCGCCGGTCCTCCTCCAAGGTCGTCGAGGGGTCCTTTGAGAACCACTTGGGGACGAGCAACTCTGCCGCGCGACCGGTCACCGCTCCGGCCTCTGTCTCGACCTCGACCTCCGCGATCAACATCGGCGCCTCCGTCATCGTGGCGATCCCGAAGCGGAAGGGGAGGCGGGCGTCGCAGCGGCGCGCGATGAGCCGGAGGTTGGTGGGGCGGAGCAGCAAGCGAGTGACCGTGATTCCACCCGAGTCTAAGGTCGCGACCGCCTGGGGGGCGGGCTTCACTCCGCCGAAGAGATGTCAACTCAGCGGGCGGCGGCGAACGCTTCGCGAATCGAGCGAAGCGCCTCCTGAATAGACTCTGTTCCCCCGGAGGATCGGGCAATGGCGCGCCGTCGCCAGCGGACGACGGCATCGGCCGCGAGGTCGTAGGACCAGGTGAAGGTGGCGACGCTGACCAGGGATGCCAGCAGCCATGCGCCCCCTGCAGCCAGGCTGACCGTGAAGGCCAGGACGGCTGCGGTGAGGACGGCGAGGGCGGGGACGAGGACGAAGTTCCCGAGCAGCCGGACCGTCACGACCTTGTCTGGGGTCGGCGCGCGGAGCGAGGCGCGCTCGGAGACGAGCACTGGGATCCCCCAGACGGCGAGCGACAGGGCGAGGAGCGGACTCAAGGCCAGCAGCGGGAGGGCGTTGCCGAGGTGGCTCGGCGCGGGGGCGAGGACCTCGTCTCCGCTGAGGCGCGCTCGCCGCAGCGAGCCGCCCAGCTGCTCGATGATCTCACGTCGTCGTTCGGCGCCGTCGCCGGTGTCCTTGCGGAGCGCCTCAAGGGCCTCCATCTGGCGCATTCCGATCGGTGCGGAACTCCTGGGGAGGATGCGCTCGAGACCCACGGCGGCGCGCCACTCCTCCTCCGAGTCCGCCTGGATGGTCAGCTTCTCGAGCCGGGCTCGAGACTCCTTCATGATCGCGCGGATGGCGATGCGGAACTCCGTGCCTGCCCGCTCGATGATCGGGACCACCTCGAAGGGCTCTCCGATGACCGCGCTGGCCAGAGAGCGGAATCGGTCGCGGTCCTCGTAGGTGACTCCGACGGGGACGACGATGGGGTTGAGGGTCATGTCCGACGCCTCGTACGCGCTGACGAGCATGCGGCCCATCCCGGACTTGAGCTGCCGCAGCCGGTGGGAGTTCAGGCTCTCACCCTCGGGGAAGATCGCGATGACCGCCCCGTCGAGCAGGGCCTCGTCGATTTCCTCGAACGACGACGCGTTCTGGCGGGTGTCGACTCCGTCCTTCTTGCGATACATCGGGATCGCGTCGATGTTGCGGAGGACGTACCCGACCAGGGGCATCTTCAGGAGGCTGTACTTCACCAGGACCCGCAGGGGCCGGCGGGTCGAGGACATCGGGAAGTGCGCGTCGCCGAGTCCGTTCGAGTGATTCTGGATGATGACCGTCGGGCCGCTCTTGGGAAATTCCTCGCCGCGAATCTCGATGCGGAAGTGGGTCCGCATCAGCAGCCACCCCCAACGGATCATCAGGCGGTACGTCCAAGAGCCGATCGCGGGCACTTCGAAGGCGTCCCTGGAGGGCCACCGGTCGGTTCCTTCGAGGTCTTCGACCTCGGGCTGGGTTGCGGAGGGATGCGCCATTGGCGCGACAGTTTGGGTACTCGGTTCCCGGAACGCCAGAGAGATGGGATTAAGGGGCTCGCATTCGGGCTCAAACACCTCGGACTTCGGGGGAACCGGCCCTGTTTGTATGCTCGATGCCATGGCACTCGAACCCATGCAACCAAGGTCCTGGCACGCGCACTACGACGAGGGAGTCCCCGTGGAGCTCGCGTTTGAGGACATCACGCTCAACGAGTACACCGAGCGAGCGGCGAAGACCTGGGGGGATCGACCCGCCCTGACCTTCCTCAATTGCTCCTTCAGCTACAACGAGCTCAACGACAAGGTGCGGCGCTGCGCAGCGGCGCTGCGGGGGCTTGGCGTGGAGAAGGGGACGCGCGTGGCGATCCAGCTCCCGAATATTCCGCAGGCGATCATCGCCTTCCACGGCGCTCTCCGAGCGGGGGCCGAGGTCGTGATGACCAATCCCCTGTACACGCTGCGTGAGATCGAGCACCAGTGGAAGGACGCCGACTGCGATCTCGCCATCGTGGCGGACTTCATCTGGGAGGAGACCCTCGAGCCGAACCGCGCGAAGCTGCGGCCCAAGACCTACGTCGTGGCGCACATCCCGGACTACCTGCGCTTCCCACTGAACCTGCTCGCGCCGTTCAAGCTGGCCCGGGCGAACCCGAAGCGCTTCGCCAAGGTCAAGCCGGCCAGGGATGTGCACGAGTTCAAGCCGCTCGTGGAGGGCGCGCCGTCCACACCTCCCTCCGTGGAGGTCACGCCGGATGACATCGCGGTCCTGCAGTACACCGGGGGGACCACAGGACTCTCGAAGGGGGCGGTGCTCACGCACCGCAACCTCTCCTGCAACGCGCAGCAGATTCACGCGTGGTTCCCCAAGGTGGATCCGGGCAACGAGTCGACCCTGATTTGCCTGCCGCTGTTCCACGTCTTCGGCCTCTCGGTCGGGATGAACTGGTCCATCTGGTCTGGCTCCAAGATGGTGTTGGTGCCGAACCCGCGGGACATCCCGGCGCTCGTGAAGGCCATCACCAAGCACAA
>JAQWJQ010000240.1 GCA_029248265.1 Planctomycetota bacterium
CTGCATGGCGCGCCAGCCGAGGAACACTGAGCCTGCGAGCAGCAGGCCGATCATGATGCGAATCATGGGGTTGTCTCCGGTTCTCCAGTGGGTGGCGTCAGTTCGCGCGAGAGGAAAAGAGCTTCGAGGGGTCCACGAGGATCACCTTCCCACGGAAGTTGAGTCCGGTGTCTCCCTCTGTCGGCGTCAGCGTCGCCTGCTCGACCCCGAGGCACCAGGGCTGCTCCCGGAGCGCGGCATCAAAGGCCGTGATGTCGTTGCTCGCCTCCGGGACGCTCTCCGCAAAGAACGTCGCGTCGAGCCGAACCTTGGTGTGCTCGGGCAGCTTATCGCCCTGCCTACTCGCCTTCGTGTAGTCCGCCCGGAGTTGACGGAGAGACGGGCGCCAGTCCTCGTTGCTGTTCAGGACGTTCAGCACGCACGTCATGGACGCGAACGCTGACGGCGGCAGCGGGATCTCCTGGATGTCGCCCACCTCCTTTTGGAGTGCGACGATCTTCTGCTTGAGCATCTGGTCGATGGTCTCGAGCTCGGCGAGCGGGTCTTGCACCCCTTCGCCAAACTGGACGCCCTTGGCGGCGTAGGGCTTCGAGCGATCCAGCAGGTCCTTGGGGACCGGGTTCAAGATCGCCGGCATCGTGTCGCTTCCCACGATCCAGGCGTTGACGTTGCGCAGGTACTGGAGGATGCCGCTGTAGTTCAGCGCGTCGATCTTCCGGATCTGAACGATGTTCACCATCCCAAGGAAGGTCGCGAGCATCAACGCCGCGAAGGCCACCGGGAACTCGAGTCGCTCCCAGGTTCCGGAGTAGCGCAACTCCTCCCTGCGGAGTGAGGGAGTCATCACTCCGCCCCCGAGCTGCCTGAACGCGCCGCCGTAGGCCGCGACCAGCTGGCCGGCACCGTCTGCGGGCTGGCCCGCGTCGGCCTCGAAGCAGTCGAGCACCTGGACCGGAACGTCGAGCACTGAACTCCCGATGAGCCCGGGGAGCTCCATCCCGCAGGCGTAGATGGCCTCGATGGGCTGCGCCGTCCGAGCCGCGGAGATCGTTCGACCGATCTCGCGCCGGATGCGCTTGATGACCTGGTCGATCCGACGGTTCATCTCGATGGGATCGAGCCCCGTGCGGTCCGCCTGCGCGGTGGACTCGCCGCCCTCTGCGTCGGCGTCACCGTCCTCCCCCGCATCTCCAGCGGCGTCTTCGAGCTCGCTCGCGAGGTGTGACATGGCGCCGATGTGGATCACTCGGAGCTCACGGATCTCCGCTCCCGCGACCACGGCCACGCAGGTCGAGTGTTCGCCGACGTGCACGAGGAGCTGTGCGTCGTCGATGTGGCTGATGTCTGCCGCAAGCGCCGAGTTCACGAGCGTTGAGCCCTCGAGCTCCGCCTCGAGCGGTTCAAGGCCGGCCTTCTCCATCGCCTCGAGGGCGCGGCTGACGTCGACCTTGGGCAGCGCCGAGACGAGCAACTCCGCGCCCTGCTCATTCTCCGTCATCACGTGGTAGTCCACGATGACGTCGTCGATGTCGAACTGGGGGAGCTCATTCTCCACCTCGAACTTGATCACCTGCTCGATCTTCGCGCGATCGGAGAAGGGCAGCGTGATCCGGCGATACGCGGCGTGGTCCGATGGGACGATCAGGGACACGTTCTCCGTGGGGATCCGGTGGGATCTCGCGGCGTCCTTCAGGACCTCAGCAACACCGGAGACGTCACCCGCGGCATAGGCGGATGACTCCTCCGCGGTGAATTCACCGGCGTAATAAGCCGTGATCTTGTGACGCTTCGGGCTGCCGTCGAGGACGACAAGCTCGAACCGTCGGGGACCGATGCGGATTCCGCAGGAACGTGCCATTCAGGTGAGGTGGTAGGGCGTGCAGTCAGCGAGCCGCCAGCGGGCTGGCGAGCGCGTCGTAGCGAGCGCGGGCGGCAGGGGGGAGAATGCGGTTTCGGATCTTGTCGTCAAACTCGGCGCCGAGGGCCCTGAAGTCAGGTTCCATGGCATCGAGGGTGGCCGCCTGGTGCCGGTCGCGGATCTCTCGCTGGCGGCTTTCATATTCGTCGAGCAGCTGGTTCAGGACGCGACGACGGCGCCCTGAGAGCTCGAACTCTTCGGAGAGGGCGTCAGCGTATCCGGCAAGAGGGCTCGGGCTCGGAGTCTGTTGAGAAACCGCGAACCCCACGCCGAGGCCGACGAGGAACCAAGAGCCAGCGAGGGCGACGGACCAAAGGCGGGGATCCTTCACAGCGAGTGGTCAGCGCGAGCCCTCGACCCTGCGCGCTGGGGCCTTGAGCTCCAGTGACAGGTTCTCCGCCTCGAGTTCCGAGAGGGCCTCCTCGAGGTTCTTCCCGGCGTCCAGGTCCCCGACCGCTGGCCGGTCGCCGCCGGAGAGGATGAGCGTCACCGCCACGAGGCCGCCTGCGGCAACGGCCACGAGCGCTCGAGAGAACGCGAGGACCCGGCCCCCAGGGCGATCAGGCGCCGCCTCGAGCTGAGGCGCGGACACCGGGGCCTGCCCAACGTCCCCCGCAAACGCCCGGCGGGCCACGTGGGCCGCGAACCCTGCGGGTACGTCGACCTCCGGCCCGGGGACAAACCACTGCCGCATGGTCTGCTCTTCCTGGACGACCGCCCGGCAGGCCGGACAATCCATGAGGTGACGGCGGACCGTCCCCCCGACGCTCTCTGCGACCTCGTCGTCCACGAACGTGGGGACGAGCGCCAGAACGACATCGCACTCAATCGATGACCTGGGACTCATGCCTTGGACTCCTTGTCTGGAGAGTTGATCTGGCTCGCGGCGAACTCCGGGTGGAGCTGTAGCAGCCGCTTCTTGAAACGGGCCCGAGCCCGGAAGAGGCGGGACTCGACAGTCCCGATGGACACCTGAAGGACGTCCGCGATGTCCTGATAGCGCATCTGCTCCAGCTCGCGCATCACGAGGACCGTGCGGAAGATCTCGGGGAGCTCCTCCATCACACCGCGGGTGATCGCGGAGATCTCTGCCTGCTCAAGCCGGGCATCGGGCCGGATCGACTTGCGCTCGGTGGTCTCGTCCACTCCGCGGGGACCCGTGACGGCCTCCGGATCCTCAACGGCGCGCACGGGGTTCCTCCCCTGGCGCTTCATGAAGTCCAGGATGGTGTTCACCGCGATGCGGTAGAGCCAGGTGTAGAACGCCGAGGACCGCTGGAAGGTCTCGAGCCGGCTGTAGGCCTTCAGGAAGGTGTCCTGGACGATGTCCTCCACCTCGACGGCGCTACGGGTGTAGTGCCGCACGAGCCCGAAGAGTCGGCGCTCGTAACGCCCCACAAGGACCTCAAAACAACGGGGGTTCCCGCCGAGGGTCCCCTCGACGAGAAGGCCGTCGTCCTGAGTTTCGAGGCTCGGTTTGTGCATCAACGCTCCCATCTTCGGAAGCGTGGACGCCCGGGTGGACCGTCTATTCCCGATCGGGCGCAGATTCAGCCGCTTCCGTGGCTCCGAGGTGCGTGTTGAGCATGTGCCCCATCCGCTCCTTCTTGGTCCTCAAGTACTTGATATTATTAGCGTTAGGCTCGACCTCGAGGGGCACTTGGTCCACCAACTCGAGCCCGTAGCCGGACAGGCCGTGGATCTTCTTGGGATTGTTGGTGAGCAGCCGCATTCGACGCACACCCAGCTGGTAGAGGATCTGAGCCCCGATCCCGTACTCGCGAAGGTCCACAGGGAGCCCGAGGGCCTCGTTGGCCTCCACGGTGTCCAGGCCGCCGTCCTGCAAGTGGTACGCCTTCAGCTTGTTCGCGAGGCCGATGCCCCGACCCTCTTGCCGCAGGTAGACCAGTACGCCGCGTTCCTTCGAGGCCAGGATCTGCATCGCCTGTTCCAGCTGGGGACCGCAGTCACATCGCTGGGAACCGAAGATGTCCCCTGTCAGGCACTCCGAGTGGACGCGGACAAACACGTCCTCCTCGACGGGCAACGCCTCGCCGTTGGCTTCGTCCATCGCGAGCCCGTGGGACAACGCCACGTGCTCCTTCCCGTCGAGCTTCGACCTGAACAGCTGCACCTGGAACAACCCGTACTCGGTCTCCATGGGGACCGGCTTCTTCACGATGGCCTCCACCAACTGTTCGTTCTTACGGCGGTACTCGATCAGATCAGCGATGGTGCAGATCTTCAGGTCGTGCTTCTCGGCGAAGACGTCCAGCTCGGGCATCCGCGCCATGGTCCCGTCGTCATTCATGATCTCGCAGATCACGCCTACGGGCGATCCGCCGGCGAGCTTCGCGAGGTCCACGATGCCCTCGGTCTGCCCGCCACGGACCAGGACGCCGCCCTCCCGGGCTCGGAGCGGGAAGATATGGCCCGGACGCGCGAGGTCCTCTGCCACCGCGTTCGGGTCCGCAGCCACCTCGATGGTGTGGGCTCGGTCCGCGGCGCTGATCCCCGTCGACACACCGGTGGTCGCTTCGATCGAGATCGTGAACGCTGTTCCGTGGGCGTTCGTGTTGTGAGTGGCCTGCATGGGCAGGTCCAGTCGATCGCACACCTCGCCTGACATCGGCGTGCAGATCAGGCCTCGCCCCTCCTTCGCCATGAAGTTGACCGCCTCCGGCGTGATCTTGTCCGCCAGCATGGCGAGATCGCCTTCGTTCTCGCGGTCAGGGTCATCGACGAGGATGATCATGCGCCCCTTCTGGAGGTCTTCGATGATCTCGGGGATGGATGAGATGGGCATAGTGTTGCGGGGCCGTTTCGATCACTCGCGGTGGTTTTGGCGGAGCATATTAGGTCGGGCTGGTCTCGGACCCGACCGCTATCACCACGGATCCGATGGGATCCGAAGGTGCCAGCCACTCGCGCCCTCCAAGATCACCCATTTTCAGGGGTCGGGGATCTCCTCAGCACCTTCGCCCTGCGGTCCGGGAGAGCCCCTAAACGCCCTCAGCCCTGGTGGACACGTGGGTAAAGAACGGGGAGAAGGTCCAGGCATGCCCCACAAGGCACTGAACGGCATAGCTTTATGTCCAGGCGTGAGACGGGCCATCCGTGTGGAAAACTCCCCGCGCTCCCTCTGGAGCACGCCCTGAGGGCCGATCCGCTGCGGTCATGGAGAGCGCTGGTCTCCACAAGAAATCCCCAACGGATTGGCTCGACCCAGGCGGGCCGTTTGGACGAGAGAAGGAAGGAAGTCGCAAACAGGACTTGAACCGCCTCCCGCCTCCCGAGCGGGGACCCACCCGCACTCCAGAGCCCTCCTCGATGTACCGCACCCTGCTCATCGGAATCACCGCCGCATCACCCCTGCTGGTGATGGGCGTCACGCGCCAGTCCAACCTCGAACGCCGGCTCAACCTCCTCGAGGAGTTCACCCAGGAGGTCCCCGCACGGCAGGACCAGGCGCTCCGGTCGCTCACTTCACGCGTCAACCAGCTGCCCGAGGGGGAGCAGGTCGACGCGCTCCACACCCGAGTTCACTCTCTGGAGTCGCGGCTCATGGAGGCGAGGGAGGCTCTCAAGGCCCAGCGAGAGACCCTCGACGATGTCTCTCAGATCGCCCACAAGGTCCGAAGGATCGACGCTCTGGAGCAGGGCATGGACTCACGCTGGGCGGGCTTTGTTCGCGCCCTCGACGCCACCGCGACCCTGGTGGACGAGACTCGCGCAGAGCTGGGCGACGTGCGCTCTCAGATCTCGGAGAGCGGACACCCCCAGCTGGACCCCAACCGGCTGTGGTCCGCCACGGTGGGACCCACGGTGCAGCTCAGGGGCTCGTCGACGGTCGGCAGCGGGGTGCTGCTCCAGTCGCGCCCCGCGGAGGAGAACCCCGAGACCTATCGGACGCTGATGCTGACCTCATGGCACGTCATCCGTGACATCCGAGCCGACTCGCACAACACGGTCGACCCGATCCCGGTCTTCGTGCGCGACCTCAACGGTGCGAAGAGCGAGTACACAGCCACGGTCTTGGATCACAACGTGGAGCTCGACGCCGCGCTGCTGATCCTGGACACGAACGAACCGTTCGAGGTCGGCGCCATGCTGCCCACCCGTCACCGCCTGGGCTCGACCGAGGTGTTCGACGACGTGGTCGCCGTGGGCTGCCCCCTGGGTAACGACCCGATCCCGACCCAAGGCCAGCTCACAGACCTCTACCACGAGGTCGAGGACGCCCGCTTCTGGATGATCTCGGCGCCGACCTACATCGGGAACTCGGGCGGCGGGATCTATGGCCTCGACTCCCACGAGCTGCTGGGCATCTTCTCCAAGATCTACACCCATGGGTCCATCCGCCCCACCGTCATCCCGCACATGGGCCTGGTCACTCCCCTCGGGGCGATCTACGACTGGATCGATGAGAGCGGTGTGGCGAGCATCGCCGAGGGCGCTGGCTGCGCCGTGATCGTGCTCGACTGAACTCCACCCATCGGGGGGCGGGGCCGCGCGGCTGCAGGAGGCGCTCCGCGGCGGCTGGGGCCCGCGCCAGAGGTGTGCCGAGCCCCCAGGCGCCGCCCAGGCGACTTTCTTGTCGACGGGACTGGCGAACCCTCGGTGATTGACCAAGGGTGGGCCCATGGGTCTGTGGGACAACCTCCTCCGCACGCCGACTCGGGTGTGCGCGACGTTGCCCGGCCTCTGGCTGGTGGCGACAGCAGGCGCAACCGTCCAACTGGCTGCACCGGTCGACCTCACAACGACCGTGGGCGGGCCGCGCCTGCTCCCCCCCGCTGACGTCGACGGCGACGGCGACCTCGACGTCCTGGTGACCGATGCCAGTGGCCGCCGGTTGCACTGGATCGAGCAGACGCCAGGTGGCGACGGGAGGCTGCGCTTGCTCCTCGAGTCGCCGTCCCCCTCGACGCTCTGGCACGTTGCAGACCTCGATGGGGACGGCGACCTCGACGTGCTCGCCGCGCCCAGGTCCCCCGCACAGCTCTATGTGTACGAGCGGGTCACCGGCGGGTACCTCGCACCCCGGCGCGAGGTCGGCTTCAGCGGCGAAGTGCTCGGCCTCGACGTCGGCGACGTCACGAGGGACGGACTTCCTGACGTGATCATGGGTCTGGACGGGCCCCTCCCTGCACAGCGCGGGCACTTCGTGCTCCCGGGCATGGGCAGCGGGCGCCTCGGCTGGCCGGCCCGCTTCACACCGGGTGGACAGGTCGCTTCAGGGATTGCCACCGGCCCCCCCCAACTTGCGGACCTCGACCGGGATGGCGACCTCGACGTGCTGGTCCTCGACCGCGACCTCCAGCGCATCGTCTGGTTCCGCGACCAGGGAGGGACCTTCGCGCAAGGCCCCCTCGTCGTGGACGACCAGTGGTTGGAACTGGCGTCCGTTGAGGCCGCTGACCTCGACGGCGACGGTCGACTGGACCTCGTCGCCAGCGGCACCCCCTCCAGCCGCGACCATGGCCAAGACATCGCCTTCTACCGCGGATCCAGCAACGGCGCGTTCCAGCCCCCCGTGGCGCTCGCCGTTCATCCCCAGCGCGAGCCAGCACCCCTACAGCTCGGCGACGTGGATGGAGACGGCGACCTGGACCTCCTCTTCGCTGCCGACGAGGCAGACCGCCTGTGGCTCGAGAATCTCAGCCCCGGCTTCGCGCCGAAGCCACGCGCTCTCCCCAAGCACCCCGGTTGGGACGTTCGAGATGAGCGGTTCGCTGACCTGAACGGTGACGGGCAACCCGAGCGAGTCCTGGCTTGCAAGACTCAGCAGGTTGGCTGGAGTCTCGGGCGCGGCGCCGGGGCGTTCGGTGCGCCCGAGGAGGTCACGCAACGAGCCGACGGAGCGCAGGCCGCGGCCGCCTCGGATGTGGACGAGGACGGCGACCTCGATCTCCTGGTCGCGGCTTCCGGGGTGGGGCAAGTGCTCTCCCTTGAGAACCTCGGGGCGGGCTCGTTTGGATCCCCCGAGCACCTCTTCGAGGTGCCTGAAGACCTCGAGGAGATGCTCGCTGCAGACCTGGATGTGGACGGGGATCGCGACATCGTGACGGCCTCGTTCGGCGGCGGCTGGATCCACCTCCACGCCTTGGACTCAGGGCGCTTCTCGCGGCCACTTCCGCTCCTGACCTTCGCCCCCGCACCGGGCGGCACGATCACCGTGGCGGACGTGGACGGTGACACGCTCCCCGACCTCGCGGTCTCGATCCTCGGCGAGGGAGACGTCGTTTGGTTCCGCGGCGGACCGGGAGCGTTCGACCCGACCGCCCGCGTCCTCGTCCGCGACCAACCGGCGGTCGCAGACCTCGCGATCCGCGACGTGGACGGCGACGGAGCCTGTGACTTGATCCTCACCGGCCCTGGGTTCGGCGGCTCGGTGGGCTGGTTCCCCGGCCAAGGCCAGGCAGCCTTCGGCTCGCGAGTTCCGATCCCGACGATCAACTTCCAACCACGGAACGTGGTCCCGATCGACGTCGATGGAGACGGAGACCTCGACCTCGTCGTTGGGGGAGCGGGCTTCGTCTTCCCGCTCCTCGAGTGGATCCCGCAGATCGCGCCCGGCCAATTCGGCGCGCCGGACTACGTCGGGAGCGCCGTCCAAGGGTGGGCGTCCATCGAGGCCGCTGACCTGGATCTCGATGGCGACCTCGACCTCCTGACAACCCCGCGTGAGGGCTCCCTTGAGCCCCTCGCGTTGACGGTCTACACCGCGCCCTTCGGCGCCCCGCCAGTGGTGGTCGAACGCCCAGAGGGTGTGTCCTCCTTCTTCGTGGAGGACATCGACGCCGACGGTGATCCAGACGTCCTCCTCACCTCCGAGCGCGCGGACTCCGTGACGTGGCTCCGCGGGACGGCCCGCGGGTTCCTGGGCACTGCTGAGTGCCTGGGCGGCGCCGTCGGCGCGGCGACCCTCGAGGCGGTCGGATCCCCTTGGCGCGGCGACAATGCCTTCAGATTGCGAGCGACGGGCCTCCCCCCGGCAGCCCTGACCCTCTTCATCACGAGCCAGACGCCGGGGCTCATCATCGGGCCTGGCGGTAGCCTCGGAGACCTCTGCCTCGGCGGGAGGATCGGCCGCTTCGACCGCCCCGGGGAGACTCAGTCCGCCACCTCCACTGGCGTGGCGACCCTGGACGTCGACCTCGGGGACGTCCCCCAGCCCCTCACCACACAGAGCGTCCTCTCAGGTGAGACCTGGCGCTTCCAAGCCTGGTTCAGAGACGCCCTCGGCGGCGCGGCCACCTCGAACTTCTCGGGCTCAGTGGCCGTCGAGTTCCGCTAGGCCGCGCGCGTCCACCACGTGAGCCCGGCGAGGTCACGGTCATCCGGCATGGCGAGGCTGGCGAGGTAACCCACCGTCCCGCAGGTCGTGCTCCCGACCGCACCGTAGAGCATGAAGTTCAGCGGCGTCGCGTTCTGCACGTAGGCCAGGAAGACGATGGAGACTAGTGCGCCGACCGCCGCCCCCCTCGTCGACGTCCGCGTCGTGAAGATCCCCAGGAAGAAGAGACCCGCGAGGGGGCTGATCAGCAGGCCCAGCACGCTCTGGAAGGTGTCGAAGAGCGACCTCAGGTCGGACGCGGCGAAGAGGACCGCCGCCCCAGTCCCAACCGCGCCCATCAAGAGCGTGACCCGCCGCCCGGTGACCAGGTCCGAGGCGGACCCGATCCCGAGCCGGCGATGCCAGTCGTTCGTCCACGAGGTCGCGATCGAATGCATGGACGAGTCGAGGCTCGACATGGAGGCGGCGAAGATGCCCGCCAGCACGAGCCCTGCGAGGCCAGCTGGCAGCTCAAGCGCGACGAACAGCGGGAAGACCTCGTCGTTCTTCATCCCAAGGTCGAGCCCCTCAGGCCGGGCGCTGAAGTAGGCGAAGAGCGCCGAACCGAGCGCGAAGAAGCACAGCGTGAACGGGACGGCGACCAGGCCGTTGAGGAGGATGCCGCGCGCCGCGCTGCGCTCATCCTTCGTCGAGAGGTAGCGCTGGACCACCGCTTGGTCCGTGGTGTACGGACCGAACTGGAGGAACATCGCCCCGAGGAGGACGGACCAGCTGGCCGTGTCGGTCCAGGACGAGCCCGACGCGAACCAACGCAGCTTCCCGCCCTCACGCGCGACCTCGAGCGCGGGCCCCAGGCCGCCTGCGCCGTCCACGGCGAGGAGCAAGGCCACAAACAGGCCGCCGATGAGGACAAAGACCTGCAGCACGTCCGTCCACACCACCGCCTCCATTCCACCAAGGACCGTGTAGACCGTCGCCATGACGCCGATCGTCGCGATACAGAGGTACACATCCACCCCGGTCACGGTCGAGAGCGCCAGCGAAGGCAGGAACACGACGATCGCCATCCGCGCGACCTGGAACGCCATGAACGACGCGCTCCCGAAGAGCCGAATCGACAGCCCGAAGCGCCGCTCGAGATACTCATAGGCCGTCGAGATCTCCAGCCGCCGGAAGAAGGGGAGGTAGAAGACGATCACGATCGGCGCCATGATGAGGATCGTGATGGACGTGAGCGCGAAGACCCAGTCGTCCATGAACGCCTTCGCAGGGACGGACACGTAGGTGATCGCGGAGAGCTGGGTCGCATAGATCGAGAGCCCTGCGGCCCACCAGGGGATCCGGCGGCCCGCCAGGAAGAAGTCCTCGGCCGTCCGCTCGCGCCGCGCAAAGAAGACCCCCAGCAGCACGATGCCGAGCAGGTAGCTGAACATGACCGCGTAGTCGACCCCCGCGAGTCGCGCCAGGGCGCGGCTCACCCGCCCAAGCTGGACCTCGCTCGTCCGAACCCCAGGCCGGACCTCGCCGCTCACGATCGCAAAACCACCGTCCCACGGCGCGATCCCCGTCGTGACCACCCCTCGCGGCATGCCCCCTTCGCGCGTCCACGTATCCGTGAGGGTGTGGTACGCGTCCACGTCGGCCGGGAACTCGGCCCGTGTCGCCTGCGGAGTGTCGAGCGGCACTGCCGCCACGCCCGAAAAGAAGAGGAGGTGTGCCTGGCCCGTAGGCCAGGCCAACCCGGCCGAGCGGCCCAACCCCCGCCCGTTGGCTCCAGGTCGAGGTAAGGAGGGTGAACGGTGTCGGGTCCAGGCCTCCTCTCGCGGCTCGAAGCTCCAGAGCTCATTCGACACCGCGACGAAGCGACGCCCGTCCGAGAGGCGCTCGGCCTCCTGGCCGGGGACTTCGCCCGAGTAGACGAAGAGCGCCTCCTTCCCCTGAGCGTTCCGCTGGGGAACGGCCACGGACTTCAGGCCCGCGAGCCCAGGGAACGGCGCCGACTCGACCCACCCAGAGGCCAGGTCCCCGGGGTCGAGAATCCAGGTGGCCCGGATGAGGTCAGAGGCGTCGGCGGATCGCTGCGCACCGAGGACCACCACGCGACCATCCACAAGCCCCGCCGACAGGAACTGAGATGGGGCCGGCAGCTCGGGCCCGGCGGTGAACCGCACGACACCATCCGCGTCCAACTCTGCGATGAGAGTCTCTGGCGTGGCGCCGCTTGAGTCTCCCCCACCGATGAGCAGCGCGCGGCCGTCAAGGTGGACCACCGCCCCATAGGCGCGGGGCTCAGGCAGCGGTGGACCGGCGGTCCAGGCTGCACCGTCGAAGACCCACGTGTCCGCGTGCCAGACCTTGACGCCACCCTCCCACGGCGGCGCGACAGGGAAATTGGCGCCGCCAGCGACCAGCAGCCGATGCTCCCCGGAGGCGCCTTCCAGCGCGGCGATGAAGGGACCTCCGAAGCCGACCGCGTCAGGGACCGGCGGTAACGTCTCCCAGCGAATCGGCGCCGGCGCGTCCTGTGGAGCCGTAGGGACGCAAGTCAAGGCCAGCAGGGCAGCGATCAAAGGTCCCCTCCTGCGCGGACGATGCCGTCGAAGTTGATCGCCTCGAGGGCGGCGTCAAGCCGCGCGCAGTCCTCAGCCATCAGCCCCGCGAAGGGGAGCCGTGGAGGGCCGAGCGGGACCCCGAGGCGCTCCATGGTGCGTCGAGCCGCTGCCATGTAACCGAAGGGCGCCAGGATCTGCACGAGGTCTACTGCGACCTGTTGGAGCGAGCGAGCGAGCTCCACCTCCCCTGACCTGTGCGCCGCCATGATCCGGAGGAAGAGCGGCGCCGCGAAGTTGTAGGTGCTCCCTACGGCACCCTTCACCCCGAGGCTCAGGGCCGAGAGCAGGGCCTCGTCTGTACCGCACAGGACGTCATAGCGCCCGCCGTGGGCGTTCAGGTAGTCAAGCACGTGCCAGCCCTCGTAGCGACTGCACTTGATCCCACGGAGCCCGGGGACATGCTTGCCGAAGGCCTGCGCCAGCTCTCTGCCGCTGAACGGGAGGCCTGTGAGCGCGGGGATGTCGTAGTAGTAGAGAGCGGCCCCCCCGGAGGCCGTATCCAGCTCACCAATTGAACGGGCCACGAGCTCTGGGGTCGCGGGGCGATAGAAGCAGGGCGCGATCGCCCCGAGCGCCTCCACCCCGTCCAGGCCAGCCGCGAACTCCGCGAGGCGCGCGGCCTCTCGGAGGCTGTCGCCGCCCACCTGCGCGATCACGCGTAGCCCGTGGGCTGGGCCCACCTCTGCCCACGCCTCGAACAGGTCTCGCTTCTCGTCGTGGCCCAGCGACGCCCCCTCACCCGTGGCTCCAGCCACGAAGACGGCGCTCACACCGTCGCTGGCGAGGTGAGCCGCCTGCGCCTCGAGGGCGCCGAGTTGCAGGCCGCCGCCTTGCCCGCTCGAGTCCAGGAAAGGCGTGTGAGGCGCAGCAACGAGACCATGGAAGGGCTTCTGCATCCCATCGTTCTATCCGATTGCACCCCCGTCACACCCAATGCGGGCCGCCGCGGGCCCCATCGCAGGCGACCGCGACCCCGTCGATCGCCTCTGCCGCCGGGGATTCCCACGCGCTCGATCTGAGAGGAAACCTCCTGTGCTCACGAGGAATCCTCGACCTTCTCGCCCCGTCCTCCCCATTCCGCTCGGACACGGGGCTACGCTCGGAGCAGAGCAAGCGCGAGAAATGGCCCGGCGTTGAAAGTCCGGAGCAAAGAAGCGCAATTATCATCGGGGCCATCGACAGGTCCTTCAGCGCGGCGAAGACGTCGCAATCCGTTACGGGGCATTGAGCCCCATGTGGACCAGTCATGGACCCTGAAACCACGGCACCGGAAGGCGCCGACCAGTACCCCTCGTCCGTAGAGCCCCAGCCGACCGACGCCGCCGCGGACCACTCCGCGCAGGTCGAGGACAAGCCGAGCCCCTTTGAGCGGGTGCCGCAGGCGCTGCAGCCCGCGCTGCAGAGACGCGGGTTCACGGAGCTCTCCGAGGTCCAGGCCGCCGTCCTCGCCGCGGACTCCGGGGCGAGTGACCTGCGCATCTCCTCGCAGACCGGCTCAGGGAAGACCGTCGCCCTTGGCCTCGTTGTGTCCCGCGTCCTCGTGGAACCACGGGGAGATCGGGGCCCGGACGTGCTCGTCGTCGTCCCCACTCGCGAGCTCGCCCAGCAGGTCTCCACCGAGCTCCGCTGGCTCTTCGCGGACCTCGAGGACACGATCGTTGCCTCGGTCACCGGCGGCACGCCGATCTTTCAGGACAAGAACACCCTGCGCAACGAGCCGCGGGTCCTCATTGGTACGCCTGGCCGACTCGTCGACCACCTCACCAACGAGAACCTCGACCTCGGTAACGCACGCGAGCTCGTGCTTGACGAGGCAGACCAGATGCTCGACATGGGGTTCCGCGAGGACCTCGAGACGATCCTCAACGCGACGCCCGGAGAGCGGCGGACGCACATGGTGTCGGCCACCTTCCCTCCGGGCATCGAGCGACTCGCCGAGCGCTACCAGCGCGACCCGGTCTCCGTGGAGGGCACCGCGCTCGGTGAGGCCAACGCCAACATCGAGCACATCGGACACCTCGTGCAGCGGTCCGACCGCTACACAGCCCTGGTCAACCTCCTGCTCCTCGCCGGCGAGGAGAGGGTGCTCGTCTTTGTCGAGCGCCGCTCCGACGCCGCCCAGGTCGCCACGATGCTCTCTGAGGACGGGTTCTCCGCCCTCCCCCTCAGCGGCGAGTTGGCGCAGAGCCAGCGCAACCACACGCTGGCCGCCTTCAGGAACGGCCGCGCCACGATCCTGGTGGCCACCGATGTCGCCGCCCGGGGGCTCGACGTCCCCGACGTGACCACGGTCATCCACACTTCGCCGCCCATCGATCCGGAGGTCTACACCCACCGGAGTGGCCGGACGGGCCGCGCCGGCCAGAGCGGTCGGAGCATCCTGCTGGCGCCCCCGAACCGCCGTCGCAAGCTCGGCTACCTGCTGGCGGACGCGCGGGTCGACCTCGAGTGGCGCCCCCTGCCCCCCGCCGCAGAGGTCGAGGCGGTCCTTCAGGAGCGGTTCCGAGCAAAGCTCGACGGCGAGCTCGAGAAGGCCCTGAAGAAGGAGCCCAAGGAGGCCGTCCTCAAGCATGCCCACGCGCTCCTCGCGGAGCACGAGGGGCCGATGCTCATCGCCGCGCTCCTCGCGCGGCTCGGCGAGAAGCGTCGCGCCAAGGCGCGGGACGTCAATAGCGGCTCCGGTCACGGCAACGACAACTACGAGAACCGCCCCCGTCAGGGCCAGCAGCAGCAGCAGGTCTCGGCACCTGGAATGGTCCGGTTCTTCATCAACTGGGGCTCCCTCAAGGGGGCGAACCCCTCCAAGGTCCTCGCTCAGGTCTGCCGTCGAGGGAACGTCCAGGGCGCCGATGTCGGCGCGATCTCGATCCACCCGAACGCGACCACCTTCGACGTCCGCGAGGAAGTGGCCATGGAGTTCGAGCGGAGCGCCGGCCAGCGCGACGAGCGGAACCCCACCACGATGATCCGGCGCGACCGAGGCCCCTCAACGGGTGGATACGCCCGCGGCGGCGGCGGCCGACGAGGGTTCCGTCGGAGGCGGCGGCGCTGAGCCGGCGACGGCGCCCCCTCTCGCCAGATGCGGATCCTGATTGCAGGCATGGGTGACCTCGGCGGCGAGGTGGCCCGCCTCGCCGTCCACGGGGGCCATGAGGTCCTCGGGCTCCGGAGATCCAAGACGGCGGCGCCCCCGGGCGTCACTGCGCTGAGGGGTGACGTCACGACCCCTGGCTCGTTGGCCCACCTGCCGCCGACCCAGGCCACCATCTATTGCGTCGCTGCGGCGGCCCGAAACGAGGCGGCGTACCAACGGACCTACCCCGAGGGTCTCTCCCACCTGCTGGACGCGCTTGAGCGCACAGGCTCCGCCGGAACCAGGGTCCTCTTCGTGTCCTCTACGGGCGTCTACGGGGACGCTGGTGGCGACTGGGTGAACGAGGACACCGTGCCCGCGCCCGCGAGCTTCACCGGCCGAGCGATGCTCGACGCGGAGCACCTCCTCGAAGCGCGGGGGTTCGAGGGGACGAGCTTGCGCCTGGGTGGCATCTACGGGCCCGGCCGCACCTCGCTCATCGACGCGGTCCGCGCCGGCCAGCCGTTCCCCGAGGCGACCATGCGACATTGGACCAACCGAGTCCACCGCGACGACGCAGCGAGGGCGATCATGAAGCTCGTGAAGGAGCCGCTGGCGGCCCCAACGGTCAACGTCGTCGACCCTCACCCTGCCCGCCGGGAGGAAGTCTTGGGTTGGCTGGCCGCGCGGGTCGGGGTGGACATCCGGACGGCCGCGCGCACACCGGGCCGCCGATCAAGCGGCGACCGGCGCGTGAGCTCGCAGCGCCTCGCCTCAACTGACTTCGAATTCCTCTACCCCTCGTTCAAGGAGGGGTACGGGCGCCTCTTGGACAGGCCGAGCTAGCGGGCACCTCACGGCGAGACCGCCGGACGCCGCTCACCCTGGATCAATGACGGAAGTGACGAGCGCCCGAGAAGAGCATCGGGACACTCTCGGCGTCCGCCGCCTTCACGACCTCCGCGTCCCGGACAGAACCGCCAGGCTGCACGATCGCGCAGACCCCGGCGTCGATCGCCGCCTCGACCCCGTCCGGGAACGGGAAGAACGCGTCGCTCGCGAGGACGGACCCGGAGGCTCGGTCGCCCGCCTTGTGCGCGGCGATGCGCACCGAATCGACGCGGCTCATCTGGCCGGCGCCCACGCCGACCACTGTCCGGTCGCTCGTCAAGACGATCGCGTTTGACTTCACGTGCTTCGAGATCTTGTTCGCAAAGGCGAGCTCCGACAGTTGCTCATCGGAGGCCGCCGACTCACCCGCGACCGTGAAGTCCGTCTCGATGGAGAGGTCACGGTCCTGCACCAAGAAGCCGCCCGCGAGCTTCTTGACCTCGTATTGGTTGCTGGCACGCGCCGCCGGGCCGAAGTCCCCGCAGGCGAGGAGGCGGACGCTCTTGCCCCACTTCGGCTTCCGCGTGAGCAGCTCGAAGGCATCATCATCGAAGTCGGGGGCGATGATCGCCTCCACGAAGCGATTGCCATCCACGAGGAAGGTCGCGCTTGCGAGGTCGAGCGGCCGGGTGAACGCGAGGACGGATCCGAAGGCGCTGATCGGGTCACCGGACCACGCACGCTCCAGCGCCTCGGAGATCGACGCGCCCTCTGCTGCGCCGCAGGGGTTGGTGTGCTTGATCACGCTCACAAACGGTCCGTCGAACTCCGCGGCGAGGGCGTGGGCCGCGTCGAGGTCCACGAGGTTGTTGTACGAGAGCGCCTTACCGTTGAGCACCTCGGCGTGGGCCGCGCAGGGCTCCTGCTGCGGGTCCGTCCTGTAGAAGGCCGCACGCTGATGCGGGTTCTCTCCATAGCGAAGCTCCATCTGCTTCGTCCCCGCCAGCGCGAAGGTCCCCGCGAAGGCCTCCTCCGCGTCAGGCTCGTGATCCTGCTGGAACAGCCAGGTCGAGATGGCCGTGTCGTAGGCCGCGGTCCGCGCGAAGGCGCGCTGGGCGAGCTCGCGCCGGAACCCATCGCTGAGGCCGCCCTCCTCCGTGCGCAGTTCATCGAGCACGCGCCCGTACAGCTCAGCCTCCGTCACGACGCCGACGAACCGGTGGTTCTTGGCTGCGGAGCGGACCATCGCCGGCCCCCCGATATCAATCTGCTCGACACAATCGTCACGGCTAGCGCCTGCACGAGCGATCGTTGCCTCGAAGGGATAGAGGTTCACGACGAGGAGGTCGATGGGAGCGATCTTGTGCTCGTCCATTGCCGCCGCGTGCTCGACGTTATCGCGCACCGCAAGCAGGCCGCCGTGGATCCTGGGGTGCAACGTCTTCACGCGCCCATCCATCATCTCGGGGAAGCCCGTGTGCTCGCTCACCTCGGTCACGGGGATCCCCGCCTCCTTGAGCACACTGAATGTACCGCCCGTTGAGAGCAGCTCGACTCCGTAGTCCGCGAGTTGGCGGGCGAAGTTCTCGAGGCCGTTCTTGTCCGAAACGGAGATGAGTGCGCGGTGGATCGGTCGTGACATGGAGCTTCCGGGCCCACCCGGGCCGCGGTCTGAAGTGGGGTTCAATCGAGCGAGAGCGATGGACCATCGTAGCGCCGCCCAGAGTTTTGAGAGCGCGCTGATCCGCTGCCCAGGAGCTTCCGCCGTAGGTCCCGCCCGCTCAACGACGTCGGGCTCTTGCGTGCCCCTCGGGCGTGAGCCCAAAATGCCCCGCGGTTCGCTCGGTCACGAGCCCAGCGGCCTGCAGCTGGATCAGCGCGCGGCGAGCCGCCCGCGGCCCGACCCTCGCGGCGCGCGCCAACTCCTTCAGGTCCGGGCCCGCAACACCATCCAACGCCCGAGCCCTGATCTCTCGCAACAGGCGCCGCTCGCGGGCGTCGAGGGCGACCCGCGCCGCCCCCCTCAACCACACCTTCTGGATCGCGCGTGGCGCGAGCCGGGTCGAGGAGCCGTCACGGACGAAGGGCGCGAGCTTGCCGTCCCTCCCCGGCGCGAGGACCGGGCGTGCCTCGGAGGCGGACACCTTCGCGACCACGAGGGTGGCGCCCGCGTGGGTGACGGTTCGCACCTGGAGGGTCTGTGAGGGCGCCACGAGCTCGGCCGCGATCCGGCGGAGCTCCTCCGCCGTCTCCCTGGGCCCCACCAGGCCGACCGCCGCCCCGTCATCCCGCACTCCCACCCAGAGCTTGCCGCCGACGCCATTAGCGAAGGCGCACAGCGTCCGAGCGACGCGCTCCGCCCGCGGAAGGCGCTCCTTCCACTCCGACTCTGGCCCTTCGGCCTCGTAGGGCGGCCGCTCGCCGCCCTGTGACTGGTCCGCTCCTGAAGCCATCCCCCTCCCAATCTAGTGTCCCTCACGCTCATCTTCTAAGGCTGAGCTCCCCGATCGCCCCCGCCGAGGAGACCTGCGACAGGCTGGTCGCGAGCCGTGAAGAGCGGCTGCTCACGGTCTATCCTCAGGGCATGTACGGAAGGTTGGCGGACAGGGCGCGGCGAGGACGAGCGGCAGGCTCTCGGAGCGGGGCGCGTCGGACATGAGGTCCTCTGCGCTGGCTCGAGAGACCTTGGTCCTGAACCGAGCCTGGCTCGCTATCGCGTCCACGCCGGTGCGGAACGCGCTGCGCCTCCTCTACTCTGAGGCCGCGATGGTGGTCCAGCCGGACACCTACGAGGTCCACGGATTCGAGAGCTGGGCCCAGCTCC
>JAQWJQ010000250.1 GCA_029248265.1 Planctomycetota bacterium
CCCACCCAGCAGTCCGTGGGCAAGCTGCGGGAGATCGGGATCCAGCCCGACGTCCTCGTGTGCCGCACCGAGGTCCCCATGCAGGACGGCATGGCCCAGAAGATCAGCCTCTTCTGCAACGTCCGCGAGGAGTACGTCATCGAGGAGCGTGACGTGGACTTCTCGATCTACGAGGTCCCCATCGACCTGACCAAGGCGAAGCTCGACCGCATCGTCTGCGAGCGCCTCAAGCTCCCCTTCGAAGAGGAGACGCCCTTCGGCGACTGGTCGGACATGATCGACCGCATCCGGGCCATCAACGAGACCGTGGAGATCGCGGTGGTCGGCAAGTACGTCGAGTTGCACGACGCCTACAAGTCGATCTACGAGGCCCTCTCCCACGCCGGCGTGGCCCACGACGTGGAGATCCGCCTGCGAAAGATCTCCGCGGAGACCCTCGGCACCACCGAGGAGACGGAGGCTCAGCTGGACGGCGTCCACGGGGTGTTGATCCCCGGCGGATTCGGAGAGCGCGGGCTCGAGGGCAAGATGCGGGCCATCCGCTTCGCCCGCGAGAACGGGGTCCCCTTCTTCGGGATCTGCCTCGGCATGCAATGCGCGGTGATCGAGTACGCCCGCAACGTGCTCGGCCTGGAGGATGCGAACACGATCGAGCTGGCGAGCGCAACGCCCCACCCCGTCATCAGCCTGATGGACGACCAGGAGGGGGTCCCCCTCGGCGGCACCATGAGGCTCGGCGCCTACGACTGCACCCTCGACGAAGGGACCCTCGCCCACAAGCTGTACGGCACGGTCTCTGTCTCCGAGCGGCACCGCCACCGCTTTGAGTTCAACAACGCGTACCGCGAGACCTTCAACAGCTCGGAGATGACCCTCTCCGGCGTGAACCCCGAGCGGGACCTGGTCGAGATCGTCGAGATCGCAGACCACCCGTTCTTCATCGGCGTGCAGTTCCACCCCGAGTTCAAGAGCAAGCCCCTCTCGCCGCAGCCCATCTTCCGTGGGTTCGTCGGCGCGGCCCGAAACTGCATGAGAGAGGAGGTTCCCCGCAAGTCCAATGACAGCGGGCGCCCACTAGAGGAAGTGAAATGACCGACCCCAAGCACACCGCAGAGAACGTGCCCCTCCCGGGGGGCGACTTCAGGCTCTTCACGACCCGGCTGGCCTACCAGCTGATGATGTCGTGTGGGCTCCTTGAGAACCCGGTCACGGGCGGGACGTCACCGAACCCGGACAACGCCCGGATGCTCCTCGATGACCTGCGGATGCTCGCAGAGAAGACACGCGGGAACCTGGAGGAGGATGAGCAGCAGCAGCTCTCCAAGGTGCTCTCCGACCTCACCCCTGTGGTCGACAAGCTCGCCGGGGGTGAGAGCCCCGCTGCTCCGGACTGACCCGCGCCTGAGGGGCCCACGTGGCCCCGAGCGGGCCCGGCAGCCCCCACTCAGAAACCAAGAGGCCCCCCCTCGCGCTGGCGCGAGGGGGGGCCTCTTCAGTCGACGCGCCCGGGGGCGCGGGGATCAACGGTACGCCATGATGCCCGTGACCTCGGCGCCGATGGCCAGGGTGTGGATGTCGTGGGTGCCCTCGTAGGTCACCACCGACTCCAGGTTGAGCATGTGGCGGCCGACCCCGTACTCGAGGGTGACGCCGTTGGCCCCGAGCATGTCCCGGCAGGTCCGCGCGGTCTCGAGGGCCATCATGACGTTGTTCCGCTTGGCCATGGAGACCTGGGGCGCGGTGAAGCGGCCCTCGTCCTTGAGGCGGCCGAGGCGCAGCGCCAGCATCTGACCGCAAGTGATGTCAGTCGCCATGTTGGCGAACTTCTGCTGCGGGATCTGATAGGCCGCCACCGGCTTGTCGAAGACGATGCGCTCCTTCTGGTAGTTGAGCGTCTCGTCGAAGCACGCGTGGGCCGCGCCCAGCGCGCCCCACGCGATGCCGAAGCGAGCCTGAGTGAGGCACGAGAGCGGACCGCGCAGCCCGTCCACGCCGGGCAGGATCGCGTCCGCGGGGACGCGCACCTCCTCGAGGACGAGTTCACTCGTGATCGAGGCCCGCAGGCTCCACTTGTGATTGTGGTCAGGGGCGCTGAACCCCGGAAGGTCCGTGGGAACGATGAAGCCCCGCACGCGCCCCTCGAGCTTCGCCCAGACGATCGCGATCTGCGAGACGCTCCCGTTGGTGATCCACATCTTCCGGCCGTTGAGGACGTACTCATCCCCCTCCTTCCGCGCGGTGGTCAACATGCCGCCGGGGTTGGAGCCGAAGTCGGGCTCGGTCAGCCCGAAGCTGCCGATCATCTCGCCCGAGGCCAGCTTGGGCAGGTACTCGCGCTTCTGCTCCTCGCTGCCGTACTCGTTGATCGGCCACATCACGAGCGAACCTTGGACGGAGCAGAAGCTCCGGAGGCCGGAGTCGCCGCGCTCGAGCTCCTGGCAGATCAGGCCGTAGGCGACGCTGTTCATGCCGGCGCCCCCGTACTCCTCGGGGGTGGTCGGACCGAAGACCCCGAGCTCAGCGAGCTCCGGAACGAGATCCATGGGGAAGGTCCCCGCCTCGAAGTGGTCCATCACGCCGGGGAGGAATCGTTCCCCTACCCAGCCCTTGACGGCGTCGCGGACCATCAACTCGTCCTCGGTGTACTGATCGTCGAGTTCGAAGAAGTCCAGCTGCTTGTAAGCGTCCATGAGTGGTCGGGCAGGAAGAGGCCCTGTGTTCTGTGGGTGTCAGCGTCCGCCGGGATGGGAAATCCCACGGGTCTGAACCGGACCGGGGGATGGATGGCGGTGTTCTGTGGCGGAAGATCTTAGTCTGCCGAGCCGCCTCACCCCCTCCCCAGCCCGTCGATTCCGGACGAGCAGGACGGGCTGTCGCACTCCTCGCCCCCCCTCAACCAGCGCCAACCCGTAGCTCCGTGGCCCGCACCATCGTCACTTCGGCCCTCCTGTACGCCAACGGGCCGCTTCACTTCGGCCATATCGCCGGCGCGTACCTCCCCGCGGACATCTACGCCCGCACCCTCCGAATGTGCGGAGATGAGGTGCTCGCAGTCTCAGGATCGGACGACCACGGGGTCGCGATCACCATCTCGGCGGAGAAGGCCAAGGAGGACTACGCCTCATACGTCGCCCGGTGGAACGGAAACATGCGGGCGACCTTTGAGGCCCTGGACATCCACTACGACATCGTCTCGGGCACGAGCACGTGCCCGGAGCACGCGGACTCATCGCGGGAGTTCTTTTCTCGCCTGATGGAGAACGGCTACCTCGTCGAACGAGAGACCAAGCAGTTGTTCTGCGTGCACGATGACATGTTCCTGGCGGACAGATACGTGGAGGGCACCTGCTACAAGTGCGGCGCCGAGGGAGCGCGCGGCGACGAATGCCCAAGCTGCGGGACCTGGATCGACCCGCTTGAGTTCAAGGACCCGCGCTGCAAGATCTGCGGCTCGACGCCGGAGCAGCGCGCCACCACACACTGGTACCTCGATCTCCCCAAGCTCCGCGACGAAACGATCGGAGACTGGATCAGAGACCACGAGTGGAAGGCCAACGTCGAGAAGTTCATCCAGAACCTGCTCAAGGAGGTCCCCGAGCGCGCGATCACAAGGGACATGAGCTGGGGAGTCAGCCTGCCTCCGGAGGTCGGCCCCGCTGGCGAGGGCAAGGTCCTCTACGTCTGGTTCGACGCGCCGATCGGCTACGTGAGCTTCACCAAGGAGCTCATGCGCGAGCGCGGCACTCCCGAGGCGTGGAAGGACTGGTGGCAGGGCGAAGACACCGAGCTGGTGCACTTCATCGGCAAGGACAACATCCCGTTCCACTGCCTGGTCTTCCCCTCGATGCTCCACGGGGTCAAGGAGGGATACGTCCTGCCTTCGGCGGTACCCGCGAACGAGTTCTACAACCTGAAGGG
>JAQWJQ010000257.1 GCA_029248265.1 Planctomycetota bacterium
GGCGCTGTTCGCGATCTTGCTGGTGGAGTTCGGGACGAACGGTGGGCTGCTGCTCTTCCAGCGCAACGAGCTCCTGCTCCGAGAGTCGGGCTCGGACTCGGGACCGGACGAGTTTACTGACCGCCGCCTGCAGCTCGTGAAGCTGGGCGTGATGCTCCTCGACATCGGGCTGCTCACCACGCTCCTCTCACTGACGGGTGGTGCGACGAACCCCTTCTGCGGATTCCTCCTCGTGTACGTGGCGCTCGGGTCGGTCCTGCTGCCGCTGCGCCACTCGCTCGTCGTCGTCGGCGCCCTCGGCTTCGCCATGATGATGATCATGGAGTACGCGATGCCGGTCCCCGCGCTGGACGCCAGTCCAAGCCTGCGTGGGTGGGGCAACGTCATCGCGCTCTCGTTGACGTCGTTGCTCACGGTCCTGTTCGTGAACCGCGTCGTTTCGACGCTCGCGACGCGTGCGCAGGAGCTCCAGTCGGAGCGCGGCCGCCGCGAGCGTCAGCGGCACCTCGAGGCGCTCGGCACCCTCGCGGCAGGCGCGGCTCACGAGCTCGGGACGCCACTCTCCACGATCGCGTTGGTCGCGAAGGAGCTCGAGCTCCAGCTTGAGCAGGAGCCCGCGGTGGGCGACGCGGTGACTGCCGACGCGCGCCTCATTCGTGATGAGGTTGCGCGCTGCCGGCGGATCCTGAATCGGATGTCCGCGACCGCGGGTGACCGCGTCGGCGAGGCGATGACGAGCATGGTCGCCCAGGAGCTCGCGGACACCATCGTGGGCGAGATGGCCGCGGGGGACCGGGTAGAGGTCGACATCATGGAGGTCGCAGACGGCGCATCGCTGGAGCTGCCCCGTGAGGGGCTCGCGACGGCCATCCGGGCGATCGTTCAGAACGGTATCGACGCCTCGCCGTCGGACGCGACGGTCCGCTTGCGCGTCGTCCGCGAGGAGTTCGCGTTGATTGTCACCGTGGGGGACCGGGGCACCGGGATGACCTCAGAGGAGGCGGAGCGCGCGCTGGAGCCCTTCTTCACGACCAAGGACGTCGGGCGGGGCATGGGCCTCGGGCTCTACCTGGCGAGCTCCTTCGTCGAGGACCTCGGCGGGAATATTGAAATCCACTCGGCGCCTGGGCTGGGGACCGTGGTGGGCCTCGTCCTCCCGCTGGCGAAGTCGGGGGAACTCTCCGTGACGACGCACAGCGCGATGCGCTGAAGGCGGTCACAGGGTCGAGAATGGGGCGTGATGTCGCACTGCGGCGTATCGTCCGACGGGATCAGCGCGCGACACCTATGCTGGATCTCGTGAATCCTTTGATCCTCCTGGGCGTGTCGCGCGAACGACGCTCTGCCAAGGAGGCTTACTCGTGAACATGACTGATCGCTCAATGGAACCTGCATCTGCCCCCAACTTGGACGCTCGGTCCATGCTCATCGTCGACGACGACGAGATCTTCCGCGAGCGCCTCGCGCGTGCTCTTCGTGAGCGCGGCTTCGAGGTGCGTACCGCGGAGGGCTTCGACCAAGCCGTCGCGCTCGCCCAGTCCGACTCGCCTGAGTACGCCGTCCTGGACCTGCGCATGCCGGGTAAGGGCGGCCTCGAAGTCCTCAAGGCGCTGAACGGCATTGACGGAGGCACGCGCGCCATCATCCTCACGGGGTACGGCGCCATCGCGACCGCGGTCGAGGCTGTTCGGCTCGGCGCCGTCAACTTCATCCCGAAGCCGGCGGACGCGGACGACGTCGTCGCTGCCTTCGAGAAGTACGAGCGCGGCGACGCCTCCGATGGCCCCGCCGTCACGTCCTCTTACCGCGCTCCGTCGCTCGCTCGGATGGAGTGGGAACACATCCAACGGGTGCTGTCTGACTGCGGAGGAAACATCTCTGAGTCAGCGCGCCGACTGGGAATCCACCGACGGTCGCTGCAGCGCAAGTTGCAGCGGAACGCGCCGCAAGAGCGCGGCAAGTCCTGAGCGCAAGTTGAGCGGGTTCGCCCGCGGGGTGCGCGCGACGCGCGGACCAGAGACCAAGCCCAAAGCGAGGCGCAGAATCTTCGGATGCTGCGCCTCGCGCTCATTCTCAAGGGCCCCCCGCGGCGGCGGCCGGTGGTTGGGTGGGGAGCAGGCCGGCGCACCGAGCAATAGGCCTTCTCGGCCCCGTGAGGCGGGGTATCCGCGGCGCACCCGCGCACTGCTATTGCGACTGATTCTCAACTGGGCGTCGGGCGGTCCCTGGGGGTGCGAAATAGCGCCACGCGACCGCCAATCCCGCGCGCAGATTCCTGCGATTGCGCGGCGTTCGGAGATTCCAGACAGGCACTCAGGTCACTAGTCTGTCCGCGACTGAACAGCGTTCTTCTCGTGCACCGGCACGAGAGCGGCGCGGCTCAGGCAAGTGTGGGGGCTCCTCCCTCGCACACAACCGCCACCCAACATCCTGGCGTGACTGGACCGGGGATCACCCTCGGCCACTCCCGACATACCGCGCTTGCGCACCATGACGACCTTTCACTTCCCGCGCTGGACCAACCATTTCAAGCTCCTGATCCCTGCGGGCGCCCTCGGCGGGGTGCTCTACGCGATCGTGTTTGTCTGGATCGGCTTCTCTCCGAAGACCCTCGCGGTCGGGTACGCCCCGGAGCAACCGATTCCTTACAGCCACGCCCTGCACGCAGGGGAGCTGGGCATCGACTGCCGGTATTGCCACAACACGGTGGAGGACGCGGCCCACGCTGCGATCCCGCCGACGGCGACCTGCATGAACTGCCACACCAACATCCGACCCGACAGCCCGAAGCTCGCCGCGCTCCGGGAGTCCTGGAAGTCGGGTGATCCGGTGGCCTGGATTCGGGTGCACGACATCGCGGACTACGCCTACTTCAACCACTCGGCCCACGTCCGGCGCGGGGTGTCCTGCGTCTCGTGCCACGGCCGCGTGGACCAGATGGAGGTCGTGAGCCAGCAAGAGCCCCTCTCGATGGGCTGGTGCCTGGAGTGCCACCGCAACCCGGAGCCGCACCTGCGGCCCCTCGATCAGGTCACCAACCTCGCCTGGGAACCCCCCGCCGGCGGCGTCGACCACTCGACTCTCTTCTACTCACCGGAAGAGATCAACCCGCGCGAAACCTGCAGCACCTGTCACCGCTGATTCGCGACCACTGCTCCGCGGCCGCAAGCGCTCGGAGCTCGTCCCTTCCTGTCCCACACCGCCATTTCCGGCACTCGCCCCGAACGGGGCGCCAACCCCAACATCCTCGCGCGAGGCACATCCGCTGAGCGCGCCAAGATGAGCGACATCCTCGACGATCCGAACGCCGAGTCGAAGCCTGCAGTCTGGCAGTCTCTTCGAGAGTTCGATGGGTCCCTCGACCGTGCCGCAGCCGATTCCGACTCCGTAAAGGATGTCGCGAACTTCGTCGGCCGTGAGTTCCCGACCGATGACTTCGATCAGCTGAACGAAGTCGACCGGCGCCGCTTCTTCCAAATCCTCGGAGCCTCGGCCGCCCTCGCAGGCGCGTCGAGTTGCCGCTGGGAGCAGGAGGAGATCCTGCCGTACGCCGTGCGACCCGAGGAGACCATCCCCGGGAAGCCGAAGTACTACGCGTCGACCTTCGACCTCGCAGGGGCCGCGCGCCCGCTGACGGTCACCAGCTACGACGGTCGGCCGGTCAAGGTCGAGCCGAACACGCTGGTGGGCCAGGGCACGGACGTGTACAGCCAGGCCGAGGTCCTCGGGTTCTATGACCCCGACCGCAGCCAGGGCGTCCTGAAGCGGAGCGAGGGCGGTCTCTTCAACGGAGCCTCCTACGGCGACGCGGTCTCGGCGATGAAGGCGGCCGCCAGCGAGGGCGGCATGGCCGTGCTCGCCTCGACCCACAGCTCGCCGACCCTGGCGCGCCTGGGCGGCGACCTCGCCGCCAGCGGTGCTCGGTGGGTCTGGTGGTCCCCGGTGGGGCGAGACAGCGAGCGCGCAGGCGCCGAGCTGGCCTTCGGCCGCTCCGTGCGCACCCACTACGACCTTGAGCGCGCAGATGTGATGCTCAGCCTGGACAGCGACTTCCTCAACGGACATCCCGATGAGCTGCGGATGTCCGCAGACTTCGCCGCCCGTCGGGAGCCCGAGCTGGGCGACATGTCCCGCCTCTACGCCGTGGAGAGCCGCTTCACGACCACGGGCGTGGCCTCGGATCACCGGCTGCCGGTGAAGAGCTCGGACGCGGGAGCGATCCTCCAGCTGGTCGAGGCGGCCCTCGGTATGGGGACCCCCGGGCCCCGCGCCCTGGCCCTCGGCGAGAACGAAAAGGTCACGGCCTTCGTCCGTGCCCTGGCGGCTGATCTCAAGGAGGCGAAGGGGCGCTGCGTGATCATCCCCGGCTCGAATCAGCCGGCGGCGGTCCACGCCCACGCCCACGCGGTCAACGCCGCCCTCGGCGCGGTCGGCACCACGGTCCGCTACACGGAGGACCCCGCCGCTGAGGTCACCGACGCAGGGCTCGCCTCGCTGGTCGCCGACATGCGCTCCGGCGCGGTGAAGTCGCTGTTGGTCCTCGGGGGCAACCCCGCCTACGACGCGCCGGTGGACCTCGACTTCGCGGGGGCCGCGGAGAACGTGACGGTCTTCCATCACGGTCTGTACCGCGACGAGACCGCGGCCATCTCAGACTGGCACATGCCGGCCGCTCACTGGCTGGAGGCCTGGGGCGACGCGCGCTCCTGGGACGGTTCGGTCCACATCGCACAGCCGCTGATCAAGCCGATCGCGGGCGGCATGAGCGCCATCGAGGTGTGCGCAGCGCTGCTCGGCCGTGAGGGAGATGCCCGCGCCGAGGTGCGGAGCACCTTCGACGGCATGGGCCTCGCCGGGAACGGCGAGGCGCGCTTCCGCCAAGCGATCCACGACGGCGTCGTGGACGGCTCCCGGATGGGGGCCCTTGACCTCACGGTGGGCTCCCTCCCTGCGGTCGCTGAGGGTGGCGACGGGACTGAGATTACCTTCTTCCCCTGCCCCAAGATCTTCGACGGGCGCTTCGCCAACAACGGCTGGCTGCAGGAGCTCCCGGACTTCACCACGAAGATGACCTGGGACAACGCGGTCATGCTCGGGAAGAAGACCGCGGACGGCCTCGGGGTGACCACCGGTGACATGGTCACGGTGACCCTCAACGGGCGGACGCTCGAGGCGGCGGCCTTCGTGGCCGTCGGCCAGGCCGAGGACAGCCTCGCCATCTCCATGGGCTACGGCCGGCGCGCCGCGGGCCTCGTGGCGGGCTCGGACAAGGCCGAGGTGAGCGCCGCTGGCTTCGACGCCTTCGCGCTCCGCGGGACGGACGGGATGGGGTTCGCCACCGGCGCCTCCATCGCCAAGGCCTCCGGCTCATACACCTTCGCGACGACCCAGGAGCACCACCTGATCGACGCCATCGGCATGAAGGGGCGCCGCGAGCGCCTCCACAAGCTGGCGATGGAGGGCACCGAGGAGCAGTGGAAGGAGGACCCGAACTTCACCGAGCACGTTTATCACGTGCCGAAGCTCACCTCGCTCTACGACCAGAAGAAGTACGACGGCACCCACCAGTGGGGGATGACCATCGACCTCTCGACGTGCAACGGCTGCAACGCCTGCGTCGTCGCCTGCCAGTCGGAGAACAACATTCCGATCGTCGGCAAGGAGCAGGTCAGGCGCGGCCGAGAGATGCAC
>JAQWJQ010000265.1 GCA_029248265.1 Planctomycetota bacterium
AGATCGAGCGAGTCTGGATGCTCCGCAAGGTGCTCAACGAGTTGGACCCCGTCGAGGCGATGGAGATGCTCATCGCCAAGATGAGCAAGACCTCGGTCAACGCCGAGTTCTTGATGACCGTTGGCTGAGCCCCTTAGCTCCGAAAGGGCGCGGCCCCACTGAGGGTCGCGCGCGACTCCGCCATCTCGCCGAGTCGATCAACGGCGAGGACGATCCCCTCAAGGGTCTCCCGGTCACCGAGCATCCCCGCCTCCAGGGCGACGCGCCAGAGCCCGATCAGGTGGTCCGACGCGTCGGCGCGGGTGGAGAGGTGCTTCCAGCGGAGGAGCAGCCGGTTGCGCGCGGCCACCGCCTGCGCGACCGGCGCCTCGAGCAGATCACCCAGGCCATCCCCCAGGTCGAGGTGGAGCGCCTCTGCCCCCTGCACTTGCACGAGGCGCCGCCCGCGACGGCGGGCGCAGATGGAGAGGTCCGCGTCCTCGAGCGAGGTGGGCCCGAAGAGCCGATCAAAGCCGCCGAGATCCAGGAACTCGCCGCGGCGTACGAGCATCGCCGCCGAGCGCACGACCTCAATATCGACGACCCGCTGGTCAGCGATGAGGGACTCGGTCGGCGGAGGCTCCGCGCTGCCGTCCCGAACGCAGAGCCAATCGTCCTCGAGGCGGATCACCCGCGCAGGGACCGGGGAGGCTGGCGCCGGCGGCCGGCTCAGCACCGGAGCGGCAGCGAAGACCGAGGGGGCGGCCGCCATGACCTGCAGGAGTGCGTCCACCGAGCCCGCGTCCATGAGCACGTCATCGTGCAGGACCAGCAGGTGGGAGCCGTTGGCCTCGCGCGCCCCGCGCATCACCGCGGGGCCGAACCCGAGGTTGCGTTCGGTCCGAACCGTCTGGATCGCTACCTCCCGGAGCTCCTCCTCGAGGCTCGCGAGAGCTTCAGTCAGCCCCGCCGCCGCCACGCCTTCGCCCGAGTCATCCACCACCACGAGCTCCGTGGACCCCGCCTCAGAAAGGCGAGCCTCGAGGTCGACCAGGGAGCGGCAGAGTCCGGGGAGCGACTGCCCCAGACGCGCCTTGCTCCCAAGCGTGGGCAGGACCACGGACAGCACGCAGGGGGGAGCGCTCACGCCTCCACCCCGCCTCGGCTTGTGGCGCGTTCCGCCGGCTCCTCGGCCTGCGGCGTGCGGAGCTCGGTGCCGGCCACGGCGGTCGGGGCCGGCAGGGGGCGCGGGCCCCCCGGGCTCGGGCGCGGCAGCAGGTCTGAGCCTTCGCCAGGCCCGGCCCCCGAGGAGCGCGAGGCGGCTCCGTCGCCCCCCAGCGCCCCCGAGGCTTGATCCCCCAGAGGGCCGCCGCGAGCCACGGCCCGGGCGATGAGCTCCGACGTGCCCTCGGGGAGCGCGAAGGCCGACCGAAGCTGCTCCAGCCCGGCCTCGACGCGTCCGAACAGCTCACCGACAGAGGCCTGGCGCACCTCATTCAATTCAGCGATGAACTCTGCCACGTGGGGCGGCCCTGACATGGTCGGCCGGGCCGGGGCAGCTGCCACGAGTTGCTCGTAGGTCTGCCGCCACTCGTCCGCCTCTACGTCGAGGTCCTTGAAGGATCCAACCCCCGCCTCCGAGACCGCACGGCGCAGTGCCGCTCCACGCAGGTCTCCGAGACGCTGCGCTCGGTCAGCCAGGGTGACCAACGCCTCCGCGAGCGCTCCCACCTCTCCGGGGGCGACGAGGACCGACGAGGCGGGGTCGACGAGCTCCTCGATCCCTGGGATGGCCGTGACCACCACCGGCAACCCCGCGGCCTGTGCCAGGCGCACCGGAGCCGGGGCAAATTGGCCCCAGCGGGCCGGGTGCACGAGAACGTCGGCGTTCCCGAGGGCGCTGGCGACGTCCACCGGACCGGAGCCGCACTCGAAGGACACGCCGAGGCTCGTTGCGCGGGCTTCAAGAGCCGCGTCCCGGGCGCGCTCGGTCGCCTCGAGGGTGACGTGGAGCTGGGGCGCGGACTGACCTGGAGTGGCCAGCACCTCCCTCATGGCGTCGAGCAGGAGGTCCAGCCCTTCGACGGGCCGACTGCTCCCCATGAACACCATCCGAGCCTCGGACGGCCCCTCGGGTCCACCCTCAAGCCGCGCAGCGGTGGGCTCAACCCCGGGGAGACGAGACGTGAAGCCGCGACCGACGGCCGCCGAGAGTTGCCGGGCGAGCATGCGGGTCGCAGCGAACCGGCGGTCGACCAATGAGAGGGCCGCCCGCTTGTGCGCCTGGGTCTCATCGATTCGCTCACGTGCAGCGGCGACGCTCGCCGCGAGCTCCGGTCGAGCCTTGAGCGCGGCGTCGTCCCCATCGAGCAGGGCTCGGAGGAGGCCTCGTTCGGCGGGATCCGTTGGAGCCACCCCCTCAGCAGGGATCGACGGGCAGAGCTCACGCGCCACCTCCCCCCGCGCCTCGGCCGCGCAGTCCCCCAGCTCGAACGGAGTGAGATCAGGGAGGGTGAGCGTCAGCTGATCGTGAGCGGGCCAGGGGTCCCGCGCGCAGTACACCGTCGGCAGGCCGTAGTCCTTCGCGACGCTGATCACCGCAGCGCCGAAGCTAGCGATCGACTCGAAGTGGCAAACCGTTGGGCGCTCCCGCTCGAGGAACGAACCAAAGGCGGCCGCGAGCTCCGCGGGGGTCTCTGTCCCGTCCACTGCAATCGCAGTCACGGCGAGCGGCCCTCCACTCCCCTTGACGGGGACGCATCTGCGCCGCGACGTCAGGCGGGGCCGCCCGCAGGTCTCGAGCGTGAAGACCTCCACCGCGAGCCCCGTCCTGGCCAGCGCCAAAGCGAGGCCCAGCGCGTGCGAGCCGAGGTCCACCGGCACGCTTGAGCGGAACTGCTTGCAGACCAGGGCGACGCGCATGGCCCGACTATAAGGGCAACGAGGAAAGCGGCACAGGGGGCCAGTCCACGGGACTTGCTCCGCCAGACCACCATTCACCCACGGGCGCTCTCGTGGCCCCCGGCAGGAGTGGGCGCCGGGGCCGAGCAGGCGCCCGACAGCGGCCCGCTCAGGCCATGAACGCGCCGCCGTTCATGTCGAGGGTCTGCCCCGTCATGCCCTGAGCATCGGGCGACGTGAGCCAGGCGATCAGGCCGGCGATCTCTTCGGGGCGGCCCATGCGCCCCAGAGGCACGTCCTTCATGGCGATCGCGAGGGCCTCGTCCTGGGTGATGCCCATGGCCGCAGCCATGCCCTCCAGGCCCTCCCGGGCCATGGCGGTGTCCACCCATCCAGGCGCCACCGCGTTCACCTGGACGTGGAGCGGCGCCAGCTCCACTGCCAGAGCCCTCACGAGCCCACTCACTCCGGCCTTGGAGGCGCAGTACCCGGAATAGCCCGCCACGCCGATCCGCGCGAGGATGGACGAGACCGCCACCAGGTGGCGGCGCGTCCCCGCGCCATGGGCGTCGGGTGACGCCGGGGCGAGGTGCTCCAGGGCGGCCCTGAAGAGGCGGTATGTGCCGCCCAGGTTGGTGCTGACGAGCTCTTCAAAACGGTCAGCGGTGTGCTCCTCTTGGAAACAGGGCCCGTTCGGCCCCCCCACCCCTGCGTTCGAGACCACCACCTGGAGCGGCCCGAGGTCTCCCGCGGCCGCGGCGACGGCTGCGCGGACGGAAGCCTCCTCCCGAACGTCGCACGCGTAAGCCCGAAGGCCACCAGGCTCCGCTGCGAGCGCGGCCGTCGCCTCCAGGGCCTCGACCCGGCGGCCCAGGAGGGACACCTGCGCCCCCTCGGCCGCGAAGCGGAGCGCGATCGCGCGACCGATCCCGGAGCCGGCCCCGGTCACGAGGACGTGCTGTACAGAACCGGCCGCTGCGTCTTGATCGCTCACGGGTTCAGACCGCGGAGGCCTCGGTCGGCGCGTGAGCCTGGTTCTCCAACCAGCGCTCCGCGTCGATGGCAGCCATGCAGCCGGAGCCGGCCGCGGTGATCGCCTGGCGGTAGGTGTGGTCCATCAGGTCACCGCAGGCGAAGACGCCCTCGACCGAGGTGTGAGTCCCGTCATGCACGAGCACGTAGCCGTTCTCATCAGTGTCGAGCTGATCCTTGAAGTACTGGGAGTTCGGCACGTGGCCGATCGCCACGAAGACGCCCTCGGTGGCGAACTCCTTCTTCTCGCCGGTGCGCGTGTCCTCGAGGATGACCGCCCGCACCTTGCCGTCGTCACCGGCCACGATGTCGCTCACCGCCTGATTGAGCTCCCACTCGATCTTCGGGTTGGCGCGAGCACGGTCGAGCATGATCTGCGACGAGCGGAACTCCTCACGGCGGTGGATCACGGTCACCTTGGACGCGAAGCGCGTGAGGTAGTTCGCCTCCTCCATCGCGGAGTCGCCGCCGCCGACGACGACGATCTCCTTGTCGGGGAAGAACGCGCCGTCGCAGGTCGCGCAGGCTGAGACGCCGAAGCCCATGAGCTTGGACTCGTTCTCCAGCCCGAGCAGTCGCGCGGACGCGCCGGTCGAGAGGATGATGGAGTTGGCCTTGAACTCGGCGAAGTCGCTCTTGATCGTGAACGGCCGCTGAGAGAAATCGAACTCGACGATCTCCTCGAACTTGATCTCGGTCCCGAAGCGCTCCGCCTGGGCCTTGAACTGCTCCATCATCTCGGGGCCCATCACTCCGTCCGGATACCCGGGGAAGTTCTCGACGTCGGTGGTGATCGTCAGCTGACCGCCGGGCTGCATGCCCTGGAAGAGCACCGGCTTGAGGTTGGCGCGCGCAGCGTAGATAGCGGCGGTGTACCCGGCAGGGCCGGACCCAATAATGATGACGTCGTGGACTTCGCTCATGGCTTGCGGCCGGTCGGATTGCCGGCGGAGAAGGGAGCGCACCGGGGACCGCCGGGGGCGGGGAGGGAGCGCTTCTG
>JAQWJQ010000278.1 GCA_029248265.1 Planctomycetota bacterium
CTACAGGTCCGGAAGCGCCGCGGGCGGCTCTCGAACCTCGAGGAGGCCCTCGAGGACGGCGCACTGAAGGGCGCCCTCGCTGGAATCGGGCACACCCGCTGGGCCACGCACGGAGTGCCGAGCGACGTGAACTCTCACCCGCACACGGGCGCCTCGGGGCGCGTCGCCGTGGTGCACAACGGGATCATTGAGAACTATGCCCTCGTCAAGCGAGAGCTCCTGGAGAAGGGCGAGTCGTTCGTGTCCGAGACGGACACAGAGGTCCTCGCCCGGCTCATTGATCGGACCTGGGCTGAAGAGGGCACGGACGAGGCGGCCCTGATGCGCGCCATGCGCCGGGCTCTCGAGAAGGTCTCGGGCTACTACGCCTTGGCGGTGCTCGCGAGTACCGACGAAGGGTCGACCCTGGTGGCCATGCGGCAGGGACCCCCGCTGGTGGTGGGGGCGACCGCTGAGGGCGGCTTCCTCTCCTCGGACGTCCTCGGGCTGATCCCGCACACCCGGGATGTTATCTACCTGGAGGACGGGGACCTCGTGCTCCTCCAGCCGGGGAGCCTGACCGTCACGGATGCCAGCGGGCAGACGGTTGAGCGCGCGGCGAAGCAGGTGGAGTGGGACCCCTCCGATGCCGGGCGCGGCGGCTACCCGCATTACATGCTCAAAGAGATCCACGAGCAGCCCGACGTCATCGAGCGGACCTGCGTGGATCGCATCGACATGGCCTCTGGGGATGTGCGGTTCGAGGGCGGCGCCTTCGACGACGCCTTCTGCCACTCCATCGAACGCATTCAGATCCTCGGTTGCGGGACGGCCCTTCACGCCGGCCAGATCGCCCGCTACCTCATCGAGGGGCTGGCTGGCCTGCCCGTGGAATTCGACTTTGCCTCGGAGTTCCGATACCGATCGCCCCGCGTCGCGCCCGGAACGGTCGCGCTCGCGATCACTCAGTCCGGGGAGACGGCGGACACCCTGGGGGCGACGCGCCTGGCGGCGACGCTCGGCGCCCGGGTGGCCTCCATCTGCAACGTGGCGGGGTCCTCCCAGGTCCGCGAGTCTGAGGCCACGATCCTGACCCACGCGGGTCCTGAGATCGGCGTCGCCAGCACCAAGGCGTTCACCGCCCAGCTCACGGCTGCGGTGCTCCTGGCCGTCCGGCTCGCCAGGAGCCGCGGGACGATGTCCGTGAGCGAGGGTCAGGCCCTCCTCGGGGAGCTCAAGGACCTCCGACCGAAGGTCGAGTCCTTGCTCACCCAGGAGTCCGTGGCGCGGACCCGAGACGCCGCCAGGACCCACGCTGGCGCGCGGGGGTTCCTCTTCCTCGGACGGGGGGTCAACTTCCCTGTGGCCCTCGAGGGAGCGCTGAAGCTCAAGGAGATCGCCTACGTCCACGCGGAGGGGTACGCCGCCGGCGAGATGAAGCACGGCCCCATCGCGTTGATCGACCCGGGGATGGCCGTGCTCGTGGTCAACGCCGAGGGGCAGGTGGCGGAGAAGACCCGCTCCAACATCGATCAGGTGAAGGCTCGCGGCGGAGTGACGGTGAGCGTCGGCTCGGACGGCGCGAGTCATGCGATCGCCGACTCGTTCGTCCCTGTACCCAGCACCTCGGAATGGCTCTCGCCCATTCTCAATACGATCCCGCTCCAGCTGATCTCGTACCACATCGCTGAGATTCATGGGTGCGACATCGATAAGCCGCGCAACCTTGCAAAGAGCGTGACGGTCGAGTGACCGCGGAGCCGTGTGCGCTCAGGCGTCAAGGCACCTCCACCCAGCACACCCCATGAAGATCCTCGTCACAGGAGGCGCCGGTTTCATCGGCTCCCACCTCGTAGAAGCGCTCCTCAGGCGTGGTGATGAAGTTGTGATCCTTGACTCGCTCAATGACTTCTACGATCCCGCGATCAAGCGGGGCAACCTGGAGAGCATCGAGCGGACCGCTGGCGCAGCCTTCGGAGAAGGGCCGGTCGACTTCGTCGAGGGCGACATTCGAGACGAGGCGCTCATCGGGCGCCTCTTCGAGCGGGACTTCGAGGCGGTGGTGCACCTGGCCGCCATGGCTGGAGTCCGGCCCTCGCTGGAGGATCCGCTCCATTACCAGGACGTGAACCTGCGGGGGACCATGGTCCTGCTGGAGGAGCTGCGCAAGCGCCCGGAGACCCGGTTTGTGTTCGCGTCGTCCTCGTCGGTCTACGGCGGCAACACGGACGTGCCCTTCAAGGAGTCCGCCGACGTTCCCCGCCCGGTCTCGCCCTACGCGGCGACCAAGCGCTCCGGGGAGCTGCTCTGCTACACCCACCATCACCTCTACGGGATCCCGACCACCTGCCTGCGGTTCTTCACGGTCTTCGGTCCGCGGCAGCGTCCCGAGATGGCGATCCACAAGTTCGTGCGTATGACGCTCAACGGGGAGCCGCTGCCCTTCTTTGGCGACGGGAGCACACGACGCGACTACACCTATGTGGATGACATCGTGGACGGGGTCGTCCGGTCGGTGGACCGCTGCAGCGGGTACGAGATCTACAACCTTGGGGAGTCCGAGACGACGTCCCTCTCCGAGCTCGTGGGCATGATCGGTGAGGCCTGCGGAGTGGAGCCCAAGCTCGATCGTCGGCCAATGCAGCCCGGCGACGTGCTGATCACGTACGCAGACACCTCCAAGGCGCGCAAGGAACTCGGATATTCACCGGAGACGAAAGTCGCCGAGGGGCTCCGGAGATTCGTGGCCTGGTACCGCGAGCACAGGGCGGAGGCCGGCGACTCTGGCGCCTCGATCTGAGGCTCACCAACTTCGCCCCGAGCGCGACTCCGGACGGTATCGTTCCAGCCCGGGGGAGGGACAAGTCGACTCCTTCGATGTGCCGGAGCACTCCGGCTCCCAAACCCCACTCCATCGATTCGCTCGGTGGCCCCGCTTCTCTCCGCCTAGCGCCCAGTACATCGACCCACCCGTGAAAGGCGTCATCCTCGCAGGCGGCCTTGGTACGCGGCTCTTCCCGCTCACCAAGATCACCAACAAGCACCTGCTGCCGGTCTATGACCGGCCGATGATTCACTACCCGATCCAGGCGCTGGTGAATGCGGGGATCGACGACATCATGGTGGTGACCGGTGGGCGCAAGTCCGGGGACTTCCTGTCGCTCTTGGGGAACGGCCGCGACTTCGGGTTGAAGCACCTGAACTACGCCTATCAGGAGGGCGAAGGGGGGATCGCTGAAGCCCTCGGGCTCGCGGAGCACTGGGCGAATGGCGACTCGGTGGTGGTGGCCCTTGGGGACAACCTGATCGAGAACAACATCGCCTCGGCGGTCGCTGCCTTCCAGGCTCAGGGTGGGGGGGCGAAGATCCTCCTCAAGGAGGTCGAGGACCCCGAGCGCTTCGGGGTCGCGACCCTTGAGGGCGAGCACGTCACGCGCATCGTGGAGAAGCCCAAGGAGCCGGAGTCCAACCTGGCGGTCATCGGTATCTACATGTACGACGGCCGCGTCTGGGACATCATCCATGAGCTCAAGCCCTCCGATCGCGGCGAGCTGGAGATCACCGACGTGAACAACTGGTTCATCGAGGACGGCTCGATGACCTGTGAAGTCCTCGACGGCTGGTGGACCGATGCCGGGACCTTTGAATCACTCCATTCCGCTTCAAAGCTCGTCGCCGAGGGCGGCGCGAACAAGCTGGGCTGAGGCCTGAGTGGCCTGCAGGGCCGAACGAATACTCGACCATGGAAGACAACGTCAACAACGGCACATCAACGCCTGACGCAGGTGACCGCCCCAGGCGGGTCCTCGTCACTGGCGGTGCCGGCATGCTCGGCAGCCAGGTGCTCCTCGCGGTTCCCGATGACATCGAGGCGCTCGGGACGGACATGCGTGAGGCCCCGGGCGTCGACATGCCCGGAGTGGACCTCACGGACGCCGCTCAGGTGGACGGGCTCTTTGAACAGCTCGCGCCGATCGACGGCGTGATCCACACGGCGGCCTACACCGCGGTCGACCGGGCTGAAGAGGAGGCGGCGCTGGCGGGCGCCATCAACGGGGACGCGTGCGGCGTCCTTGCGCGGGCGGCAGCGAAGGCCGGCGTCCCGCTCGTGCTGGTGAGCACCGACTTCGTCTTCGACGGCTCCGCGGCCACGCCCTACACCGAGAGCGCGAGCACCAACCCCCAGTCGGTGTACGGCGCGACCAAGCTCGATGGCGAGGCTCAGGCGATCGCCGCCCATCCAGGTGGAACGAAGGTCGTCCGTACCCAGTGGCTCTACGGGCCGCGCGGGAGCCACTTCCCGCACACCATGCAGCGCCTCGCGAAGGAGCGAGACCGCCTGAAGGTTGTCAGTGATCAGGTCGGATCACCGACCTCCACTCTCGAGCTCGCACCGGCGCTCTGGGACGTCTTGATCTCCGGGGATCCGGGGATTTGGCACGCGGCGTGCGCAGGGGCCTGCTCCTGGTATGACCTTGCGGTGGCCACCATCGAGGCCAGCGAGATCGAGGGCGTCGAGATCGAGCCCTGCACCACCGAAGAGTTCCCACGCCCCGCCGCCCGCCCCGCGTTCAGCGTCCTCGACTGCTCCAAGCTGGAGCGTCTTCGGGGCAAGCCGATGGCGCCCTGGAAGGACGCCCTGCTCACCTATCTGGGAAGTGAATCCTCATGACACGAACCGTTCTCGTCACCGGCGGAGCCGGGTTTATCGGTAGTAACTTCGTCCAGATGCTTCGGGAGGACCGCCCGGACTGGCGGGTGATCAACCTCGATGCTCTGACTTACGCGGGCAACCTCGAGAACCTCACTGCCGTCGAGGCTGACCCCGAGTACACCTTCGTTCACGGAGATATCACCGTCGCGGCGGACGTGGCCAAGGCCTTCGCGGCTGGCGGAGAGAGTGGCGTGAGTGACGTGATCCACTTCGCTGCAGAGAGCCACGTGGACCGCTCGATCGCCAGCGGGTTGCCCTTCGTTCAATCGAACGTGGTGGGGACCCAAGTGCTGTTGGATGCCGCACGAGAGCGCGGGGTCCAACGCTTCGTTCACGTGTCCACCGACGAGGTCTACGGCTCACTCGGCAAGACGGGGTTCTTCACGGAAGAGACACCGCTGTCACCCAACTCGCCCTACTCCGCGAGCAAGGCTGGGAGTGACATGCTGGTCCGTGCGGTGCACGAGACCCACGGCTTCCCCGCGATGATCACCCGTTGCTCAAACAATTACGGGCCCTATCAGTTCCCGGAGAAGTTGATCCCGCTGATGATCGCCAACGCCCGCGAGGATAAGGCGCTCCCCATCTATGGCGACGGGATGCAGATCCGTGATTGGCTGTATGTCCGTGATCACTGTGAGGCGATCCTTGCGGTCCTCGAGCGCGGCAGCGCCGGCGAGGTCTACAACATCGGGGGCCACAACGAATACCCGAACATCGACATCGTCCGAGCGATCCTCAAGCACCTCGACAAGCCTGAGTCGCTGATCGAGTACGTCACGGACCGCCTCGGGCACGACCGGCGTTACGCCATCGACGCCCGTAAGATCGAGGAGACGCTCGGTTGGACGCCGCGCTACACCTTCGAGCAGGCGCTCCCGATGACCCTCCAGTGGTATCAGGATCACGACGGCTGGCTCCAGAACGTCCGATCCGGGAGCTACCGCGACTATTATTCGGCTCAGTACGGTGCCTGACCGCCATGGGTGGGGGCGCATGGTCCCCAGCGGTTCTTGGGCGCCCCCCCTGGGGGCCGCTTCCGGGGACTATCAACATGGGCCGCCGTCCCACCCGGATAGACTCCAAGAACCTTCCTCTCGATAGTGAACCAGCGGGTCCCGTTTCAGGTCAACCTGCTCCCCTTCGCTGGTCGATGGGTCAATTAGTACCCCGGCCCTCCTGATCTCAGGCCACCCTCTCTCGCCTGGCTGACAGATGCGATTTCTGACTCAAACCTCCCGCTGCGCCGCGTCGCCGCTGATCCTGCTGATCGCGATCCTCGCGTGCGGGCTTGCGGCGTGTCACTCCGCGCCGAGCAAGCGCACCCTCCAGTACATGAACCAGGAGGGGTTCGGGCGCCGTTACAGCGGCAACATGCTCGAGGAGAACTATCTCACGATTGGAGATAGCGTCACGATCTTCGACCAGGTGCACTCCGAGCTCGCTCTCTCGACGGTGGTCGATATTGACGGGACGATCCTGCTCCCTGAGGTAGGGCGTATCCACGTCGCCGGCTACACGCGGTCTGACCTGGAGGCGGTTCTTGCGGAGCGTTATTCGCCGTACTACGAGACCCCGACCGAGATCGTCGTCGACATCACCACGTCGAGCAAGGTGTTCTGGGTGCTGGGTGAGGTCAAGAACGGTGGTGAGTTTGAGTTCCTGGGGAACGAGACCGTCATCGATGCGGTCGTCGATGCCAAGCCCAACCGGGACTCGGCCAACCTCGGCCGGATCATGCTGATCCGGGCCGATCCCCAGGACCCGCTTCGGCTCCCCGTGAACTACTGGGACATCTCGCGGGGCGACTCCACGACGAACTACACGCTCGAGGAGAACGACATCATCTGGGTGCCGCCGACGGTGCTCGCGGAACTCGGCTACTTCATTCGCCAACTCCTCTACCCGATCACCACCGTGGTGCAGGCTGTCAGCTCGGCCTTCTTCGGCGCAAACCGCAACGGTGGGCGAGGCAACGGGCGGAACGACCTCGGCGGCGACATCTTCAACTCAT
>JAQWJQ010000304.1 GCA_029248265.1 Planctomycetota bacterium
ATCCAACGGTGCCGCATGGCCTCGAGGACGTTGGGGTAGTAGTGCGTGATGAACTCGTGGGCCACCGCGCCGTCGAGGGTCAGGGTGTCCAGGTAGCCCTCGTGGCCTTCGATGAACTCCTCGATGGCGACTCCCTGGCCTCGGTCGAGCCCGCTCTCGCGGATCGCCGCCTCGAGGCTCTCGTCGTCGTGGGCCCGGGCCGTACCGGCGGCTCCCGCTCCGTCTCGAGGCTTGAGAATGACCGGGTAGCCGACCTCCGCAATGAAGGCGCGGGCCTCGTCGAGGTCAGAGGTCCCGATGCTCTGGGCCGTGGGGACGCCGGCCTCCCGGAGGGCGTCCTTCATGGCGGGCTTGTCCCGGCAGAGCCAGGCTGTCCGTGTAGACGTGCCCGGGATCTCGCACTGCTCTCGGACCCAGGCGCAGGGCGTGATGTGGGCCTCGACCGTGGCTTCCAGGCGGTCGACCCACCCGCGCCGCTGGACGTTGCGAACGGCCTCGAGGAGGGCGTCCCCGTTGGTCACAGATGGGACCTGCTCGTGGCCATCGAGCCAGCCCCTGAGCTCGGGGTCGAGCGCGCTGGGGGGGGCCTCTGCGATGGCGGTCACCTTGGCGCCGACCTCCTTCAGGGCGCGGACGAACTCCCGCTGGTTGGAGGGAAACGAAGGCTCGACGAAGATGACGTGCATGGCTTGGGCTGTGGGTGGCGGGACGCGTAGAGGGCCGAGCTCAAGACGTCAGAGGGAGCAGTGGAGGAGGCCTTCGACGGCTGGTGAGGTCAGGCCAATTGGAGGTCCGCCATGATCGCCGCGTAGAGGTCTTCATAGCGGTCGACCTGGGCCTCCCACGAGAAGTCCTTCCTCATGCCGAGGCGCTGCATGCGCTGCCATGTCTCGGTGTCGCGCCAGACCTCGAGCGCATGGGCGAGGGTGTCCTCGAGGGCGACGGACGTGTGTTCGTAGAACACGAACCCCGTGCCGCTCCCGTCCTCGAGGCGCTCCACGGTGTCGGCCAGGCCGCCGGTGTGGCGGACCAGGGGGATGGTCCCGTACCTGAGGCTGTACATCTGGTTCAGCCCGCACGGCTCGTAGCGCGACGGCATGAGGAAGAGGTCGGAGCCCGCCTCGATGCGGTGGGCGAGCCCGTTGTCGTACCCGATGTGGACGCCGACCTTCCCTGGGTAGCGGTCGCGGAGCCACCGGAAGTAGCTCTCCTGCTCGGGGTCTCCGCTGCCGAGGACCAGCAGTCGAACGTCGTGGTGGTCGAGGAGCCGCTCCGCGAAGTCCGGGAGGAGCTCGAACCCCTTCTGGTGGGTGAGGCGTGAGACGATGCCAAGCACGGGTCCCGACGGCTCGGGCGCAACGCCCAGCTCATCGAGGAGCGCGTCACGGCAGACGCGCTTGCCGTAGAGGTCGTCCGGTCCGTAGTTGGCGGGAAGGTGTGGATCCGTCGCGGGGTCCCACTCGCCGTAGTCCACGCCGTTGACGATGCCGGCGAGGTGGTCCTCCCGCCTGGCGAGCAGCCCCTGGAGGCCGTGCCCATACTCGGGGGTCTGGATCTCGCGTGCGTAGGTGTCGGACACGGTGGAGAGCCAGGAGGCGTGCAGGATGCCGGTCTCCAGGTAGTTGACGGCGCCAGCGCCGAGGCGCTCCTGGTGAAACTGGTCCCGGACGCCCTCGAGGCCCACTCGGCGGATGGCGTCCTCTCCAAAGACCCCCTGGTAGCCGAGGTTGTGGATGGACAGCAGCGTCGAGCTCCGCCGCAGGAGCTCGTCCCACCCGTAGGTCGACTTCAGGAGCAGGGGGAGGAGCCCCGTGTGCCAGTCGTTGGCGTGGAAGACGTCGGGTGCCCACCCCGTGCGCTGGCAGGCCTCGATCGCTGCCCGGCAGAAGGCTGCCCAGCGGACCGGTTCATCGTCGTCGTTGGTGTAGAGGTCCTCGCGCCCGTAGAGCTCGGGGGAGTGGATGAACTCCACCTGGAGCGGGACGCCATCGGCGTTCTCGGAGTCCGGAAGGGGGGCCTTGCGGACCGCGACCTGAACGTCGCCCCCGGGGAAGCTCAGGGGGAACGGTGAGAGGAAGGCCTCGGTCTCCAGGCCGGACCGCTCGACCCGCCCGTAGAGGGGGACGAACAGCCTGACCTCGTGGCCGCGCTTCCAGAGGGTTCGGGAGAGCGCCGCGGCCACGTCCGCGAGGCCGCCCGTCTTGGCGAACGGAGCGCACTCCGCGGACACCATCGCGATGCGAAGGGGCAGCTGCATTTGGGGAGCTTAGCGAACCGCAGAGGCGGGGTTGGGCAGGGGCGCGAGTTCTGGTGGGAATCCAGGCCCCGTTGGTGGGTATCCTCCGCGCAGGATGTCACGCGCCAGCACCGTCTTCGTCTCGCCCTTCGCTCTGCCAAGCACGCTCAAGTTCCTGCGCGCTGCGGCCCTCCTGCCCGACACCACCTTCTCGGTCGTCACGCAGGAGCCCGCGGCCCGCTTCCTCGCGTCGCTGGAGGCGGAGGTGCGCGGTAGGATCGCGGAATTGGTGGTGGTCGAGGACTGCCACGATGCGGGCGAGCTCGAGCGGGCTGTGCGGTCCATCGCCGCGAGCACAGGGAAGCCGGTCACGGCGCTCATCGGGATCCTCGAGCCGCTCCAGGAGGCGCTCGCGCTCGTGCGCGAGCGACTGCAGATCCGGGGCATGGACCATGCCGAGTCGGTGCGGTTCCGCGACAAGTCCGTGATGAAGGACGCGCTCCGCGCGCAAGGTCTGCCGTGCGCTCAGCACCACCTGGCCACCGACGCCGAGAGCGCGATGGACTTTGCCCGCAGCACCATGCCCCTGGTCGTCAAGCCTCCGGCGGGCGCTGGCGCGCGGGACACGTTCCGGGTGGACGACCTCGACCAGCTCCGCGGCTGGCTCGCCCAGCACCCGCCCACCGCGGAGCGACCGCTGCTCCTCGAGGAGTTCGTGCAGGGGCGCGAGTTCTCGTTCGACAGCGTGTCCGTGGGCGGCCAGCACCTGTTTCACTCGGTCTCTGACTACTCACCGACGCCGCTGCAGGTCATGGAGACGCCATGGATCCAGTGGACCGTCCTGCTCCCGCGCGAGATCGAGGTCCCGGAGTACCAGCCGATCCTGGCCGCCGGACCGCGCGCCCTCGACGCCCTCGGAATGGTGACAGGGATGACTCACATGGAGTGGTTCCGCCGCCCTGACGGCTCCATCGCGATCTCGGAGGTCGCGGCGCGTCCGCCCGGTGCTCAGTTCACGTCGCTCATTTCCTACGCGCACGACTGTGACTTCTACAGGGTCTGGGCCGAGGTCTCGGTACTCGAGGAGTTCAGCCCTCCCCCGCGTCGGTTCGCGGCCGGTGCCGCTTACCTGAGAGCCCAAGGGACCGGGCGCATCGCGACCGTGTCAGGGCTCGAGGAAGCGAACCGGGAGCTCGGCGACCTGGTGGTCCAGTCACTGATCCCAGCCCCTGGTCAGATGAAGTCGAGCTCGTATGAGGGAGACGGTTACCTCATCCTCCGGCACCCGGAGACCGAGGTGGTCCGGCGCGGCCTCGAGCGCGCGGTTGAGATCCTCCAGGTGGAGGCGCTCTGAGCCTCCCTTCCCGGCCCCCAGTCCCCGATGCACCCAGTCCCCGATGCACCCAGTCTCCCCATGACGATCAACGTGGTCCTGATCTCGCCCGGCTTTCCGGCGGACAACGGGCACTTCACCCGCGCGCTCCACGACCTCCCGGGAGTCCGGGTGCTGGGCGTGGGGGATCAGCCCCTCGTGGCCATGGAGTCCGCGGTACGAGAGGCCCTCGACGATCACCTGGTCGTGGCCGACCTCTGGGACGAGGAGCGGACGGTCGCCGAGGTCGGGCGGTGGCTGGCAAGCCTGGGCGTGCAGCCGCACCGGGTTGAGTGCCTCTGGGAGATCGGTGTGGTCCTGGCGGCGCGCATGCGCGAGGCCCTTGACGTCCCCGGGCTCCGTGTGGATCAGGCCGTCACCTTCCGGGACAAGGAGACCATGAAGGCCACCCTCGACGCGGCGGGGGTCCGCACGCCCCACCACTATCGCGCGCGGACCCGCGCGGAGGTCGAGGAGGCCGCAGGGGCCGTGGGCTACCCCCTGATCGTCAAGCCCATCGATGGAGCTGGCTCGGAGGACACCCACACCGCGCGCTCCGAGGAGGAGCTGGCCCGGGTGATCGAGGCGGTGGCCCACGTCCCCGAGGTGAGCGTCGAGGAGTTCATCGAGGGCAAGGAGTTCACCTATGACGCGATCCTCGCGGACGGGGAGACGTTGTTCGAGAACGTGGCCTGGTATCGCCCGAAGCCTCTCGTCGCGCGCCAGAACCCCTGGATGAGCCCCCAGGCCGTGTGCCTCGCCGACCTGGATCAGCCCGAGGTCGCGCCGGGGGTGGAGCTCGGGCGGCGCGCCCTCAAGGCGCTCGGGTACCGCACGGGCATGGCCCACATGGAGTGGTACCTCTCGGACAAGACCGGCGAGGCGATCTTCGGCGAGGTTGGCGCTCGCGCTCCGGGGGGGCGGCTCTCCCACGGCATGAACTACGCGTGCGACGGCGACGTGTTCCGCCTCTGGGCCGAGGCGATCACCCGCGGGTCTTCGGAGCAGTCCATGGGACGCCGCTACAACGCGGCGCTCGTCTTCAAGCGCGCCCAGGGAGAGGGGCAGCTGGTCACGCGGATCGAGGGGCTTGATCCCATCCTTGCGCGCGACGGAGAGCACCTCCCCGTGGTCGAACTCGTGCCGATCGGCTCTCCTCGGCGGGACTGGACGCAGGTGGTCACCGGGGACGGGTGGTGCATCGCCCGTCACAACCTGCTCACTGAGGCGCTTCGGATCGCGGACGACATCGGCCGAGACGTGCGCATCCACTGTGATTCCTGATGGGTGAGGCTCCCAGACCGCTGGCCCTGTTGGGGCCCCAGCACGATCGGCCGACCCTCCGCGAGGTGCTCGAGGGCATGGGAGCCGTGGGCCCCTTCGTGCTCGTGTCCGCAGGTTGGGAGGAGCGCGAGTCGGAGACGGGTAGGCTCGAGGCGCACCTGGGAGAGCCGGCCCGCAGCCTCGATCTCTGGCCGCGCTGTGAGGCGGCCTTCGAGGCAGATGACCAGCTTCGCCACCTGATGTTCGACCGACATGATCGGATGAAGGACCTCTCCAGCCTCTACCGGGTCCGGCTCGCGGCGGAGCTCGCCGCGGCTCGCGAGCTGATGGGGCGGACCCGGCCGGGTGAGCTTGACCCGCTGGTGGGCCCATCCTTGGACCTCGCCTGCCGCGCGCTGCGCGAGCTGGACGACCACCACTGTGCGCGGGTCGGCGCGTTGAACGACGAAGTCTTCGGTGAGGCCGTCACGCGTGGCAGCTTGGAGGCAGGGCGAGCTGAGATCCGTGAGGCTCTCGCGGGCGCAGGGACGCTGCTCGTGGCCGGTGGGCACGTCGGCATTCTCTACAACCGCATGCGCCTGTTCGGCGTGCTGGAGGCGCTGCCTGCAGCGATGCCGGTGGTCGGCTGGTCCGCCGGTGCGATGGTGCTCACCGAGCGGATCCTCTTGTTCCACGACTCCCCGCCGCAGGGCCCGGGTGACGCGGAGGTACTGGGGCCCGGACTCGGGCTGGCCAAGGGGGTCGTGGCACTCCCGCACGCAGCCCGGCGGCTGGACCTCGAAGACGCCGGCCGCGTGGCCCTGCTGGCGCGGAGGTTGGAGCCCGAGCTCGTGGTGGCCCTCGACGACGGGGCCGCGCTCGTGGAGGGCCCGGCGGGCTGGTCCAGTCTTGGCGCCCGGAGGCTGCAGAGCACCGGGGTCGTGGCGCCCGCGGCAGGGGAGGTGGAGGCGTGACCTCACCCAGCAAGATCGAGGTCGCCAAGGCGGCGATCGCCTCCTCCGGGGCGTCCGCCCTGGACGGCCTGGAGGTGCCTATCGTCGAGGGGGGGCGGGCGCTCTTCGTCTACGACGGTGCGGCCGACGGGGTGTGGCTCCACCACTGGATCTTTGGGCTCGAGTCTGCTCAGGCCTTCCATCGCACGCACACCGAGGTCTGGACCCTCGAGCTGGAGGTGCAGGCCGCCGCACGGGTCGAGTACAAGCTCGAGGTGGAAGAGGATGGAGAGCGCAGGCTGATCCTGGACGCGCTGAACCCCGCGGTCGCCAGGGATCCCTTCGCCTCGAACTCGGTGGTCACCGGGCCGGAGTACAGGAGCCCCTGGTGGGCGGTGGAGGACCGCTCTCGGCGCCAGGGGGTGATCCTCGAGCGCCAGCTCCAGAGCGAGGTCTTTGGCGACGTCCGCCCGCTCTCGATCTACTTGCCCCCGCGCTACCGCGTGACCCGTCGCTACCCGCTGCTCGTGGTACATGACGGCCTTGACTACCTGCTGTACGCGGCCTTCAAGACGGTGCTGGACAACCTCATCGATCTGGGCGAGATCCCTCCGATGGTCGTCTGCTTCACCCAGTCCCCGGACCGGGTCCGCGAATACGCGGCCAGCGAGCAGCACGCAGACTTCCTCGTCACCGAGCTGCTCCCGCTCCTCGAGGATGAGTTTTCCCTGGAGGCCGGCCCGGAGAACCGCGGGTTGATGGGCGCCAGCTTCGGCGGCGTCGCCTCGCTCCACGCGAGTGTCCGCCACCCCGGAGTGTTCGGTCGGCTCCTCTTGCAGTCCGGCTCCTTCGCCTTCACGGACATCGGGGAGCACGAGCGTGGTCCGCTCTTCGACCCGGTGGTGGCGTTCGTGAACGGGTATCGCCGGGCCCCCGTGAAGCCGGCGGCCCGGGTCTTCCTGTCGTGCGGCATCTACGAGTCGCTGATTGTCTACAACCGGACCTTGCTTCCGATGCTCCAGTCCGTGGGCGTCGACGCTACCCTCGTCGAGGCG
>JAQWJQ010000017.1 GCA_029248265.1 Planctomycetota bacterium
AGCATGGCCTTCAGCTCGGAGATCTTCTTCTTCTTGGCCGGCTGCACGACATACAGCGGCTGGAAGTCGTTCTCCACGTTCACGCCGAGCCGGGCCCACTTCTCCTTCTTGAACTTGGCGGGGATCTCCGCCGCGTTCGCCGGGAGGTCACGGATGTGCCCAACGCTCGACTCGACGATGAAGTCCTTACCCAGGAACTTCTTGAGGGTCTTCGCCTTGGTGGGCGACTCGACGATGACGAGGGTCTTGGACATGGGTCGATGAGTGGTCCCCTGCGTCCATACCGCAGGGGCGGCTGGAGGTCTGGGGGAGGGGGGCTTTGGCCGTCTATATACACAAACAGGCGCGGAGCCCCTTTCGACTGGCGGAAAGGGCGGGCCTGATCTGGTCGGGGCGGGAGTCTAGCGCTCCTATCGCTCTCGGGGGTCCCATCTCTTGTGTGGACGGAAACCGGGTGGAATTCTCGGGGCGGGGTCTCATACTCCGCCCACAGAGGGCTATCGGCCCTGGTCAAGGGGTCCGAAGCTGGGGCCCGAGGGCGCTCCGCTTGGGTTCATCCGAGATAGCGCCTCCTTATCATCGACCCAGGCGAAGCGTTGAGCATGTTGAAGGATTCAGACCTCGTCGAGGCGCCCAGCCGCGTCGACATCAAGGCCTCCAGTTCCGTTCCCATGAGCGACCCCCGTCGCCTGTCTGAGAGCGCCGAACGCCCCGAAAAGAGCCCGGCAGGCCCCCTGGAGGACGTTCAAGGGCGCGGAGACGTCCGCGGGATCCGCCTTGAGTGCGCTGGAGTGACCGACGTGCGCTATCCAGCGACGGCGATCGACCCGGACGGCATCGAGCGATCGACGATCGTGAAGATGGAGATGTCCGTCGTCGTGCCGCCGGAGTCCAAGGGCACGCACATGAGCCGCTTCATCGAGATCGTGCAAGCCGACGACAGGCAGCTCGGCCCCGAGGCGGTCCTCCGGATGCTCCGGGAGATGCAGAACCGCCTCGACGCCGCAGAGGCACGCCTCGTGCTCGAGTATCCGATGTTCATGGAGCGCGAAGCGCCCGTCTCCAAGTCCAAGGGCATGATCGACATCGAATGCGGCTTTGTAGGCCTCATCGACGGGGAGGACATCGACCTCGTCCAGAAGGCCGTGGTGACCGTCACCAGCCTCTGCCCGTGCAGCAAGGAGATCAGCGACTACGGCGCCCACAACCAGCGCGGCGCGGTCACCGTCGAGGTCCGGACCCGGAAGGACGAGAGCGGCACGCCCGTGACGCTCCCCATGGGCGATCTCATCTTCGCCGCTGAAGAGAGCGCCTCCTGCCGTATTTACCCCGTGCTGAAGCGCCCTGACGAGCGCTGGATCACGATGGAGGCCTACGAGAACCCGGTCTTCGTCGAGGACATGGTCCGAGGCGTCGCCGAGCGGCTCCAGGCCGACGAGCGCGTCGCCTCCTTCCGCGTCCACGCCAGGAACTTCGAGAGCATCCACGGCCACGACGCCTTCGCAGAGACCTCCTGGACCCGTTGAGAGCCGCGCAGTCCTCGGCGGAAGGAATCGAGTAGCTTCTGAGGCGCGATGATTCCCCCGCTCCACCGCCCGCGTCGCAGCCGCCGGACCCCGGCGCTGCGTGACCTCGTTCGGGAGACCACCCTCTCGGCCCACGACCTGGTCTACCCCGTGTTCCTGCACGCGGACCAAGAGGATGTGGCGATCGAGGCCATGCCGGGGCAGACCCGCTGGTCTCCCGACGGGCTCCTCCGGGTCGCAGAGCGGACGCTCGAGGCCGGGGTCAGAGCCCTGGTCCTTTTCCCGAAGATCGAGGACGGAGCGAAGGACTCTACGGGCACGGAGGTGAGCAACGAGGAGGGCCTCGTGCCTCGCTCTTTGCGTGCGCTCAAGGCGCGCTTCCCTGAGCTCGCGCTCATCACCGACGTGGCGCTGGACCCCTACAGCAGCGACGGGCACGACGGCATCGTGGACCCGGACTCAGGAGTCATCCTCAACGACGAGACCGTCGAGGTCCTCTGCCGACAGGCGGTCGTTCAAGCGCGAGCAGGCGCCGACGTGATCGCTCCGAGCGACATGATGGACGGCCGCGTGGGCGCGATCCGCGAGGCCCTGGACGCAGAGGGGTTCACCGACGTCTCGATCCTCGCCTACACCGCCAAGTACGCATCATCGTTCTACGGCCCCTTCCGCGGCGCCCTCGACTCCGCTCCGAAGGACGGAGACAAGAAGACCTACCAGATGGACCCCGCCAACGCCCGCGAGGCCATGCGCGAGCTGTACCTGGACGAGGCTGAGGGCGCAGACATGGTCATGGTGAAGCCCGCGGGCCCCTACCTCGACATCGTCCGGGCGGTCCGCGAGGCGACGACGCTACCCGTCGCTGCCTACCAGGTCTCAGGCGAGTACCTGATGATCGAGGCCGCTGCGCGCTCTGGCTGGCTTGATCGCCGCGAGGTCGCCCTCGAGAGCCTGACCGGGATCAAGCGCGCCGGGGCGGACATGATCCTCACCTACCACGCCCTCGACGCCGCGGGCTGGCTCGCCGACTAGCACCTCACGGCGTGAGGAGGCCCGCGCGCCGTAGGAGCTCAGCGGTGGCGAGGAGCGGGAGGCCGATGATGCCGGTGTGGTCATCACTCCGGATCCGCGCGAAGAGGCGAATCCCCTCGTCTTCGATGCGGTAGCCCCCGGCGCAGTCCAGGGGGGCGCAGCGCTCCACATAGGCCTCGGCCTCGGACCGGCCAAACGGGCGCATGGTCAACTCCTGGCGATCCACCGCCTCGAGGCGCTCGCCCGTCGCCTCCGACTGCAGCACGATCCCGTTCACGAGGGCGTGGGTCCTTCCAGAGAGCTCCATGAGCTGCTCCACGCAGCGCGCCGCGGTCCCAGGCTTCGTGAGCTGGCGGCGGCCCCCGCCAGCCTCCTCCAGGACCCCCACCTGATCCGCGCAGAGGAGCCACCGGGAGCCGCCGCTCCGGACGAGGGCAGCCGCCTTCGCCCGGGCGAGGGTCAACGCGAAGCTCGTCGGCTTGGAATGCTCAAATTGAGCATCAAAGGCCCGCTCGTCCACCTCAGGGGCCTCCTGGGAAAAGGGCACGCCGAGCCGCTCCAGGAGCTGTGCTCTATATCGAGACGAGGAGCCGAGGACGAGCTGGTGGTTCAAGAGAGGCGCTTCGGTATCGGAAAGAGACCGGCTTCAGGGGGAGCCCCAGAGCGGGGTAGTTTTCAGTCATAGCATGATGAAGCGCCTCGACCCCACTGCCTCGCTCGCGATGATCGCCAGCGCGACCGTCGTCACAGGAGCCCTCTTGGCCCTCCTCGGAGGCCCCGGGGCCGCTCCGGTTGCGCACGCCGTCGAGCGCGTCGAGGCTGCTTCCTTGCCCCTGGAAGAGGACCGGGCGCCTATCGCGCAGCTGGTTGAACGCTCCGGGGTCCCCGCGGTCCCGACGGCCGACCCCACGCCTGCGGCCCTCACCACTCAGTTGGTCGTCCTCGACGACCAGACCGGCCTCGTGGTCGACGAGGCCGTGATCGAGTTCGGGGCCCGCGTTCAGCGGCTTCAAGCCTCGAGTATGCGCCCCATCACGGTCGAGGTCCCGGCGGCCGGGCAGCGGCTGCAGGTCGGAGCCGTCGGCTTCCACCCACGCACGGTCATGGTCGAGGGCGCCGAACCACAGGAGGTCCGGCTCGCCCGGCGGACGGCCCTCCGCGGCGTCGTCCTTGACGCCTACGGGGCGCCCCTGCCCCGAGCGCAGGTCCGCCTGGTTCGGGAGCCGGCGGCACAGGTCAGCACCTCCTTGACCGCCGGCAACCAGGGAACCATCGAGATCGATGGTTCAGGATCGCCGACGCTCCGCGCGCCCGCCTCCCTGCGCCGCACCGACGCCACCGGCGCCTTCGCCTTCGATGCGCTGGAGCCTGGGGTGTACCAGACCGCCGTCGAGATCGCCGGGGTGGAGCACCTCTCCGAGCCCCGGGAGTTGCGGGAGGGGGAGTGGGCCCGGTCCGACCACCGCCTGCTGGCCGCGTTGGCCCTGACCGTCCAGGTCGACGAGACCTCCGGGCTGCCCGCCGAACGCGCGCGGCTGCTCATTCAAAGAGACGGAGCTCCGCGCCCCATCACCCGCTACACGGACGAGCGGGGCCGGGCCGAGGTCCGCCCGCTCCCCGCGGGCACCTACCAGCTCACCGTCCAGAGCGCCCGCGGGAGCGCACCGCCGCGCTCCTTCACGATCGATCAAGCAGGCGAGGACCTGCTCGACCTCCACATCCAGCTCTCCACCGAGCTGGGTACCCAAGAAGACTGACCCGAGCCAGATGAAACCGAACTCCACCAAAGGTCTCACCGCCACTCTCTCTGCCCTCGCGCTAGTCGCCACCGGATGCGGAGGGGGGAGCACCACATCAGCCCCGGCCGTGGACCCCACGGCGTCGCTCGACGAGATCGATACCTCCGACGAGCTGGACGGGGTCGTCCCGCTCCCGACGACCGTGGATGACCGCATCCGGGCGGTCTTCGACAAGTACGCCCACCTCGACGCACCCAGCGGCGAGCGAGTCCACTTCCTCGGGCAACCGGGCGTCTCAGACGAGCGGCTCTTCCGGGTCAAGGCGGTGTTCGAGCAGCTGGTGACCGCTGCTCCGGGCACCAGCCTCGGGGCGGACAAGAGAGGCGTGCTGGACGCGGTGGCGGCGCTCGACACGACGATTGTCGTCGTGGAGGAGCAGCAGGCCTTTGACCTGAGCGACGCCATGGTCGCGTCCTTCACCCAGCTCTTCGACGGGCTCTACGCGAGCGTCGACTGCTCCACGGTCGTCCAGGAGGGGAGTCCCGAATACCTCCTCCCCGACCCCGCAATCGACGGCACCCTGCTCGAGACCTCCGGGATCC
>JAQWJQ010000019.1 GCA_029248265.1 Planctomycetota bacterium
GCTTCATCTCCAACGTCAGCCACGAGCTCAAGACCCCCATCGCGGTGCTCCTGACCGAGGCGAGGCGGCTCCAACTCCAGGAGCGTGACACGCAGGAGCTGACGGGGTTCGTGGGCGACGTCGCCGAGCAGATGGCGCGCCTGGGCAAGATCGTCGAGAGCTTCTTGACCCTCGCGCGCATCGACTACGAGGAGCGGCTGCGCAAGTTCGAGGACTTCTGGTTCCACGACCTCCTGCTGGAATCCGTGCGCAGGACGAGGGCTCAGGCGTCGACCCACGAGGTCCACGTCGACCTCGAACTCCCGGAGGGCACGGATTACTTCGACCGCCCCAGCTGGGGCGACCCGGAGCTCATCTCCTCAGCGGTCGAGAACCTCATTCGTAACGCGATCCGCTTCTCTCCGGCGGGCACCAGCGTGCGGGTCACCCTCCACCCCGACCCCGAGGTGGTGGCCGAGGTCGCCGACGGCGAGCCTTCGCCCTCCCCACGCAAGGGAGCCCGCGTGAGCGTGTCCGACGAGGGGCCCGGGATGCCGCAGGAGCTCCTCGCCACGGTCTTCGAGCCGTTCAAGCAGGCCGACTCCGAGCAATCGAGGGGCACGGGCCTCGGACTCGCCATCGCTCACCGCGTGGCGACGCTCCACAAGGGATCGATCCGCGCCATGAACCAGCCGCCTCGGAATGAGCAGGGGCCGGGGGGCTGCACGGTCGAGATCTGCGTTCCGTTCCTCTCGGAACAGGACTGGGGTCCCAGGGAAGGGCAGCTCGAGGCGGCGCCATCGGCTGCGACGAACGACCCGATGAAGGAGACTTGAGAGGAGTCGGCCCAGACCACGACGACTCCCACAAGGCGCCCCGAGGGCGTCCTATAATCGAGAGCCGAGGGGGCGTCCCACGCCCCCGGACCAGCTCCCCCCCACGCTCATGAATTCCAGATCACGATTCCTCGCCGCGTGCCGTCGCGAAGAGACAGATCGTCCCCCGGCGTGGATGATGCGCCAGGCAGGCCGCTACCTGCCCGAGTACCGAGAGGTCCGGAGCGGGTCCAGCTTCCTCGGGATGGTCCACGACCCATCACGCGCGAGCGAGGTCACGCTCCAGCCGATCCGCCGCTACGGCATGGACGCCGCCGTGATCTTCTGCGACATCCTCGTCCCCCCCGCGGGGATGGGACAAGGTGTCGACTTCATCGAAGGCCAGGGCCCAGTCCTCGAGCCCGCCGTGCGTAGCGCCGCCGACGTCGACGGGCTCCGAGACTTTGACGCCCAGGACGCCACAGGCTTCCTGGGAGACTCCATCCGCGCGGTGCGCGAGGGCCTTGGGGACGAGCGCGCCATCATCGGGTTCTGCGGCGCGCCGTTCACCGTGGCGAGCTACATGGTCGAGGGACGCTCCTCACGCAACTTCGAGCACACGAAGAAGATGATGCTCGGCGAGCCGGAGACCTTCGACCGCCTCCTGACCCGGGTCGTCGACAACTCCCTCGGCTACCTGCGCATGCAGGTTGAGGCTGGCGCAGACGTCCTCCAGATCTTCGATTCCTGGGGCGGCGCCCTGTCCGCCGAGGTGTACCGCGCGCGCATCTTGCCCCACGTGGAACGCCTCGTCTCCGAGGCCCGCGGCTTCGGAGTCCCCGTGATCCTCTACGTGAACGGCTGCCATCACCTGCTGGAGGTCATGGCCGACAGCGGTGCCGAGGTGCTCGGCATCGACTGGCGCATCGACGCGCGCGAGGCCATCGACCGCGTGGGGAAGCGGGTCGCCCTGCAGGGGAACCTCGACCCCTGCACCCTCTTCGCGCCGCCCGATGTCGTCCGGGCCGAGGCGCAGCGCGTGCTCGACAGCTTCAAGGGACAGCGCGGCTACATCTTCAACCTCGGCAGCGGCATCCTGCCCAAGACCCCCCTCGACAGCGTCCAGGCCCTCTGGGACACCGTCCTTGATGGAGGCCACAGCGCGTGAAGGCGAGGCTCGAGGTCCCCAAAGAGCTCCTCGCTCGATACGCGACGTCGGCGCCGCGCTACACCTCCTACCCCACCGCTGTCGACTGGGAGAAGGACCCCGAGCGAGCCTTCGACCCGACGACCTACGGGGAGCGCCTCGCCGCCGCCGCCACCGCGCGGCCCGACGAGGCCATCTCGCTGTACACCCACATCCCGTACTGCGCCGAGCTCTGCTTGTTCTGCGGGTGCAACGTGCAGATCTCCCGGTCGGCGGAGCGGCGTGAGCGATACCTCGAGGCCGTCGAGCAAGAGCTCGGGTTCATCGAGCAGACCGGCATCCAGGGGCGCGCGGTCAAGCAGTTCCACTGGGGCGGCGGCACCCCCACCAGCCTCGACCCCGATCAACTGGAGCGACTCTTCGGCTCGATCACGTCACGCTTCCGCATGGCAGAGGGCGCCGAGGTCTCCATCGAGGTGGACCCGCGGGTCACCACCCCCGAGCAGATCGAGCGCCTCGCCGCCCTCGGCTTCAACCGGATCTCCATGGGGGTCCAGGACTTCGAGCCAGATGTCCAGCAGGCCATCAAGCGCGTCCAGTCCGAGGAGTTGACGCGCAACATCATCCAGAGCGCCAGGGAAGCGGGCATGAGGTCGGTGAACATCGACCTCATCTATGGTCTCCCCCACCAGACCCGAGACGGCTTCAAGCGCACCGTCGAGACGACCCTCGACATCGCCCCCGAGCGCGTCGCGCTCTTCCACTACGCTCACGTGCCCTGGATGAAGAAGCACCAGGCGGCCATGGACGTCGACGCCATGCCCTCGGCGGAGGAGAAGCTGGACCTGTTCGCGGACTCCATCGACGCCTTCGATGGGGCGGGATACGTCTACCTGGGGCTCGACCACTTCGCCCTCCCAGAGGACGAGCTGAGCGTCGCCGCCGCCGACGGGTCCTTGCACCGGAACTTCATGGGCTACACCACCCAGCGGGGCCGCGAGATGGTGTCCCTCGGGGTCTCCTCCATCGGTGAAGTCGACGGCTGCTACGTCCAAAACATCGCCAACGAGCCGGAGTACGTCCGGGACGTGGCCGAGCGCGGCTTCGCGACCTATCGGGGGCACGCCATGACCCCCGAGGATCAGCTGCGCCGCGACATCATCCTCGAGCTGATGTGCAACGGCAGGATCGATAAGCGGCGCATCGAGGCGGAGCACAGCGTCGACTTCGACGCGACGTTCTCCCTCGAGCTCGACGAGCTCAAGGTCCCCGCCACGGACGGCCTCGTGACGCTCGGCACGGATCTCATCCAGCTCACGCCTGTGGGCCAGGTCCTGATGCGCAACATCGCCGCCCCCTTCGACCGCTATCTCCGCGAGCGTAAGGCCCGCGGCGAGACCGGGAAGTCCACGTTCTCAAAGACGCTCTGACGCCATGTCCACCGAGGCCGCCAGCGACAGCCGCGACATGAACGACGTGATCGTCGTGGGCGCCGGGTTAACCGGGCTCGCGTGCGCGCTGGAGCTCCAAGCCCGCGGCTTACGCGTGCTCGTCCTTGAGGCCACGAGGCGCGCCGGCGGCGTCGTAGGGACCGGCGAGCGCAACGGCTTCCTGTTCGAGAGCGGACCGAACACGGTCCCCGCCAGCGCCAAGCACGTGCGTGAGGCCGCCGAGCGGCTCGGCCTCAGCGACAAGCTGATCACCTCCAACCAGGAGGCCAAGCGGCGCTATCTGTTCAAGGACGGCGGCCTCCACGAGCTTCCGAGCTCGCCCATGTCGCTGCTGCGGACCCCGCTGCTGTCGACACGCGCCAAGCTGAAGATCCTCTCGGAGCCCCTCCGCCGCTTTCGCTCGCCCGCGAGCGAGGCTGAGCCGACCTTCGAGGCGTTCCTCTCCGAGCGTATCGGTCGTGAGGCCGCCCGCACGCTGGCCGGGGCCTTCGTCCGGGGCGTCTACGCCGCTGAGATCGAGGAACTCGGCGCGCGCAGCGCCTTCCCGCGGATGCACTCCCTGTGCACGGAGAGCGGCGGCCTGGTCCGAGGCATGCTGGCCCAAGGGCGCAGGACGCGGAGAGCGCGCGACGCCGGCGAACCGCTCCTCCCGGGCCCCCGCACCTCCCCCGGTGACCTGATTTCCTTCCAAGGGGGCTTCAGGACGCTGATCGACGGCTACCACCGCGCCCTCGACGGTGCCCTCTCCCTGACGACGGCCGTGGCGGAGATCGACCGTGGACCTGGGGGGTGGCGCGCGGTCCTCGAGAGCGGTGAGTCCCTCGCGTGCCGCGACCTCGTGCTCGCGACGCCGGCCCCCGCGACCTACCCGCTGGTCGCGCTCTGCGCCCCCGAACGACTGAACCTCGACGCGCTCCTGGAGTTGGAGCACGCGGCGGTCACCGCCGTCCACCTCGGGCTCGAAAACGTGACGCTCCCGCCCGGGTTCGGGTTCCTCGTCCCGCCCGACGAGGAGGCGCGTCGCGACCCTCGAACCCCTGGGGTGCTCGGCACGCTCTTCACCTCACGCCTCTTCAACGACCGCGCACCGTCGGGTACCTCGTCGGTCACCTCCATGTTCCGGGGGGGCGACGTCGCGGACCTCGTCGGGGACTCCCTCGTGGACCGCGCCCTGATCGAACTCGAGCGAGCGCTCGCCGGCTATCGGTCCAGCCACCCAGACGTGGCCGCCCCCGCAGGGGCGCCCAGGGTGGTCGCCTCCCTCGTGCAGCGCTGGACGAATGTCATCCCGCGCTACGCGCCGGAGCACGACCGACGCATGGCCCAACTCGTCGCCGGCTGCGCGCGGCACCTCCCGGGCTTGCACCTCGCAGGGAGCTACATCGGAGGCGTCTCCGTGGACGACAGGATTCGCACGGGGACCCTGGTCGCCTCCGCCGCCGCCCAGCGCCTCTCCCACGTGGCGGGACGCGACGGCGCGTCATCCGCCCCCACCACCCCACCGAAGCGCGGCGAGGTCTCATGAGCCAGCAGCTTGTCCAGGCGCTCTCCGTCGCGCTCCCGAGCCTCTACCTGTTCCTTGGGGTCCTCTACGGGATGTCCTTCGCGGGGGACCGAGAGCCCCCCATCGGGCGCGCCCGCCGCGCGCTGGTCCTCTCGACCCTCCTGCTCCACGCGTGCGTCTTCTTGGTCCTCGGCGACGCCTCAGGTGGGTTCCCGCGCCTCGACGTCTGGCTCTCCCTCTCCGCCGTCGCCCTCGTCGTGGTCTCGCTGTTCTCGTGCGTGACCCTCCGTCAGCAGCAGCCGACCGTCGCGGCGATCGTCTTCATCGCGGCCTTCGTGCTCCAGCTCAGCGCGAGCATGTTCGGCCCCCTGGAGCCGCTCACCCACCGGGGCCCCTCGAACGTGGTCACGATCATGCACGTGCTGACCGTGGTGCTGGCCAGCGCCGCGGTGGTCCTCTCGGGTCTTTACGGGTTCCTCTACCTGCTCCTCCTCCGACAGATGCAGCGCCAGACCTTCGGCGCCCTCTTCCGCCGGCTCCCCGACCTCCGCCAGCTGTCGCGTATGACGCGGCTCTCCGCCCTCGCGGGGTTCTTCGGCCTGCTCCTCGGGGTGAACGTCGGCATCGCCATGGCGCACAGCCGCGGCGTGGAGGGGTTCGGGTACACGGACTCGTTCGTCCTGAGCATGCTCGCCGTCTGCTTCCACTTCGGGCTGATCGCCTTCTCCAAGCGCATCCCCGGGATCACGGCCAGCCGCGCCAGCTGGGCCGCGGTGGGCGGCCTGATCCTGCTGCTCGCTGCGCTGATCATGTCCACCGTCCTCCCCGAGGCCTCGTTCCACTCCCTGGATTGACCGATGCACGCCATCGATGACCTCATCCTTGTGGGAATGTCCCAGCGAACCGCGCCTGTCGCGGTGCGTGAGCAGTACGCGGTGACCGAGGGGGACGCGACCGCGCTCCTCCACCAGCTCCAACAGGGCGGGCTCCTCGACGAGGGCGTGATCCTGTCGACCTGCAACCGCACGGAGATCCTGGCCTCCACCGCGGACGGCACGCAGGGTGCCATGGCGCTCCACGGCGCCCTGTTCCGGAACGCGGACCCGCAGCACGTGTACAGCTACCGCGGCGTGGAGGCGATCATGCACCTGTTCCGCGTGGCCAGCGGCCTCGACAGCCTCGTGCTCGGCGAGACCGAGATCCTCGGTCAGCTCAAGCGGAGCCTCGAGGCAGGCCTCACCGGCCGGCTCCTCACGCCCCTCTATGAGCAGGCCATCACGGTGGGCAAGCGCGTGCGCCGCGAGACCTCGATCGGTGAGGGCAGCCTCTCCGTCGCGCGCGTCGGCATCGAGGTCGCGGCGCGCGCCATCGGCCGCTTCGACCGGAGCCGCGCCATCGTGGTCGGGGCCGGAGAGACCGGAATGCTGGTGGCCCTGAACCTGACCTCCGCGGGCATCAAGAGCCTGTGCCTGATGAACCGGACCCCGGAGCGCTCGGCCGCGGCCGCGGCCCAGCTCGGCGGCGCCGTGGAGTCCATGGGCCTCGAGCGGCTCACCGAGCAGTTCGAGTCCGCAGACCTCGCCGTCGTCTGCGTGGACGGGGCCCAGCCCCTCGTGGAGGCCGCATCGCTCGACCGGAAGGCCCTCTCCAAGCGCGACCAGCCGCTGGTCGTCCTCGACCTCTCCGTGCCGCGCGCGGTGGACCCCCAGGTCGCCGCCCTGGATGGAGTCATCCTCTACGACCTCGATGCGCTCCTCCCCGTGGTGGAGGAGCACCGCGCCAGCCGCGCCGCCGCCGCGGAGGAGGTGACGCCGATCCTGATCAGCGAGGTCCACAAGTTCCTCAGCCTGCGCACCTTCGCCGCCTTCACCCCCGCGATCGAGGAGCTCAAGAGCGGCTTCGCCGAGGAGCGCGAGCGGCTCCTGGATCAAATGGGGGGCGGGCCGTCCGCCCGGGAGTTGGAGCTGGCCCACGCCATGGAGCGACAGCTCCTACACCTGGCCCTCTCCCAGCTCAAGGAGAGCGCGAGGCAGACCCAGTCGACCGCGACGCTCGAGCGGGCCTACCTGCGCTTCGTCAACGGGCTCCCCAGCGACGCCGACTGAGCAGCCCGCGACGCGGGCCACCGACGGCCGCCAGCCGCCCCACCGAGGGCCACGCAGGAGCGCCTGACGCAGGAGCCGCGGATCCGCGGGGAGGCCCCGTGGCCCCCTGGCTTCTCCAGGGCAGGGATAGCCCAGTCCGCGTATCTTCCAGTCATGAAAGCCGGCACCTGGATCCACCGCGCCGCCCCCGCAGCGGGCTGCTTCGCCATCGCACTCCTGTCGGCCGCCGCCGCTCGCGTGGAGCCCTCCGCCCCCGACAGCGTCGCAGACAAGATGGCCCAGAGGGCTCAGGCGATGCTCGCCGCGCTCCCGGGCGACCTCAGCGCCCGCGCGACGACCGCCCACGCGGACCCCGAGCGCACCCTGTGGGCCTTCGGTCCGGTGCAGCGCGCGGGCCTCGCGATCGGCGCCCTTGATGTGGGGCAGGTGAAGGCGCTCGAGGCCCTGCTCGACACCGCCCTCTCCGCAGAGGGCATGACCATGTGGCGGCAGGTCCGGCAGCTGGAGCGAGAGCTTCGGCGCCTGGAGTCCACCCCCGAACGGGTCGCGGCCCACCGCGACCCGGACCTCTACTGGCTCCGCGTCTACGGCGACCCCGACCCTGCCCAGCGTTGGTCCTGGCGCTTCGAGGGGCACCACCTCGCCCTGCACGTGGACTGCCGCCCTGGGCGCACGCCGAGCATCACCCCGCTCTTCGTGGGCGCGAGTCCCGGCATCACCGCGGGGCAGGAGGCGCGCGCGGACGGCGAGGAGATCGAGGCCACCGTCGATGTCCTCGGCGCCCTGAACCAGGCCTACCAGGCGGCGCTCGAGCTGGGCGGGGACACCCTCCCGGGGTCGGAGGCCCCGCGCCCCAGGGACATCAGGATGGGGCCCGGCGGTGACACCCTGCCCGCCAAGGATGGCGTCTCCCTCGCCGACCTCTCCCCCGAGGTCCGGGACCAGCTCACGACCCTGCTCACGACCTACCTCGAGCTGGTCGACGAGCCCCTGCGCGCGCCCTACCACTTCGACCCCCAGCGAGCGAGCGCCGTACGCTTCATGCGCTGGGGCGAGGGCGGCCTGAACGGCGCGCGCGCCTGGACGCTGCTCACCCCACGGTTCGCGCTCGAGTTGTTCACGACAGAAGGGCCCAACCACGTCCACACCGTCCTCCGCGACATCGACCGGGACTTCGGAGGCAAGTAGCCACACCCGTCCCCCAGACGCCATGCACATCGCAACCAGAGGAAGCCAGCTCGCCCTGTGGCAAGCACGCACGACCCAGGCCGCCCTCGGCGACGGGCACGAGCTGCTGACCGTCAAGTCCTCAGGGGACCTCGACCGAGAGACCGAGCTGGCGCGCTTCGGCCGCATCGGCATCTTCACGGCGGAGGTGGACCGCGCCGTCCTCGACGGCCGCGCGGCCATCGGAGTCCACAGCATGAAAGACATGACCACGACCCTCCAGGAGGGCGTGGTGCTCGCGGGCTGCCTCCCCCGGGGGCTCGTGGAGGACGCGTTGATCACGAAGCACGGCGGGGGTCTCGACGACCTCGAGGTGGGGAGCCGCGTCGGGACGGGGTCCATGCGCAGGGGCTCCATGGTCCGCGCCGCGCGCCGCGGCCTCGAGGTCGTACCTCAGCGTGGCAACGTGAATACGCGCCTCGCCCACGTCCTTGAGGGGGACCTCGACGCCTGCCTCCTGGCCCGCGCCGGGCTGGAGCGGCTCGGGCTCGCCGAGCACATCAGCGAGGTCCTGAGCGTCGACCGCTTCCTCCCCGCCGTGGGGCAGGGGATCGTGGGCATCACCTGCCGCGAGGACGACGGGGCGACCCGCGCGCTCCTCGAATCTCGCCTGCGGGACCCCGAGGCCTGGGCCGCCGCCCTGGCGGAACGCGCCTTCCTCCGGGGGACCAACGGCGGCTGCAACGCCCCGATCGCCGGACACGCGACGGTCGACGACGGCGCGGTCCATCTCCGTGGCCGGGTCCTCTCACTCGACGGCACCCAGGTGCTGGAGGGCGAGGCGCGCGGCGGCATGTCCGACGCCGAGGCGCTCGGCGCGACCCTGGCTGAGGACCTCCTCTCCCGCGGCGCGGGGGAGCTCGTCGAGCAGGCCCGCAGGCTGACCTCATGAGCCCCCGCCGGACCGCCAGGATCTGCTTGACCGGTCCCGCGACCCTGCGCGCCGCTGCGAAGTGGATCGAGGCCGTGGAGGCCACCCCCACCTGGACCCCCATCCACTGCCCGCTGGTGCGGGTGGTCGGGCAACGGATCGAACCCGCCAGAGTGGCCGTGCTGCCCGCGATGGTCGCGGTCACCAGCCAGAACGCGATTCCGGCCCTGGAGCGACTCTGGGAGGAGCGCACGGACGTTCGCGAGGCCCCGCACGCGGCGGTGGGGCTCTCCACCGCACGGTCCCTGCGGGAGAAGGGGGTGGACCCCGTGATCGTTGGCGGCAAGGACGAGAGCGGGTCCGCCAGCCTCGCCTCGGCCATCGTCTCGGCCACGCAACCCGGAGAGCGGATCCTGTGGCCGCGGGGGGGCCTCGCCTCAGACCTCCGAGAGCACCTCGTGGTCGCCGGTCGACTGGTCGACGACCCGCTGGCGTATCGCACCGAGCGGGTCCCTGAGGTGATCCTCCCCGAGGATCTGGACGCAGCCTTCTTCGCCAGCCCGTCGGCGGCGCAGGCCTGGCTGCGGAAGGGTGACGCACCCCGCGTCACCGCCATCGCCATCGGGGCGACCACCCAGGCCGAACTGGCCACCTACTACTCCCGATTCCAACGGCTCATTCGGCTCCCCCGCCCCTCTCCCGATGCGCTCGTGAGCGCGCTCGCTACACTTCGCGGGTGAGCCAACAACCCTTCGTCAGAACTCGCAGCGAGGAGATCTTCCACGCGGCAAAGGAACTCATCCCCGGCGGCGTCAACAGCCCTGTCCGTGCGTACGGCAGCGTGGGCGGCATCCCACCCCACCTCGTCCGTGGAGCGGGCGCGCTCGTCTGGGACGAGGATGGGAATGAGTATGTGGACCTGGTCGGCTCGTACGGCCCCCTGATCCTGGGTCACGCGAACGCGGAGGTCCGAACGGCGCTCCACGAGGCCGTCGACGGGGGCACGACGTTCGGCGCGCCCACCCGCGGCGAGCTCGAGATGGCCCGAGACATCTGCGAGCGCGTCCACTCGGTGGAGATGGTCCGCCTCGTCAACTCTGGCACCGAGGCCACCATGTCCGCCGCGCGCCTCGCGCGAGCGGCGACGGGCCGCGAGAAGATCCTGAAGTTCGAGGGCTGCTACCACGGCCACGGCGACTCCTTCCTCGTGGCCGCCGGCAGCGGCGCCCTCACGCTCGGAGCCCCTGACTCCCCCGGTGTCACCCGCTCTACCGCGGCGAACAGCCTCGTGGCGGTCTACAACGACCTCGACTCGGTCAAGACCGTCTTCGATCAGCACGGGCCGGAGATCGCGGCCGTGTTCGTTGAACCAGTGGCCGGCAACATGGGGACGATCCCCCCCGACCCCGGCTTCCTCGAGGGGCTCCGCGCCCACTGCGACGTCTCCGGAGCCCTGCTCGTCTTCGACGAGGTGATGACGGGCTTCCGCGTCGCACGTGGCGGCTTCCAGGACTTCACCGAGGTCCGCTGTGACCTGATCACCCTCGGGAAGATCATCGGCGGCGGCCTGCCCGTGGGCGCCTACGGCGGGCGCCGCGACCTCATGCAACAGGTCGCTCCGGCCGGCCCCATGTACCAGGCCGGCACGCTGAGCGGGAACCCCCTCGCGGTCGCGGCGGGACGCAAGACCCTCGAGATCCTCGGCCGTGATGGGATCTACGAGGCCCTCGAGGCTGCTGGCTCCGAGCTCGCCAAGGGCTTGATGGAGATCGCCGCGAGGCACGGGCGCGTGCTCGCCGTGGGCCGCATCGGGTCCATGATGTGCCCCTACTTCTCGGCCGTCATGCCCCGCAACCTCTCGGACGTCACGGCCACCGACCGCGAGGCCTGGGTCCGCTTCTTCAACGAGATGCTCGCCCGAGGGGTCCTGATGCCGCCGTCTCCCTACGAGGCGTTCTTCCTCTCGGTGGAGCACGACAGCGACATCCTGGGGCGGGTGCTCGAGGCGGCGGACGCCAGCTTCGGCGCCATCGCCTGAGCCAGAGCTAAAGGAGGCGATCCACCCCTGGCAGGGTAGGATTCCACCATGACGCCCCCCCATGACGACGCCGTCCGGGCCTCCTTCGAGCAGGCCCGGGCCACGCTCGACGCCTTCCTGGCTGATCCCGATCTGATCCAGGCGGTCGGACGATTCGCGGCGCTGTGCCAGGCCACCCTCGAGGGTGGCGGCAAGCTCCTGTCGTGCGGAAACGGTGGCTCCATGTGCGACGCCATGCACTTCGCAGAGGAGTGGACGGGGCGCTTCCAAGGGGAGCGCAGCGCCCTCCCGGCGCTGGCCTTCTCGGACCCGAGCCAGCTCTCCTGCATCGCGAATGACTTCGGCTACGAGGAGGTCTTCGCGCGCTCCCTGCAGGCCCACGGGCGGGCTGGCGACCTGCTGGTCTGCCTCTCGACCAGCGGAGACTCACCGAACACCGTCCGCGCGATCGAGGAAGCACGCCGCATGGGGATCCAGTCCGTGGCGCTCCTCGGCAAGGGCGGCGGAAAGATGAAGGACCTCGCGGATCTCGCCATTGTGGTTCCGATGGCGGACACGTCGGACAGGATCCAGGAGGTCCACATCAAGGTCCTCCACATCGTGATCGAGGCCGTAGAGCGGGCGATGTTCCCCACGAACTACGAGTGAGCGCGCCGCGTGCAACGATTGCCCTGGTGTCGGGCCTGCTCGCGCTCGCGGGCTGCGCTTCTCAGCGCCCCCCTACGCTCTCCCACCTCTCGAGCCACCCGGGCCCCGCGTGGCTCGAGCTCGGATCCAGCCGCGAGGGTCGCCCGCTGCGCGCGCTCAACCTCGGCACTGGCGGACGCCGGGTGGCCGTCATCGCTGGGATCCACGGGACCGAACAAGAGGGCCTCCGGCATGTCCCCGAGATGATCGAGTTGCTCGCGACGCTCCCCGCGACCATCCGGCTCTACGAGGATGTGAACCCCGACGGCACCGCCGCCGCCCGCCGCAGCACGGCGAACGGAGTGGACCCCAACCGCAACTGGCCAGCGGAGAACTTCACGCCCAAGTCGACGCACGGCCCCCGCCCTCTCAGCGAGCCAGGGGTCGGCCTCGTCTACCGTGACCTCCTGCGCTTCGACCCGGACCTCGTCGTCGTACTGCACTCCACGCGCCGAGGCCCCTTCGTTAACTTCGACGGCCCCGCCGACGGCTTCGCCGAGCGCTTCGCGGTCGCCGCAGGCCGGCCCTGGTCTACGCAGCCCTCCATGGGCTACCCCACCCCGGGCTCGCTCGGCTCCTGGTTCGGCCTGGACCGCGGCCGGCCGATCCTCACCGTCGAGTTCCTGCGAGGGGCGCCCGCGGTGGAGACTGGCCCTGCTCTCCTGCGAGGACTCCGAGCGGTGATTCAGGATGGGCCTCTGGAGCCCGCCCCCACCCGCGACGAGGTCTTCTACGTCCGCTGAGTTCAACGAAGCACGCCCCGCCGCCTGCGCCTCAAGGCGCAGCACAGCGGGGCGTGCGGTCTCCCACAGGCCTCAGATCGAGTCGAGGCCACAGGCGTAGGGCTCGATCGGGAGCATCGGCAGGTCGACGCCGATCTCCGCCTCAACGACCTGGGTGACGCGCTTGTCCCCCCGGGGCGGGCAGAGGGCCAGCAAGGTCTCGTTCTCGCTGAGGGTGATCTGGCCAGAAGGGCCGGTCAACGAGAGCGATTGGTCTCCCACGACCTTGACGTCGACCCCCTCCGGGGTGAGCTCGTCGAAGGCCTTCGCCACAGCGCCGAGGTCGCCGATCCGAGCCATGGCCAGGATCCCCTTGGCGCCGAGCGAACGGATGAAGGTGAAGTAAGCGGTGAAGGCCGACTCGGACTCGGGGACCATCACGAAGAGCCGGTCACTCTCCGCGCTCGTGACCTCCCAGTGACCCGCGATGATCGGGAGCACATCCTCGGGGTCTCCCCCCCACTCGTGCACGCAGTGCGCCAGGTCCTCTCCGCGACCGACGCAGGCATATCCGGTCAACCGCCCGTTCACCTCGCGGACCAACGCTCGGAGACCGGGCGTTGTCAGCATGGCGCCTGTCTCAGCCAAGGTGCGATCGGCCCGCGCCTCGTGGTTGCAGTAGAGCTCGTGCACCTCGGGCATGTCCCGCGCCTGCATCGGGCGCACCCCCTCCGGATCGGGGAGCAGGAAGGCGTTGCTGCCGTTGACCACGAAGACGTTTTCGGTGCCAAAGGGCACCCAGCCTCGCTTCTGGTACCAGTCCGACTCGTCAGCCCACAACAAGGCGAGGGCCGCGCCCTGCTCTGCTGCGCGGGCGATCGCCCGCTCCACGACCTCGCCGCCGTGCCCCTTGCAGCGTTGGTCGGCGCGGGTGGCGACGGAGCCGACGAAGGCGACGGGCAACCGCAGGCCACCCACGACCAGATCCCGCCGCAACCACGCGCAGGTCGAGACGACCTCGCCGTCCTCTTCGATGGTCTCAACATGACCGGTAGCGCCCGGCCCGAAGACCTGCGCGTACTCGGCCGCCATCGAACGGCCGTCTCGGAGGACGGCCTCCATCAGGTGAAGCGCAGCTTCGGGCTCACTCGTAGTCGGTGTGTTCATCATTACTTGGCGTTGGATGAAGATTCGGATTCGGCGCTGTGCGCCTGGTGGTTGCCCCGTTGAACCGAGGCTCGATAGGCATCAATTAACTCTGTTCCGAGCGACACAGCCTCCTCCACAGAGGCCCGTGCGCTCAGGACCGCGTCCCCCAAGCGGCTGGGATCGTCGAGGTTCTCAGAGGCTTCTCCTAGCGCTCTCGTCCTCTCCTCCAGTCGCTCAAGAACGGCCCTGAATGCGGCACCGGCCTTCGCGTTGGTTGGCTGATTTCGCGCCGCCCCCTCAACGGTGACGTCCGCGTGGCTCTGAATCGTGGGATCGATCGACATTGGATATTCCTTGAGTGGTTTCGGCGGCGAATCAGAGGAAGCGCAGCAAGCTCTGCTGCATCAGGCGGGAACCGGTCGCCTGGGCGAGCTGGAGGGTCTGCTCGGACCGCTGGAGGTCGAGGGCGACCTCCGTGAAGTCGGCGTCCTCGACGTTGGAGATCAGGCCACGGACGGTCACCTTCAGGTCCTCGAGCCGGTTCGTCGCGATATCGATCTGCTGGGCAGCCGTGCCGAGCTTGCCGAGGCCGGTGATCATGTCCCCCTCGCTACGGTCCAGCTCACCGAGGCGGGCCTGGAGCCGGCTCGAGCGCTGTTGGCGATCCGTGTCCTCTGGCATCCGAAGGTCGGCCACCACGCCGCGGATGGTCTCGAAGACGCTCGGCGTGCCCGAGAAGGTGACCAGGTCACTCCCAGCCACCTTCAGGCCGGTGGTGTCCACGTGGAGCCGCGCGCCCGTGCTCTCGCTCCGCAGGAGCAGGTCCGTCTCCGTGAGGTTCACGGGGGTGAAGCTCTCTCCGTCGATCGAGATCGAGGCAGAGCCCAGGACAGAGGTGGTCAGGTCGGCCCCCGCCCACGCGCTCAGGTCCAGCTCGACGGTGGCGCCGTTCTCATCCCTGACCGTCATCGTGTCCGGCGTCGGCGTCGGAATGTCCAAGACCTCTCCGCTCCCGAGCTGAACGGTCCGCGCTCCGCCGTCCACCGCGAGCGACTGGGTGCCGACGAGCGTGTCCTCCGCATCGACCAGGGTGATCCCAGCGCCCATGGTCGCCGTGGTCCCCTCCTGCCGAACGGTGAGCTCCGAGTATCCGGACCCCGAGTCCGCGGTCAGACCGCTCGCGATGCCGGTGGTCCCGGTCATCTCCGTATCCGTGTAGTCGAACTTGGCGAACACCTCCTGGCCCGAGACGTTGATCGCGACATCTGCGTCCCGTCCCGTCTGGATCCGCTGGATCTGGCCGTTCCCCTTGAAGACGAACTGAGTGACGCCGTTGACGGTCTCTTCCTGGAAGGCGCGCTCGTCCGTCGCGGTGCCGCTGAAGAGGTAACGGTCTCCGCTCTTGGTGTTCGCGATGTCGAGGAGCTGAGCCTCCAGCAGCTCCATCTGCGTCGCGATGGAGGCCCGGTCCTCGGCGCTCAGCGCGCCGTTCATACCCTGGATCATCAGCGCCCGGAGATCCGCGACCACATTGACCCCCTCCTGGAGCCGCGCGGAGGCCTGCTCGACCACGGGCTTGGCCGTCGCCGTGGAGGTCGAGTAAGCCTGGAGCGCGCCGCGCTGCCGCCGAAGCGAGAGCGCCACAGAGGTGCCGACGGGGTCATCCGATGCGCGCACGATACGGCGCCCGCTCGAGGCCTGTTCCTGCGCCCGAATCAGCCGGGAGGTGTTCCGCTCGATCCCGCTCTGAACGAGGTCGAAGATGCGTCCTTGTGTAGGTCGAATACTCATTTCAAATCCTCGCTCAGACGAGCGCCATGACGGTGTCATTGAGCTGCCCGACCACCTGCAAGAAGCGTGCGGCGGCCTGGTAGCTCTGCTCAAACTCGATCATCTTCACCAGCTCCTCGTCGACGTTGACGCCCGACACCTGCTCGCGCTGCTGCTCGAGGCTGCTGAGCATGAAGCTCTCCACCTCGAGGGCGCTGGAGGTGGAGGCGACCTCGAAGCCGACCCCGCCGACCATCGAGCCGAAGTAGGTCCCGAGCGAGCCGTCGAGGCTCTCGATGTCGGCGCTCTGCACCTCAAGCATCTTGAGGATGGCGCCGTTATCGCCGTCTTCCCCGGTGCTGGACCCGGCGAAGAGCGCCGGGTCATTGGCGATCTCCTCCCGAAGGCTGATGGTGGCAGCGTCACTACCCGTGAAGAGGCTGTTGAGCCCCAGGGCCACGAGGACGTCGCTGGAGTCAGAGTCGGCGATGGTGTCGAGGGTGAAGACGTCGCCGGCCCCCCCGTTGATCTCCCCCACAGAGAAGGAGACCGAGAGCCCGTCCGCGACGGCGATAGACGTCCCCGGCGAGTAGCCCTCGCCGACGTCCAGCGTGGTCACCAACGCGCCCGCCTCGTCGCGCACCTCGACCTCGAGGCGGGGGGTCGTCCCGATCGTCCCGGTCCCGATCGGAGTGAAGGTCCAGCGCCCATTGTCCGCGCCCCCGTAGGCGCCTGTCACGCCGACGTCCACGGCCAGCTCTTGGCCGTTGTAGGTGCCCACCGTGAGCCCGAGGGAAGAGGCGGCGGTACCTCCGGTCAACTGGAACGAGGCGCCGGCGCCGGTCGACAGCGACTGGAAACCGAGCCGATCCCCCACCGCGACCGCGCGGAGGTTGTTGGCCGCCATGTCCGGCGAGGCGTTGAAGCTCGCGGCCAGCTCACTGGCGGTCGGCTGCCCGGGCGCCGCGAAGCTGGCAGGGTCAACGTTGAGCGTGAAGGGCCCGGCGGACCCCACAAGCTCCAGGGTCGACGCCGTCCCGATGGAGAAGGGGCCGTCGAAGCTGCTCACATGGGAGGCCTGGTCGCCGCCAAACACCCCCGCGTTGTCAGGCTGTCGATCCAGGCGCTTGCCAAAGTGAAACTTGGTCTGCGACAGCGAGTCGATGTTCAGGCGGCCGGAGGCGTCAATGCGTGCCGCGAGGCCGCTCACACCAGAGAGGGCGTCAACGAAGCCCTGGACCGTCATTCGTTCAGGGTCGATCTGCAGACGGGTCGTCGTGAAGTCCCCATCCTCGCCGGCAGCGACGTGCACATAGAGCTCGCCCGAATTGACCTCGAAGGGGAGGTCCGCATCCCGAAGCAGGACGTCGCCAAAGGCGCCGTCGCCGTCGAGGTCCGCGATCGGATTATCGCTGCGGAGTTGGTTGAAACCGCCCCCGAGGGGGACCCCCGTCGAGTGGGCGCGGTTCATCTCCAGCACGATCCCGCGGGCGTAGCGGTCAAAGCCATCGAGGACCTCGTTGGCGAAGGACTCCGAGAAGGCGACCACGCCAGCCAGCTGCCCCGCCTGGGGCTCCACCGGCTGGACCCCCCCCCTGAGCTGCAGGGTGATCGCGCCGTTCGGTCCCGCCTGGGCGCGCATGTGATTGGACGAGCCCGAGCCGACCAGCAGCTGGCCATCGACCTGGACGAGCACCGCGCCATGCGCGTTCTCCCTGGCCGTGATCTCTACGCGCTCCGCCAGGGCGCGCAGCGCGACACCTCGCTGGTCTCGAAGGTCGTTCGCCACGGTCCCGCTGGACGCCTCGACCTGCGAGATCTGCTCGTTGAGGCTCACGAGTCGATCCGCGAGCAGGTTCACGTCTGCGACGAGGGTCTCAGCCTTGAGCTGCGCGTCTCCCTGGAGCTGACGGATTTCCCCAGACACCTGGTGAAAGCGCCGGGTCACGCCCTCCGTCGACTGCAGCGCGCCGTTGCGCGCCACCGCGTCCTCCGGGCTCGCCGAGAGCAACGACAGGCTGCTGAACAGGCTGTCCATCAGCGCTCCGAAGCCACCCTCCCCGGGCTCGTTGAGCAGGGCTTCGACGCTCGCCATCTCCGTCAGCTGCGACTCAAGCCGCGAGACGGACGACGACTGACCGACGATCCGAGTGTTGAGGAGCTCGTCCACGGAGCGGGTCACCACGCTGGCGTCGACGCCGTTGCCCAGCTGCAGGCCCCGGAGGTTCACCGGACGCGCACTGGAGGTGAGCACCCGCTGCCGGCTGTACCCCTCCGTCGTCGCGTTCGCGACGTTGTGACCGATGGTGTCGAGCGCTGACTGAGAGGTCAGCAGGGCCCGCAGGCCGATGTTTGTACTGAGTCCCAAGCTAGACCTCCGCGTCGATCAGGCTTCCGCCTGCGTGTACATCTCCGCCGTCCTCGGGACCGAGGACGACCTGAATCAACTCACGAGTCACCTGCCGATGGAGGCGGACGAGCGTGGCCATGCGCCGGTTCTGCTGCCCGACCTCCTTGGCCACCTCGATGAGAGCCGACCGCTCCGCACGGAGCAGGTCTCCGTCCGAGCCGAGGCGCTCCGCCAGGCTCCCCACCGTCGCCGCCGAGGACGCGACGCCAAACTCGGTCGCCAGCGCGACCACCGCGCGCTCCCGGAGACTCGTGCGTTGGGCGCAGCGCTTCAGCTCCACCTCGAGGTCCCGCGTCGCTCCACGGAACGAGTCGCCAGCAGGCTGGCGAATAGCGCCCTCCTGCGTCCGCAAGAGCGCGAGGACCTGCCGGTGGGAGGCGATCTCCTCACGGATGGCCACGACCAGGCGGTTCACCAGGTTGGACTGAGTCGCGACGCTCACGGGTTCACCCCGCCGTCGGCGCCCTCACCGGCGGCCTCGGCAGCCTGAGCGGCCTTGGCCGCTTGCTGCCGGATGATGCTCTCCTTGACCTGCTCGCCAATCCCGAGGTTGCCCTGCTGAGCGATCGAGGCGCCGAGCTGCTCGTCGAACCAACCGTTGAAGGTGTCGGCGCCCTTTCCGGTGCCGAAGAAGCCTTCGCCGAGGCCCTTCCGCATCTCGGTCACCAGGAGCGTCGCGAACAGCGACTCCATCTCCTTGGCCGCCACGTCCGGCGCGTCCGCGCCGCGGTCGACCCTCGAGATCCGGCCGGACATCAGGCCGTTGCGCGCCTTCAGGGCGCCTGTGTTTTCTGCGTGTAGCTCCATCACATCCTCTTGAGCTCTGCCACAAGGAGTCCGCCGGAGACCAGCGACTCCATGATCGCGATCATGTCCCTCGGGGTCGCGCCGAGGACGTTGAGCACCTCCACCACCTCCTCGAGGCTGGTCGCGCCGCCCATCAAGACCAGGGGCGCGTCCCCCTCGACGACGTTGAGGTTGGTGCGCGGCACCTCGGTGGTGACCCCGCTAGAGAAGCCAGCCGGCTGGCTAACCTCCGGCGTCTCCGCGATCGTCACCACGATCGAGCCGTGCTGGATCACTCCAGGGCGGAGGCGGACGTCGCCGCCCATCACGATGACCCCAGTGCGCTCGCTGATGACCACACGGGCGAGATTGTCCGTCTCGACCTCGAGCTGCATCGCGCGGTCGAGGTACGCGACGACGCTCTCCTCCGGGACACCGCCCATGACCTGCAGGCGAACAGACTTCCCGTCCGGGAGGACCCGCGCCATCTCAGGGTAGAGCCGGTTGACGACCTCGACCGCGCGGACGGTGTTCCCGAACGACCCCTGACCGTTCTTGGCGTCGAGGTAGATGTAACCGTGCTCGTTGACGATGCTCGCATCAACACCGACCTGGACCACGCCCGCGCTCGCGAGGGTCCCGACGGTGACGTGGTTCTTGGTGGCACTCGCGGATTCCCCAGCGGCCATGAACCCGCCCACGGTGAGTGAGCCCGAGGCGGTCGCGTAGACGTTGTTGCCCTCGAGGTCGGTGAGCTCAGTGAGCAGCAGGTTGCCGCCGAAGAGGCTCTCCGCGTCGCCCAGGGTGGACACGATCACGTCCATGCGCGTCCCGGGCTTGGCACCGTGGGGGATGATCCCCTTCACGTGGACCGTCGCGATGCTGGAGGTCGTCAGCATCTTGGGGTCAATGTTGATGTTCTGCGCCAGCAGGCTGTTCGCCAGGAGCTGGGGCGCGAGGAGGCCGGTGTCGCCCGTGCCATCCAGGCCCATGACGATCCCGATCCCGTTGACCTCGTTGTCCTGGACCCCGCGGACCTGGAAGAGGCTTGAGAGCGGCGAGGACACCCGCGCCTGGTAGTCTCCGCCGGCCCGGGAGACCGGGCGAATCCTCGCGGTCCGCGAGAAGTTCGCGGTGGAGACCCCCTGGGGCTGCGTGGGCGCCTCGAGCCCAGAGGTGACAGGGAACACCGTGGCGATGCCCGCGGCCTGGCCTTCGGCGGTGGTCGGCTGGGCGCCGGACCCGGCGGTCGGAGTGCCCTGCTGAGCAGCGGCGGTGGCCGTGACGGCCAGGGCAAAGATGAACTTGGTGAGCTTCATGGCAGATCAGAAGGGCCAGACCCAGTCGACGGCGTTGTAGAGCCACTTGGAGAGACCGCGGCGCTCGTTCGAGCGAGTGAGCGGTCCGCTCCCCGAGTAGGAGACGTAGGCGTCCGCCACCAGCTCCGACTGCACGGTGTTGTCCCGCTTGACGTCGTAGCGCCGGACCACACCACGGAACTCGAGGACCTTGCGCTCCTCGTCGATCCGGATCTCACGTCGCCCTTCGACGACGAGGTTCCCGTTGGGGAGTCGATCCACCACCATGGCGGTCAAGCGCGCCTCAAAGGCCCCGCTCTTCTCGTAGTTCGCGGTCCCTCCGAAGCTGTCTGACTTCGACGTGCGCATGGAGGGGAGCGTGTCGAACGCCTGGGGAGCGACGTTGAAGTCCACCAGCTGGTAGTTCAGCGTGCTGTTCTTCGCGAGGTCGGTCTTCTCCTCGTTCTTGAGGTCCTGATTCTCGCGGATCACCACTGTGAGCAGGTCGCCCACGCGGTTCGCGGTCTTGTCCGCGATCGGAGAGATCGGTCCGCGGGTCGGGTTGTAGATCGACCCCCGGCGTTGCGCCTCGGCAGAACCCACGGAGAGGGCTGCGGCCAAGGTGATGATGAGTGTGCGGTAGAGCTTCATTTGATCTTCACCTCGACGGCCTTGGGGCCGCGAACGACGGCGACGAGTTCGACGCCAGAGGAGCGAAGGACCACGCGGACCCGCTCCCCCATGCGCCCGTCGGATTTGGCTTCCGCGACGTCCTTGACCGTGACGCCCCCGCTGCGAACGGCGACCTGGACCAGGTCGCCTCGATGGACCAGCGTGACGCGCTTCACGTCACGCTCGGTCACCGGGGCGCCCGCCGCCAGGGACCGGTTGGCGACGGAGCCGGGGACCTCGTTGAGCGCGAGGCTCTGGAGCCCGGAACCCGAAGCCACCCGTGAACGGACCGTCTTGAACATCCCAGGCGTCAGCTGGACGCCGGCCGGAACGGCCTGCTTGAGGACGGCCTGGCGCTGCCAGATGGCCACCTCAAAGCGGACCCGGATGGTGCGGTAGACCTGGTCGCCCACCCAAACCTCCACAGGCAGGTCGAGTCGGCCAGGGAAGATCCGCTCGACTCGGTGGGCCACCCGCAAGCGAGGCTCGTCCTTGCCCGCGGGGAGGACGAGGTCGCCCACGTCCATCAGCGGGCGCGCCTCGGCGTCCATGCCCGAGAGCGCCGTGCGGATCGCCTGGCTGGCCTCCGCGACAATGCGCGAACCGGGGACCGTCACCGTCGCGCAGGTCACGCGGCAGCGGGGAGCCCCCTGCACGGTGACCTGGACGCCCGGCAGCGACCGTCGCAACGAGGCCTTGAGGAAGTCCGCCCGCATGGTGCGGTGGTAGCCGGGCGCCGGGGCGTACCCCAGGGACGCGGCGCGAACTCTCGCGACCTCAGCGTCGTCGTCGCCCTCGACCTGGGCGATCTCCGCGACGGAGATCTCCAGGCCGGAGGACGTGGCCTCGGCCGGGAGGGTGATGGAGACGCCCCCGGCGCAGAGGAGGAGCAGAGTGCTGGCAATCATGGTGGATCAGCGAATGAGTTGGTTGACCTGCTGGAGCATCTCGTCGGAGACGCGGATGGCCCGGCTGTTCACTTCGTAGTTGCGCTGGGCGACGATCAGCGAGACGAGCTCGTCGACGGTCTCGACGTTGGAGCGCTCGAGGTAGCCCTGCTTGACCATCCCGGCGCCACCTGTGGTGGGCTGGATCGCGGCGGGGTCGCCGGAGGACGGCGTGCCGGCGAAGTAGTTACCGCCCATGGCGCGGAGGCCCGTCGGGTTCGGGAACACGTGCAGGCGGATCGCGCCGATCTGCTGCTGCTCGTTCCCTTCTGTGATCGCATAGACCCCACCGTCGAGGGCGATTGAGACGCCCTGGGCGTCATCCGGGATCTGAACCTGATCACTCAGTCGGTATCCCTCAGCCGTCACGAGGCTCCCGTTCGCGTCCTGCCGGAACGTGCCGTTCCGCGTGTAATGCCGCTCGCCGTTCGGCAGCTCCACTTCGAAGAAGCCCGACCCCTCGATGCCGAGGTCGTACTTGTTGCTCGTGAGCTCCAGGACGCCCTGCTGCATCTCCTTGCTAGAGCCCGCGACCTCCGTACCGGAGCCGATCTGGAGGCCCGTCACGTCGTGCTGGCTGTTCGCCTGCGGGATACCCGGCTCGCGGTAGGTCTGGTAGAGCAGCGAGCGGAACGACAGGCGGCTCTTCTTGAACCCGCTGGTGTTCACGTTCGCGATGTTGTTCGCGATCGTGTCCACCTGCAGCTGCTGCGCCTTCATGCCGGAGGCCGCGGTGTAGAGAGAACGAATCATGGTGCTTGGGTCTCTAGGGTCTGGGCTCGCTTCAGCGATAGAGGCGGCTGAAGCTCTGGTCGATGGTCTTGAAGGCCTGGGAGGCGGACTCGAAGGCCCGCTGGGCGGCGATGAGCTCCACGAGCTCGTCGATGGTCTCGAGGTTCGCGCGCTCCAGGAATCCCTGGCGAACGGTGGCGTTCGCCTCGGTGTACTCAGCGCCGTCACGGAGGCGGAAGCCGCCCTGCTCGCCGGGCTCGATGGAGTGCGGCCCGGCGACGTTCACGAGGCGCAGGCGGCCCTTGGCGACGCCCGCTTGGACGACGACGCCTTCCTTGTCGATCTGGATGCCGGCCTTGCTCGGGTCGATGGTCCCGCGCGGCCCGTCCCACTGAACAGGGAAGCCGCCCGAGTTCACGAGGACACCGTCCTCCGTGAGAGAGAACGACCCATCGCGCGTCAGGATCTCGCCCTCGCCACCCTCGAGGACAAAGAAGCCGTCCCCGTCCAACGCGAGGTCGAGCGTGTTCCCCGTGCCCTTGAGCACGCCTTGGCTCATGTCCAAGCGGGTCGCTGCGGTGACCTGGAGGTGAGCGGCGTCATCCGCCCAGTCTTCGGCGCCGTGGGCGACGTGGAGCATCCGCTTGAAGCCCGTGGCATCCGCGTTGGCGATGTTCGAGCTGATGACCTCGACACGCTGCTGGTTGGTGCTCATGGCAGCAACCGTTCGATAGAGCCCGACGTTCATGCCGGTCTCTACGCAAGCGCAGTGCCAACCGCGCACGAGGCCCGTGAGGGCGGTTCAGGCGGCCGAAGCCGGAAAGAACTTCCGGGTCCCGCTCAACGAGGGGCGGAAAGAACTTCCGGGTCCCTGGCAATCCGGACCATCCGGAAGGCGCCCGCAGCCGGCGGGGCCGGTTGGCCCTCGACGTCCTCGGTCACCACCGCCAGCCCGCGGGCCGCGGCGCGGCGCAGGAAGCCCGGGAGCCGGGTCCGCCCGGGGTCGGCGAAGAGGGCGAGGCCGTCGGGCGCCAGGTAGCGCTCCACGACATCCAGGAGCGGCCCCTGGAGCCGAGCCTCATATGCGACATCGCAGCCAACGACCAGGTCGAAGGTGCCCGCCTCGGCCCTCTCGAGCTCACGCCAGTCCAGATTCCAGGTCTCGGTCCCCGTGAGCCCGTTCAGAGCGGCGTTCAGGGGGAGGACAGCCAGGGAGAGCGGGTCGTGATCCGAGAGGGTCAAGGCCGCCGGCCCGTCCACGGCGAGGGCCGCCGCGATGCCGACCAGCCCGAGGCCCGCGCCCAGCTCGAGGATGCGCGCGCCTGGCTTCGGGGGTGCAGCGGCGATGCGGCGTGCCATCGCCGGGGCAGACTCCCACAGCCACGCCCAGTAGGGCATCGAGTCGTTGAACTCGTTCCTCGCGACCACCGCGTCGTCATCCAGCAGTTCGTCCGGTGCCGCCGGGACGAAGAGCTCCACCTGAAGTCCCTGGGAGACCTCATGGGACTGGCGGGCCCAGCCGCCCGCCAGATCGGGGAGTTGTGCTTCGAGGGTCACGGGGAGACTCTAGCGACCGTGGGGGACCAGCGAGCGAGGGCCAGAGCGTCTATCGCTCCGGCCCTCGCCCTGAAGCTCGTCATGAGCTCGCTCGAGGTCCGATCAAGATCAGATCAGGTTGACGGTCTCTGCGAGGACCTCGTCCTGGGTGGAGATCACCCGGGCGTTGGCCTGGTAGCCGCGCTGGGCCTCGATCAGGCGCACGAATTGCTCCGCGGTGTCCACGTTGGAGTTCTCCAGCGCACCGGAGATCACGGCCCCCGCGCTCCGGAGGTCGCCGACGCCGTAGCGGGCCTCGCCGGAGTTCGACGTCTCCTGGAACATGTTGTTCCCGGCGCTACGGAGCCCCTCGTCGTTCTGGAACGTCACGACGCCGAGCGACCCCAACGAGCGGGTCTGCCCGTTCGAATAGAAGCCCTCGATGTCGCCGGTGGTCGACACCGTGAGGTTCGCCAGCTCGCCGTCTCCGAACCCGTTCTGGTCGAAGACGTAGGCCGTCCCCGAGCTTCCGAACTGGGTCAAGCCGTCCACTGCTCCGTCCCCGCCGAGGTTGATGGAGACCTCCTGGAGCGGCTGTCCGGTGAACTGAAGCTGCATACGAGAGTCGACGGAGCCAAGCCCGGTCGGGGACCCGTCCGGCGCGAAGGAGATGCCCGTGATCGGGTCCGCTGCGCTGCCCTTACCGACGACTCCCTCGCTCGGGTCCAGGTCGGCGTAGAGGTTCCAGGTGAGGTCCGCCTGCCGCTCGTAGCGCATGGTCACCGAGTGAGCCACGCCAGCCGCGTCGTAGATCTCAGTCGACGTGGTGACCGTGTCAGGGCCGGTGCCGTCCGTGGTGACGGACATCGCGTAGGTGCTGAAGTCGGCACCGCCGGTGTTGCCCGGGCCGTCCGAGAGCGAGAGCAGGAGGTTCGCCTCACCTGCCGTCTGAGCCGTGGCGATCAGTCGCCCGGACCCATCCACGGACACGGCCGCGTCGGTGTAGAGGGTGTTCATGTAGCTCACCAGGTCCTCCATCGTCGTGCCGTCGTTGGCTGCGCCGAAGGTGAAGCTCCCGGAGACGGGAGCACCGTCGGTGTCTTCGCCCACAATCTGGATCTGATCACCGTCGACATACTCACTCAGGTTCGACGTGAGGTCGTTCAGGTTGGCCGCGCTCAGGTCGCTCGGGATCGGGCTCTCCGTGCCGCTCTGGAGCGTGTTGGAGAACCCGACAAGCTGCGTCAGGTCCGCCACGCCGGTGGGCGGGTTCAGGTCGATCGAGAAGGACGCGCCCTTTCGGTTGGAGGTGATCGCCAGCTGGCCCGCGCCGTTGACCGTCGCCGTGACATCCTGCAGGGCATTGATCGCCGCTGCGATGGCGCTTGACGTGACTTCACCCGTCGTCGGGTCGCTCGCCACGATGACCTGCTGCGGCACGCCGCCGTTGGCGACGAGCTCCATCGAGACGATATCCCCGGGGGAACCACCGACCGCGGAGACGTTGTAAGAGGCGCTTGTACCTGTACTTGCGATCTCCGCAGGCGTCCCCACCAGGAACGGCGAGTTGGCCGACAGGAGCTCCGCCAGCGGCCCGTCCACCACGGCCGAGAGGTTGCCCTTCATGGTGACGTCGGTGGTCGTCTGCGGAGGGAAGAGCGAGGCGACGTCGAGGGTGATCGCCGAGCCGGTCGGGTCCAGCACCCGCATGCCCGTGCCCTGGTCCACCAGGTTCTGCTGAGCGTCGAGGCCGAAGGTGCCCACCCGGGTGAAGCTGCGCCCGGCGCCGTCCTCGAGCGCGAAGAACCCGCCGCCTTCAAGCGCCAGGTCGAAGACGCGGCCCGTATCCGAGAGCGCACCCTGTGTGAACGTCTGGTCCACGCTCGCGAGGCCGACGCCATACCCAACCTGCATGCCGTTGATCCCGCCCATGTTGCCCTGGGGACCGCTCGCGAACCTGAAGTTGCGAGAGAAGTTGTCCGCGAACACGGCGCGGCTCTTCTTGTAGCCGGGGGTGTTCTGGTTGGCGAGGTTGTTACCGATGACGTCGATCCACTGCTGGTGGGATCGCATCCCCGAGAGGGCTGAATAGAAGGATGAAGGCATAGGAGTACGGTGGGCTCAGGTGGTGGATTCGAAGGGAGAGGGACAGTCGCGGCTCGTCAGGGGTCAGAGGGACTCGCCGGAGCCCTCGCCCTCGCCCTCTTCATCACCGACGATCTCGTCGCCGTCTCCCGCCTCGCCGAGCACCTCGACGACACGGTTGAGGGGCACGTCGACGCCGTCGATGCCGAGGAAGATCTCGCCGTCCTGGACCCGCGCAGAGTCCACCGAGCCCTCCACCTGCTGGCCGGAGGTCGGGTCGAGGTAGCCCACGCGCTGGCCCACGAGGCCGCTGGCGCCGGTGAGCTGGTCCATCAAGGCGTTGCCCTGCTGGAGGCGGGCCAGGCCCACGAGGTTCTCGTTCACCAGCTCCATCTGCTCCAGCGACGAGAACTGCGCCAGCTGGGCGGAGAGCTCCTCGTTGGACTGGGGCGACATGGGGTCCTGGTTCTGGAGCTGGGTGACCAGAAGCTGCGTGAACGCGTTCTTGTCGAGCTGCTGGCTGGCCGTCGCGTTGGAGAAGCTCCGCTGCGCGTCCTGGATTCCGATTCCGTCAATCATGGCTGCCTGCTGTTGTGGTTTGGGTCTCAGGCGGTGAGGTCCACACCGCCCTCGGCGGTGCGTGATGCGAGTGTCTTGAGGAGCGCCTCTGGTCCGGCGAGGGAGAGCCCCTCGTCGGCGTGGTGGTCCTGGCGCGCCCGCGGGTGCTGGCCACGCTCCCCCTGTTCGGAGCGGGACTGGGCGTCCGCCTCTGCGGAGCTCATGAGGCCGAGGTTGAGCTCGACGGTCTCTGCCCCGTCCCGGCTGAGCCACGCTCGAAGCTCGGGCGCGTGGGCCTCGAGGACGGCGAGCGTCTCGGCGCTCTCGGCCACGATCGATGCGTGCACAGCGCCTTGGTCCACCTTCACGTGCAACCGCAGCCTGCCGAGGTCGACCGGATTGAGGTTGATGATCGCCTCGCGGTCACCACCCTGGATCCGGACCCTCAACTGCTCGAGGATGGCCTCCGCGCGCTGCATGGAGGACGCGGGCCTCGCGGGCGCGGCCTTGCCCGTGGGTGCGCTGGCGGCCGCCTCGACGCGGGTCCCGGCCGCGGTGGCGGCGGCGGGCGGACGAGGACCACCGGACGCCACTCCAGGGAGCGCCTGCCCCGTGGACAAGGCCCGTGCCCCCCCCGAGGTGACCGGTGCAGAGGCCGCAGCGGCCCCTGTGGACAGCGTCATGTCGCCCGTCGGCGGGGGCGGCTGGATCCCGAAGGTGGGTCCATAGGGGGCCTCCGTCACGTCCTCAGGCTCGATGGTCGCCCCGTGGCCGTCCCCGATCTCGTTGGTCTCCTGACCAGAGAGCGGCCCTCTCTGACGTCCGGACGACGCCTGCTGGCGGTCACGGAACTCCACGCTGCGGCGGTCCGAGCCCGATTGTTCGCTCGCCCGCCGGGCCTCGCGCCGAGCGTCACTGCGCCGGTCGCCCTGGACGGCGCCTTCGCGGCGGCGGGCGTCCTGCGCGGAGTCCGTCCGCCCGTCGCCGAGACTCGCCGCCACCTTGTCCTGCGCCTCCAGAAGAGAGGCGCGGGTGGCCGCCGTCCCTGCGGACGACTTCAGCTCGAGGTACTCAGAGAACCTCCCCACGGCGGGCGATCCGCCTGGGTGGCCCGCTCCAGGGGTGGTGAACGTGGGCGGCCGCTCCGTGCCGAACAATCGCCCGTCCATTTCCATGGAACGGAGGCTCGAATGGGACTTCAAGAACTCCATCGGCGGCCATGGAGCAACGGCCGTGCCAAGCGCCCCATCGCGCCGTGGACGCGGATCGCCTCCGGTTCAGGTGGAAGACCTTTCCCAGGGCGGAAAGACCTTACGTCCCTTTGTTCCGCAGGTCGGCCGACCCGTCGTCGTATCCGACCACGAGGGTGCGCGCGAGGTTGATGAAGAGGCCCGACTCCACGACCCCAGGGATCGCGTCGAGGGCCAGCTCCAGCCCCGGGGCGTCAGGGATGCCGCCGTCGAAGTGCACGTCGAGGATCTCATTGCCGTTGTCCGTGAGGTACGGCGCTCCGTCCGCGTCCCGCAGCGCTGGAGCGCCGCCCAGCGCTCGGATCCCCCGCTCGACCGCGGCGCGGGCAAAGGGGACGACCTCCACGGGGAGGTCGAAGGTGGTCCCCAAGCGATCGACCACCTTGGTCGGGCCGACAACGACCACCATGTGCTCCGTGGCCGCCGCCACGACCTTCTCACGGAGCAGCGCGCCGCCCCCCCCCTTGATCATGGCGTAGGCCCCGTCGATCTCGTCCGCGCCGTCAATGGTGACGTCAAAGCGCTCGATCTCGTCGAGGGTCGCCAGCGGGATGCCGAACTCGCGAGCCTTGATCTCGGTGTCCACCGAGGTGGGGACGCCGCGGATCACGAGGCCCTCGTCGCGGATCCGCTCCCCGAGCCGTTCGAGCGCGAAGAACACCGTCGATCCGGTCCCCAGCCCAACGTCCTGTCCGGTCTCCACCACATCTGCTGCGCGGCGACCCGCGGCTCTCTTGGAAGCGCTCATGGGGCCAACTTAGCGCCCCGGGCAGCCGGCTGCGATCATGGGGCGGCCTGCCCGGGGTACTTGGACGACTTCCACGGATCCCTGTAGGGTCAGGCCCATGCTCCCCTCCTCGCGACCGCGCCTCCTCACCTCCCTCACGACGCTCCTGGCCTGCGCTGCAGCCACCACGACAGCAGCCACCGCCGCGCCGACCCAGGAAGACGGCCCCAAAGGGAGCCGTCCGAACATCCTGTTCATCTTCAGCGACGATCACGCCACCGACGCCATTGGCGCCTACGGCGGACGGCTGGCGGAGGTGGACCCCACACCCCGCATCGACCAGCTGGCGAGCGAGGGCATGGTCTTCCGCCGCTCGTTCTGCACCAACTCCATCTGTGGACCGAGCCGAGCCGTGATCTTGACCGGCAAGCACAGCCACGTGAACGGGTTCCAGCAGAACGGGAACCGCTTCGACGGGGGCCAACCGACCTTCCCGAAGATGCTGAAGAAGGCGGGCTACACCACGGCCATGATTGGCAAGTGGCACCTGGGGAGCGACCCCCAGGGCTTCGACTACTGGGACGTACTCCCCGGTCAGGGCGCCTACTACAACCCGCGCCTCAAGCGCGCCGAGGGCCCCCGCGTGGTGGAGGGGCACTGCACGGATATCGTCACCGACCTCGCCCTTGAGTGGCTCGAAGGGAACAAGGACAGCGATCAACCCTGGCTGCTCATGTGCCAGCACAAGGCGCCCCACCGCACGTGGATGCCCGCCGCACGACACCTGGACCTGTACGCGGACAGTGACCTCCCGGTCCCCGACACCCTGTTCGACCAGCACGCGGACAACTCGAGCGCCGCGGCCCGCTCCGAGATGACCATCGCGGAGCACATGTACCTCTTCTACGACCTGTTCGTGCCGCCGGTGGAGGGCGCGGATCCGAAGAAGGGCGGCTCGCTGGACGCCTCGGGTCAACGCAACATCGACCGCATGACGCCGGAGCAGCGCGCGCTCTGGGACGCCGCCTACGGACCCCGCAACGCCGCCTTCCGCGCGGCCGACCTCGAGGGCGAGGACCTGGTCCGGTGGAAGTACCAGCGCTACGTGAAGAACTACCTGCGCTGTGTGCGCGGCGTCGATGAGAGCGTCGGTCGCCTCGTGGACTGGCTCGCGGCCAACGGCCTCGACGAGAACACCATCGTCATCTACTCCTCCGACCAGGGCTTCTACCTGGGCGACCACGGCTGGTACGACAAGCGCTGGATGTACGAGGAGTCCCTCGAGATGCCCTTCATCATCCGCTGGCCAGGCGTGGTCCCGGCCGGGGGCGCGTCGGACGCCCTGATCCAGAACCTCGACTACGCCCCCACCTTCCTCGAGGCCGCAGGCGCCGAGGTCCCCGCCGACATGCAGGGGCGCTCCCTGCTCCCCGTGCTCGGCGGTGACACGCCGGACGACTGGCGCGACGCGATCTACTACCGCTACTTCGAGTTCCCGGGCCCGCACCAGGTCGCCAAGCACTACGGCATCCGCACGGACCGCTACAAGCTCATGTACTTCCACGACCTGGACCAGTGGGAGTTCTATGACCTCCAGGAAGACCCCGACGAGCTCACGAACGTGTTCGGGGCCCCGGAGCACACCGCGCGCATCGCCCGCCTGGCCACGCGGCTTGGCGAGATGAAGGCCGAGGCCCTTGACGCCGATTGACCCCTGGGCGCGGCCCCCGGTCGCGCCCGGTCCGAGGCTCTCCCAGGTTGAGGACTCCCAGACACAAGGCTTCAGGGTCCCTGCCCCTTCAGCCGAGAGGGTGAGATGTATGTGGTATCGAATCCCGATCCTGGCTGCCGCAGGAGCCGCGACGCTCGCAGCCTGCGGAACGGACGGCATCCAGGTCTCAGCGCCCGAGACGACCGTCGGCTTCGCCTCGGGGGCCTCGGGGCACGGGGAGGATGACGGCGCCCTCTTCATCGCGGTCGAGCTCACCACAGCCCTCACGGCGATCGAGCAGCCCGTATCCGTCACGGTCACGGACGGCCTGTCCGGGTCCGCCACCAGCGGAGCCGACTACGTGCCGTTCGCCCCCACGGAGGTCTCCTTCCCCGCAGGTACGGCGAGCGGGTCCACGGCCCTGGTGCGGTTCACCGCCCTCGGGGACGACCTCGCAGAGGGAAGCCCCGAGACCGTTCGCCTCGTCCTCAACGACGCCTCGGGGGCCTCACTCGGCAGCGTGACCGAGACCCTGATCAGCCTCGCGGACACGGAGCGCGCCGACGTGCGCTTCGTCAACGCCACGAGCCTCACGCCCGACGAGTCCACGGCGAGCTACGGCATGGACGTTCAGCTGGTCCTCACTGGCGGCGCGACCTTGGCCTACGACATCGACCTCCTCGCCGTGGACGGCGGCAGCGGGAGCGCGACCTCCACCGAGGACTACGGGGCCGTCGCCCCGGCGGCGATCCAGTTCAGCGCCGGCACGCCCTCAGGGACCACGCGCACCGTCACCGTCGACGTCCTCGACGACGCCCTGCTGGAGGGACCGGAGACGGTCAACCTGATCCTCTCCGGAGGTGACCTCACCCAGCTCGCCCTCGCGGGGCCCACCCAGCACGTACTCACGATCCTCGACGACGAGGCGGCTCCGGAGTCCTTCTTCGTGGCGAGCCATGGACCGGCGACCGGGCTCGAGATGACCCTCGCCTCCGGGGATTCGATCGACCTTGGAGCGGCCCCCAACGAGGGCAGCCCCGGCCCGGCGACCCTCCTCGTCTTCGCCAACGAAGGCGGCGTGGACATGGCCCTGGGCCAGCCCACCTTCAGCGGGGCCGACCCGACTGACTTCGCCCTCGAGGTGGAGGCCGCCACCTTTGAAGGCGGCGAGATGGTCGTCGCGTCGATGTCAGCCCCCGGCGAGACCTTCGACCTGGCCGCCCCGTTCGTGCGTGCCGCCGCCCTCGGCCCGCCCGCCGCCGCGGGACGCCCTGGCGTCGAGGTGACCGTCGACGCCGCCGGCCTCGCAGATCTCGTGGGCTTCGACCACGTCCGCCTCCACGGCTTCCCCATCCCGGGAGGTGGAGAGATCACCCTGGAGCTGGACCGAATCCCGCTCCCCGTCGCCGCGGATGCCGTGCTGTCGGTGGACGGCTCGCCCGTCCCCGGGGGACTCAAGGCTGCGCTCGGCGACCTCTCGACCTGGGGCGGCCGCGCCCTGGAGCTCCCCGGAAGCCGCGTCTTCCTCGCCCTGCGCGAGGACGGCCCCGAGGGCTGGATCGAGCTGCCCTTCGAGGACGGGCGCTTCATCCACCTCACCACCGAGGCCGCCGCCACCTCCGAAGCGGCCGCCCAGTGCCGCCTCATCCACGAGGATGATCTGATGGCCCTCGCGCCGGGGGCCCGCCCGCCCCTGTGCGGAGGCATGGAGCTCGCGCCTGGCGCCCTGCTCCCTTCCCAGTCCGCCTCCCCGGACCACGGCGCACAGCCGGGCGGCGGGGACCCGCCGACCTCCGGCCTGGTGACCGTGACCGCTTGCCGCCTCGCCATCGAGACCGACTGGCAGTTCTTCCAGAAGTTCGGGAACGCTCCCGACGCCACGGCCTATGTCACGGGGCTCATCGCGGCGATCAGCGACGTGTACTTCGAGCACGTCCAGACGACCCTCTCGATCGCCTACCTGGGCCTCCACTCCACCTCCGCCGACCCCTGGACGGCGCCCGACCTAGGGGCCAGCGCGGGGGCGGTGCTCAGCGAGTTCAGGAGCGCGTGGAACAGCTCGGGGTGGCCCGTGACCGCCGACCTCGCGCACTTCATGTCCGGCGCTGATCTCGGCGGCGGCATCGCGTACGTGGACGTGCTCTGCAGGCCGAACTTCGCCTACGGCGTCAGCGGCAACCTGAACGGGAACATCGACTGGGGGAGCTGGACAGGGAACCCGGGGAGCTTCACCTGGGACTTCGTGGTGGTGGCCCACGAGCTCGGACACAACTTCGGTGCCGAACACACCCACGAGTACTGCCCGCCCATCGACACCTGCACGAGCAACTGCACCGGCAGCAACACCTGCAGCCTGGGCACGCTGATGAGCTATTGCCACTCGTGCGGAGGCATGAACAGCGTCGACCTCCGGTTCCACCCGCAGGTCTCCAACATCATGCGGAGCCGGGTCGACGCCAGCTGCCTGGGCGACGCGACCATGCAGGCGGGGGACACCATCCAGTATCGCCTGCGCTTCGCGCCCCGCAGCGGTGCGGGCGTGAAGAACGCCACCCTGGACGTCGAGCACGACGCCGCGAACGCGCCGTCCCCCTTCACGATCAACGTGACGGGCCTGGCCCAGTAGGGCTCACCCGCCGCGCGGAGCCTCAGCGCGCCTCGAGGTCCTCCGTGACCACCGTCATGAACTCCACGAAGGGCGACCAATCCTTGATGGTCCCACCCTGGAAGCGGCCGAGCTCCTCCTCGGAGGAGGGGTCCACCGCCACGTAGATGGGCTGGGCGGGGCTGCCCGCAAGGGTGTCGATCAGGCCCGCGATGCGCTCTCGGAGCTCGAGATCGTGGGCGTCCGAGTGGAGCCGGGCCTCGACCCAGCGTTGCTTGAGTGCGCGGACTTCAGGCTTGGGGAAGATGGAGACCTCCATCTTGCGGCAGACCACTCATGTGTGACCGGTGAAGTTCACCAGGACCCCCAGCCCTCGCTCTCGCGCGACCTTCAGGGCCAGGTCGTAGTCGTCCAACACCACCAGCGAGCCGGCCTGGCGCTTGACGCCCGCGGGAAGGGCCAGGCTCCCAGCGCTGCTGACGACCTCGGCCTTGTGGGTCTCCACCAGGCCACGGGAGTAGCTCGGCGGCGGCGCCATGGCTGACATGATCGTCTCGTCGAGGTGATACCCCAGGACCCCCATGAAGCAGTAGGCAGACCCGATCAGGGTCACCAGGCCGCCGCAGAGCCGGCCGGGTCCGATCTCGCCGTCGGGGGACTCGCCCTTCAGGTTGATGCGGCCGAAGAGGTACATGGCCGCGGCGAGGCCGATCGCCGCCCACATCATCAGGAAGACCTCGCGCGGCAGCCAGCCGGCCTGCAGGGCGATGTCCGCGTTGGAGAAGAACTTCAGCGCGGCGGCCAGCTCCACGAAGCCCATGAACACCTTGAGCGTGTTCATCCATCCGCCAGCGGAGGGGATCGCGCTCAGGCGGCTGGGGATCAGCGCCAGGACGACGAACGGCGCCGCCATGGTCGCGCCGAACACCCCCATGCCGATCACGATGCGCATCACGCCGCCGCTGGCGCCCGCGGCGATCAGCGTGCCGACGAAGGGGCCCGTGCAGGTGAAGCTCGTGATCACCAGCGTCAGGCCCATGAGGAAGACGCCGTAGATGCCGCCGGTCCCGCTGGCCTTACCCGCAGCCCCCATGAGGAAGGCGGGCGGGTTCAGGTTGATGGCCCCGAAGAGCGCGAGGGCGAACACGACGAACAGGACGCCGATGAACAGGTTGGTCACATAGTGCGTGGCGAAGGGCACCAGCAAGGGGCCGGCGAGCACGCCGAGGAGCACGAACATCAGCACGATCCCGAGCCCGTACACCGAGGCCAGCAGGAGCGCGTTGCCGCCCCGCTCGTCCGCCTGCTTGGTGAAGAAGGAGATCGTGATGGGGATCATCGGGTAGGTGCAGGGCATCAGCAGCGTGAAGAGCCCCGCGCCGATGGCCAACAGAATGAACTCCAGCAGCCCCTCGCTCTCGGTCTCCTGGCCGAAGGAGCGCCGCTCGCCGTCGGCCGCGGGGGCCTCGATCGTGGGCGTCGATCCGGCTGCGCCGACGACGGACTCCGCGACGTCCACGGCGCCGGACTCCGGCGCGGCGTCCGCCCCGGCGCTGGGCGCAGCGTCCGGTTCCATGTCCGCCCCTGCGCCGCCGCTGGCGGCCTGCGGGAGGGTCCACGTGGCGAAGGCCGCCGCGAACAAGGCGTCCGAACCGGCGCCCACGACCTCGACCCCGGAGAGGTTGACCGGGAGGCAGGAGCCGTCGTCGCACGACTGGCCGTCGAGGCTGATCTCCAGATCGCCCGGGTCGAACTCGTCGAAGGCCTCACCGCGGAGGGCGAAGTGGAAGAGACCCTCGTGGGCCCAGAGCCACCCCTTCTCCTCGTCCGCAGCGTCCTGGACGTAGCGGAACGGTTCGGGATAGTGGACGTCCTCGTCCCAGTCCACGTTGCCGCCCTCGACGGTGACCGTGGTCGGGGACCCGATCCCCGGCCCCATGTCCTCGGCGCTGGGGCCGTGGTACATGTGCCAGTGCTCGGGCGTCGCCACCTGCACCACGAGCTCGACGATCTCGCCGTCGTCCCCGTCGAGCACCCGGGCGAAGGCCCGCGCCGCCGCCGCCTCGTCGCCAAAGGCAGGGCTCCACTGCAGGGGGTCCTCCTCAGGCTCCGCGAGCAGCGACTCGGGGAAGCCCTCCCAGACGGACTCCGGGCCGGCCCCGAGGGTCGCCAGGTCCTCGTCGAACGGGAGGCACTGGTTCTCGTTGCACACCTGCCCCTCGACAAGAGCGCCGACCGCGCCGGCGTCGACTCCAGCGGCCGCGGCGCCACGGGCGGCGGCGAAGAAGTACGTCTTCTTGTCGAAGACGCGCGCCGGGCCATAGCCCACGTCGGGCTTCACCTTCGGCTCGGGGTACCAGACCTCGCTCCACTCCGCGCCCTCGACCTCTCCGAGGGTCACCGTCGTCGGCAGCCCCCCGACCTCGCTCGGGTCCCCCTTGTCATAGACCCAGCAGCCGTAGGACGGCCGGATCTGGATCGCCACGAGCACGTCGTCGCCAGCAGCCTTCGAGAACAGCTTGACCTTGACGTCCTGAGCGATCGCCGGCGCGAGCGTCCCGAAGGCGATGAGGAGGAGAGAGAGGAGTCGGGACATCGTTGGTCCTTGATCAATGGGGCCCAGCGCGACGATGGACGCATCTGGGCGGCGATAGAGGGGTCCAGGGCCGGCCAGTGCGTCACCGTGGGCCCCGGATGGGGTACGTAGTTTAAGCGTCCCATTAGGGCGTTCTTGGGCCTATTACGTCTCGTAAGCGTGTCTCGTTTATGTTCCTCGCCTCTGGGCTCATGGCGCGGCGACCCGACCTCCGACATATGCCGATGGACCAGAACCCAATCCCATCATGAAGCGCACCCACGCCCTCCCCTTGCTCCTGAGCACCCTGACGGTCTTCTCCTTTGCAGGTCAACAGAGGTCCCAGCGGACCCGTGGCACGGCAAAGGGCACGCCGCAAGAGACCGTCCAGGAAGAGAG
>JAQWJQ010000037.1 GCA_029248265.1 Planctomycetota bacterium
ATGCAGCGGGAGTGGATCGGCCGCACTGAGGGCGCGGAGATCGACTTCAAGGTAGAGGGGCAGGAAGGCGCCGCGCTGCGCGTCTACACGACGCGCCCAGACACGCTCTTCGGCGCGACCTTCATGGTCGTAGCGCCGGAGCACTCGTTGGTGGGCTCCATGACCACCGATGCCCAGCGAGCCGCCGTGGAGGCCTACGTCCAGGCGGCGTCCGCCAAGTCGGACCTCGAGCGGACGGACCTCGCCAAGGAGAAGACCGGGGTCTGGACCGGCGCCTACGCGCACAACCCCGCGTTTGAGGAGGGGGATGAGCGTGGTCGGATCCCCGTCTGGGTGGCGGACTACGTCCTCGCAAGCTACGGCACAGGCGCCATCATGGCGGTGCCAGGGCAGGACCAGCGGGACTGGGACTTCGCCTCCGAGTTCGGACTGAACATCGTCCGGACCGTGGAGCCGCCGGCGAGCTTCGACGGGGAGGCCTTCACCGGGGCCGGACCCGCGATCAACTCCGGGTTCCTCGACGGACTCGGGGTCGACGAGGCCAAGGCCCGGATGATCGCCCAGCTGGTCGAGCGGGGCGTCGGCCAGGCCAAGGTCAACTACCGCCTCCGGGATTGGCTCTTCTCACGCCAGCGTTATTGGGGTGAGCCGTTCCCGGTTCTGCACCTGGAGGACGGCTCCCACGTGCGGGTGCCCGACGGCGACCTGCCGGTCACGCTCCCGGAGATGGAGGACTTCAAGCCCTCCGATGACGGGTCCGCGCCGCTGGCCCGCGCCAAGGACTGGGTCGTCGCCTCGGACCCCTCCGGCGGGGGGCCGGCGCGCAGGGACACGGACACGATGCCCGGATGGGCAGGGTCCTGCTGGTACTACCTGCGCTTCATGGATCCCAAGTGCGCCACGGCGCCGCTCTCGCCAGAGGCCGAGGAGTACTGGGGGAACGTGGACCTCTACATCGGCGGCACCGAGCACGCCGTGCTGCACCTCCTGTATGCACGCTTCTGGCACAAGGTGCTGTTCGACGCGGGGGTGGTGAAGACCAAGGAGCCGTTCCAGCGCCTCTTCAACCAGGGCATGCTGACCGCCTTTGCCTACAAGGATGGGACCGGGCGTCTCGTGCCGGCGGATGAGGTCAACCTGGAGGCGGACCCGCCGGTCTCCAAGGCCACCGGTGAGCGCCTCGAGCAGGTCATCGCGAAGATGAGCAAGACGCTCAAGAACGTGGTGAACCCGGACGACGTCTGCGAGAAGTACGGGGTCGACACCTTCCGGCTCTATGAGATGTTCATGGGGCCGCTGGCGGACTCGAAGCCGTGGAACCCCCGTGATGTGCCTGGCTCCAGGAAGTTCCTTGAGCGCGCGTGGCGCCTGTTCGTGGATCCCGACGCGGACGAGCCGCTTCGGCCCGGCCTCGGCGACGACTCGGGCGTCACGCCCGAGGGGCCGGCGCTCGACGTGGAGCGGGCGCTGAACCAGTGCCTCCAGCGCGTGGACGACTCCTTCAAGGCGTTCAACTTCAACACGGCTGTGGCCGCGTTCATGGAGTTCCTGAAGGGGGCCTCGTCCAAGGGGCTGAACGGCTCCCAGGCCAGCCGATTCGTGCGGGCCATGGCGCCCTTTGCGCCTCACTTCGCGGATGAGATCTGGTCGCGCATGGGCCACGCAGGCAGCGTGCACCACGCCGCCTGGCCGGCGGTGGACGAGCGCTTCCTCGAGTCGGATGAGTTCGAGATGCCGGTGCAGATTCTTGGGAAGCTGAGGGCCAAGGTGATGGTGTCGAGGGAAGCCTCCCGGGACGAGATGGAGGCGGCCGCGCGGGCCGCCGTGGCCGATCGCATGGAGGGCAAGGAAGTCGTGAAGACGATCGTCGTGCCCGGCCGCCTCGTCAACTTCGTGGTCAAGTAGACCGGCGCCCGGACGGTCGGCGTTGATCGGCTCGTCCCGGGAAGTGACAATCTGAACAGGAGGACAGAGCCATGGCGCTGCTGGAAGAAGACCACGCGTTTGAGATTGCCGACGCCGTGCTCGCCGCGAGCGACGCGGACGAGACGGAGGTGACCATCAACTGTGTCGAGGACCGCTTCGTGCGCTTCGGCCACGAGGGGCCGACCCAATCCGCCGACCGGGAGCGGTACGACCTCGCGGTCCGCGTGAGGTTCCGGGACGGGGAGGGGTACCGGGAGGCACGGGCCAGCGCGGCCTCGCTTGACGAAGCCAGCGTGCTCGGCGCGCTCGGTCGGGCGGAGATCCTGGCTCGCGTGGCGTCGCCAGACGAGGCGGCCGTGCCCCTCGGCGGGCCCGTCGAGGTGGAGGGGAGCGCGCCCTCTCGCCCGACTCAGGACCACAGCTTCAAGGAGAAGGCCGAGTGGATCGAAGCCGCGCTCGTCCGCTGCGAGGCCGAGTCTCTCCATGGCGGCGGGCTCGCGCGGACCACGGTGACGTCTCGGAGCATTGTGAACTCGGCTGGCCGTCGAGTGCACGGGGCGACCTCGCGCGCAGAGTTCTCGCTGACCTGCGCGGACGGCGGGGCGGACGCCGAGACGATTGGCGGCTCGGCGAGCGCCACTTCGGTGCGGTGCTTCGTGGACCAGGTCGACGTTGATGCGGTGATCGAGGATGCCGTCACGAGCGCGGTGCGCGCCCGCGGCGCCGACGACCTGGACGCGGCACCCATGGACGTCCTGCTCGAGCCTCAGGCCGTGGCCGCGCTGCTGACGTTCACCTGCGGCCTCGGCTTCGGCGCGCGCAGCTTCCACGAGGGCTCGTCCTTCCTGACCGGCCGCGCTGGTGAGCGTGTCTTCTCCGAGCAGGTCTCCATCGCTGATGACCCCGCCCATGCGGACCTCCGGGGGCTTCGGTTCGACGGCGAGGGATCGCCTCGACGGAACCACCCGCTCGTGTCCTCGGGCACGGCCCACGGGCCGGTGACGGACGCGGCCTGGGCCAGGCGACTTGACCTGCCCAACACGGGCCACGCGCAGGCCCAGCCGTCGACGGCTGGTCCGTCGGCGAGCCACCTCGTGATGGCCGAGGGGAGGTTCAGCCGCGAGGAGCTGTTGGAGCGCCTGGGGGATGGGCTGCTCGTCCGGCAGTTGCACTACGTCAACGTGGTGGAGCCCAGGGACCTGGTCCTGACGGGCATGACCCGGGGCGGGGTCTTCCGGGTGAACGGCGGAGAGGTCGGCGGTGCGGTCGGCAACCTGAGGTTCACCCAGTCCCTGGTGCAGGCCCTTGGCGCCGTGGACGGCGTCGGTGACCGCGCCACCAGGGTCGGCTCTCTCATGGGCGGCGAGCTGGTGGCTCCCGCCATCTTGATCCGCGGCTTCCAGTTCACATCCAAGGCGAGGTCCTGAGTCCCATGGTCAACCCTACGGCCAGCAAGTGCGCGCCCCACTCCATGGAGGCTCTCGCCAAGAGCGCCGTGGATCAGGCCATGGCGCGCGGCGCAGATGCGGCTGATGCGCGCATCGTCCGCTGCGCAGAAGAGCGGCTCGTGATCCAGAACGATGCGCTCAGGGAGTCCGACGCGCCGGAGGACTTCGGCATCGCACTTCGAGTGTTCAAGGACGGCGCCGCGGGCTTTGCGGCGGCGCCGGGTCCGTATTCGGCGATGAAGGACTCGGTTGGCGGCCTCGTGCGTCGCTGTCTGGCCTCTGCTCGCGATCTGGCGCCGCTGCGCCGGGTTCCGATGAGGCTGGCGGGGCGGGCGGATGGCTGCGGTGAATACCGGACGCCCGTCAAGGAGGACCCGTTCACGGTCTCACTCGAGGAGAAGCTCGGGCTCTTGATGAACGCTAGCGAGCGGCTCGGTGGTCGCCGCGAGGTGGTCTCGAGCCTCGCGGGCATGAGCCTGCGGCGTGAGGAGCAGTGGATGGTGACCTCGGAGGGCGGCTCGACCCACCAGGTTCTGGTGCGATCCGGCGGCCGCATCGAGGCGGTCGCTCGCGCGCGGGGCGTGGTGGAGCGGCGGAGCTACCCCAACGCGCTGGAAGGCGACTTCCGCAGCGGCGGGTTCGAGGTCGTGCGAGCGTTGGATCTGGAGGGGAACGCTGAGCGGGTGCGGGATGAAGCGATCGCCCTCTGTCACGCGGACGTCTGCCCGCCAGGGGAGCGCACCTTGATTCTCGGCGGTGGTCAACTCGCCCTGCAGATTCATGAGTCCGTCGGTCACCCGACGGAGCTCGACCGTGTCCTCGGGGAGGAGCGCGACCTTGCTGGCGGCTCTTTTGCTGGCACGTCTGATCCCGGGTCGCTGGAGTACGGCGCCGAGTGTGTCAGCTTTGTGGCGGATTCGACGGTTGCGGGGGGGCTTGACACACGCGGGTGGGATGACGATGGCGTCGAGTCGGGTCGCTTCGACATCGTTCGGGACGGGCAGCTGTGCGGCTTTCAAAGCGGGCGGATCAGTGCTGGCCGCGCGGGCGCGGCGGCCAGCCGCTCCGTCTCGCGAGCGGAGGGCTGGTACGCGCCGCCGATCGACAGGATCACCAACGTCTCCCTCGCGCCTGGCCACGGGTCGCTGGAGGACCTTCTGGCGGAGACCGAGGATGGTGCAATCTTCGCGGACACCATCAAGACATGGTCGATCGATCAGGAACGCCGGAACTTCCAGTTCACCTGCGAGGTGGCCTGGGAGATTCGAGGTGGTCGGCGTGCTCGGCTCCTCCGCCTCCCGACCTATCAGGGATCCACGCTGGACTTCTGGAAGCGCTGCGATCGTGTCGCAGGGCCCGAGGAGTGGCGACTCTGGGGGGTCGTGAACTGCGGGAAGGGGAATCCGATGCAGGTTGCCGAAATGAGTCATGGGGCCGCTCCGGCGCGCTTTCGGGGCGTCCGCTTCGTGGATATCGCCTCCCGGCTCCCGTAACGTGACAGGGTGCCGCGGCGGGGTATCTGCAACCGGGATCGTGGGCGCCACTTTTGGGCTGGCGGTTCCTGGGATTGTCTAACCTTGGGTCTATCTCTGCCTCGCGGTCCATTCCCTCACATCGCCGGGTGTTTGCGCCCGAAGTAAGGAACATGGATTCTGAGCTGAGGCGTCCACCGGTCTCCGACGGGCGAATCACCTCAACAGTCTGCTACCCCATCCTGCCGACGGGGTTCAAGCCCAGCGACGTGCACGTCGCACCTTGACCCCGCCATTCCCCAAAGCTCCTCGCGCGCCCCGACTATCGGTTCATCGATGGCTGCTCCCAATCGTTTGCTGGCCCACACGGCCCTCTGGACTTTCGCTGCGCTGACAACGCACGCCCCCGCGCTTGGTCTCGGCTCCGGGCTCAACCCCGAGGTCGCCTTCCAGGTCCCTGGCTCGACCCTCGGTGAGGCAGCCGGCAGCTCGGTGGTGACCGTGGTGCTCTCGGCCACATCGTCGCAGGACGTGTTCGTCCCCTTCACGGTGGGCGGCTCCGCAACCTCTGCGGACGCCACGGTGGACAGCGGTCCGCTGGTGATTCCCGCGGGGCAGCTTTCCGGGATCATCAACATCGCGGCGATCGATGACGTGGATTCGGAGGGCACAGAGCGAGTGACCTTCGCGCTCGGGACGCCCGTCGGCGGAGTCCTCGGCGCGATCGCGACCCACGAGGTCGTCATCGAAGACGACGAGGCGGCGGCGACGCTCGCGTTTGACTTCTCCACCTCGAGCGTCTCGGAGGGGGCGGTCGCCACGAGCATCGCGCTGTCTCTCTCCAGCGTCCGGACCGAAGCGGTCGTGCTTGACTTCACCGCCGCGGGCAGCGCCACCGCTGGGGGCGTCGACCTCAGCATCACCCCGGCGAGCTCCCTCGTCATTCCCGGCGGGAGCCTCGCCGCGTCGCTCGCCATCGACGTGATCGGGGATTCAATGGACGAGCCGGACGAGGACCTCGTCGTGAGCTTCTCCTCGCTCTCCAACGCCGACTACGGCGGCCTGAGCCAGCACACCCTCACGATCCTGGACGACGACAGCGCACCGTCGGTGTCCTTCGCCGTGGCGAACGCAACCGTGGTTGAGGATGACCCGACGGCGCCGCTCGCCGTGGAGCTCAGCTCCGTCAGCGGTTTCGACGTGACCGTCCCGATCTCCGCCTCCGGTGATGCCACCGAAGGGGTGGACTTCACCTTCGCTCCCTCCACCCTGACGATCCTGGCGGGGAACAGCACCGGCATCGTGGACGTAACGCTCCTCGACGACACGGACGTGGAGGGCGAGGAGACGGCGATCTTCACCCTCGGGACCCCGGTGGGGGCGACGCCCGGCGCGCTGACCTCAACGGCGCTCCTGATCATCGATGACGATGACCCCGAGCCGCAGCTTTCGTTCACCAGCGCCTCCTCGGTCGCGGACGAGGACGGAGGTGTCCAGGACCTCACCCTCCTGCTCGACGGGT
>JAQWJQ010000057.1 GCA_029248265.1 Planctomycetota bacterium
ATCATCGTGGATGAGTTCACCGGTCGGAAGATGGCGGGCCGGCGCTGGTCGGACGGCCTCCACCAGGCGGTCGAGGTCAAGGAGGGTCTGGAGCCGAAGCAGGAGACCCAGACCCTCGCGACCATCACCTTCCAGAACTACTTCCGGATGTTCGACAAGCTGGCCGGGATGACCGGGACGGCGATCACCGAGGCCGGCGAGTTTCACAAGATCTACACCCTCGACGTGGTCCAGGTCCCCACCAACCGGCCGATCGCGAGGAAGGACAACCTCGACGTGGTGTTCCGCACGCTGCCCGAGAAGTGGAACGCGATCTGCGACGAGATCGAGCGCGTCCAGGAAACCGGTCAGCCCGTGCTTGTCGGCACCGCGTCGGTGGAGAACTCGGAGCACCTCTCGGGACTCCTCCGGGAGCGCGGGGTGCCGCATGAGGTCCTCAACGCCAAGAACCACGAGCGCGAGGCGCACATCGTGGCCATGGCTGGAAGCAAGGGGGCGATCACGGTCTCGACCAACATGGCGGGGCGCGGAACGGACATCAAGCTCGGCGGGAACTTCGAGTATCGGCTCGAGAAGGCGCTCGAGGACGCGGGCGTCGAGGCCGGCGACCTGGACCACCTCGACGAGATCGACCGGATCCGCAAGGAGGTGGAGGCGCAGTCCGCCAAGGACGAGGCGGAGATCCTCGAGCTCGGCGGGCTGTACGTGCTCGGCACCGAGCGGCACGAGGCGCGACGGATTGACAACCAGCTCCGGGGCCGGACGGGCCGGCAAGGAGACGCCGGCGAGAGCCGCTTCTACCTCTCGCTGCAGGACCCGCTCATGCGGATCTTCTACAGGGACTGGGTGGTCAACGCGATGGAGAAGCTCGGCATGAGCGAGGGGCAGCCCATCGAGTCCGGCATGGTCGCTCGTCAGGTGGCGAAGGCGCAGCGGAAGGTCGAGGATCGCAACTTCGAGATCCGTAAGAGCCTGCTCGAGTACGACGAGGTCATGGACCATCAGCGGACGGAGATCTACTCCGCGCGCCAGGCGGTCCTCGAGGGTGAAGACCTGAAGGACCGGGTCGGGACGATGATCAGCAACGTCACGGATCGGCAGGCCTACACCTACGAGGGGGACGCCGCGGGCTTCGCCGAGTGGGTGCAGCGTAACCTCGCGGTCGAGCTCGACGGCGCCGCCGCTGAGGCTGCTGTCTCGGAGGATCAGCCCGACCTGAAGGCGACACTGGAGCCCGTGGACCGCCGCTACAAGCAACGTCGCGAGGGGTGGGGCCCGGAGCTCACCAGCCGGATTGAGTCCTATCTCGTCCTCACGGCGATCGACCAGAAGTGGAAGGATCACCTCCACGCAATGGACGCCCTCAAGGCGGGCATCGGCCTGCGCGGTTACGGCCAGCAGGACCCGAAGATCGCCTACAAGAAGGAGGCGACCGAGCTGTTCGCTCAGAATCTCCTGCCTGCGATCGAGTCGGACGTCACGTCCAAGATCATGCGCATCGAGGTCTCCAAGCCTGAAGGCGAGGGGGCGGAAGAGGCCGCCGGTGATGGGCTCGCGCCGCGGGGGATCGCGCCCACGGGGCGTCCAGCGCCGCAGCGCCAGGTCCGCTTCGACGAGCTCCCGCTCGAGCAGCAGCGCAAGGTCATCGAGCAGCTTCCGGATGAGCAGAAGCTCATGGCCGTCATGCAGGCAGGCGAGGCCAACCAGGGCACCCTCCTGGGAGAGCTCCCGCCCGAGCTTCGCGAGCGCTTTGACGAGGTCAAGCGGCAGCTTGAGGAGCGCCGCGCTCAGCAGGTCAAGCAGCAGCAAGCGATGCAGCAGGCGCAGCGTGGCCCTGCCGCGTCGGCGGCGTTCGATGTGATGCGCCGTCGGCGCATGCTCGAGGCGCAGCAGCAAGCTCAGCGAGAGGCCCAGGAGCAGGCCGCGGGCGGTGACGAGGCCGGCGCCGCGCCGGTGAGCGGCCAACCTGCCGCTCCGGCGGCGGCCACCGCGAAGCGCCCAGCTCCCCAGCGCGCCGCAGGCGCGGGGGCCGCGCAGAAGGCCACCGAGCTCCCCCCGGAGTTCCGTGACGTCGGACGAAATGACCCGTGCCCGTGCGGGAGCGGGAAGAAGTTCAAGAAGTGTTGCGGCAAGTGACCGGCGGAGCCGAGCAGGCGACCCCCGGGCCGATCACTTCGAGCCCCAGCGTCGGTCTCGGCCGCCGGGCGCTGCAGATGGTCTACGACGTCGCGATCGGCCTTGTCTGGGCGCTCATGCTCCCGCTCTTCCTGGTCGCCGGCCTCGCTCGCCCCCGTCTCGCGCGCAAGGCGCTGTCCCTCTCCACCTTCGGGCTGTGCAAGCTGCCGCCCTCGGCGCCGCGCCGCGAGCGCGTCCTGGTGCACGGGGTGTCCGTCGGTGAGATCAAGGCCTCACAGTCCCTCGTCCACGCCTTGAGCGAGCGTTACGAGGTGGTGGTCAGCGCGTTCAGCGACACCGGCATGCAGGTGGCCGGGCAGCTGTTCCCAGAGCTCCAGGTCGTCCGCTACCCCTTCGACTTCGCGCCGCTCGTGGCTCGCTTCTGGCGGCGTGTGCGGCCGGACTTCGTCCTCCTCGTGGAGCTCGAGGCATGGCCCTGTTTCCTGCGCGCGGCCAACAGGCGGGGCGCTCCGGTGGCGGTGGTGAGCGGGCGGATCACGGAGCAGTCGTTTCGCCGATACAAGCTCTTCGGGGCGCTCCCGGAGTTCGGTCGAGTCTCGCTCTTCGCCGCTCAGGATGAGGCCTACGCCGCCCGCTTCGCGGCCCTCGCGGGCTCTGGCGAACGGGTGCTGGTCACGGGCAACGTCAAGGTGGACGGCTTGCGCGGGGCCCGTGAGGGGCCCCGGCGGCCTGCGCTGGCGCGCCTGCGGGAGCAGTTCGGTCTTCGGGCAGAAGAGGCCTCGTCCTTTGTCATCGTCGCGGGGAGCACCCATGAGCCGGAGGAGCTCGCCTTCGTCGAGGCCGCGCGGGCGGCGCTCCCCGAGGCGCGGCTCGTCCTCGTGCCGCGCCACCCCGAGCGCGCACAGGGAGTGAGCGAGGCCCTCTCTGAAGCTCTGGATGAGGAGCCGGAGCTGCTCTCCGAGTTGAGGCTCGCCGGCCGGTCGGCGGACCCACGGCGCCCGCTGATCGTGGATACGATCGGCGAGCTTGAGGAGATCTACGGCGTGGCCGACGCGGTGTTCATTGGTGGGAGCCTGATCCCCCATGGGGGGCAGAACATGATGGAGCCTGCGGCCCAAGGGGTCCCTGTGGTCTACGGACCGCACGTGGACAACTTCCTCCATGAGACGGAACTGCTGGAGTCCGCAGGGGCGGCTCTCAGGGTCCCAGATGCCCGCCGGCTCGGGTCAGCCCTCGTTGAGCTGGCGCAGAAGCCCGAGTTGAGGCAGCGCATGGGGGAGGCGGGTCGGCGGGTGCTTTTGGCCGAACGGGGTGCGACAGGGGCGACCCTGGAGGCTCTCCGGGCCCGTATCGGGCTCGCCTGAGGGCTCGCCGATAGGTAAGCTCTCGGTCCTGCCGTCCTAGCCGCGTTGCAGTTGATCCACACAGGCAGGCCAAACCCTGGCCGCCGTATCCAGCCACAACCCCCATGTCACGCAGTCTCTTCACGTCCGAATCCGTCTCCATGGGCCACCCCGACAAGGTGGCAGATCAGGTCTCGGACGCCGTCCTCGACGCGCTCCTCGAGCAGGACCCCTCCAGCCGCGTGGCGTGCGAGACCATGGTCACCACCGGCGTCTGCATCATCGCGGGCGAGATCACCACGAAGGCGGTGGTGAACTACCAGGACATCGTGCGCGGGACCCTGCGCTCGATCGGCTACACCGACGACGCCTACGGGATCAACGCCGACACCTGCGCGGTGATGGTGACCCTCGACCGCCAATCCCCGGACATTGCCCAGGGGGTCGACGATGACAAGGGCCTGCATGTTGAGCAGGGGGCCGGTGATCAGGGGCTGATGTTTGGCTATGCCTGCGACGAGACCGCAGAGCTCATGCCGCTGCCCATTCACCTCTCGCACCGCCTCGTGGAGCGCATGGCCGAGCTCCGTCAGAACGGAACGTTGGCCTGGCTGCGCCCCGACTCCAAGAGTCAGGTAACGGTGGAGTACGACGGGGACAAGCCCGCTCGCATCCACACCGTCGTGATCTCCACTCAGCACGATCCTGAGGTCAACGGGAAGTCCGAGGAGGCCGAGGTCCTCGCGGAGATCAAGGAGCAGATCATCGAGCACGTGATTCGTCCTGTGGCCGACGCCGGCATGCTCGACGACGAGACGATCTTCCACGTGAACCCCACCGGTAAGTTCGTCATTGGCGGGCCTCACGGTGACTGCGGGCTTACGGGACGGAAGATCATCGTGGACACCTACGGGGGCATGGGCCGCCACGGAGGCGGCGCCTTCAGCGGTAAGGACGCGTCCAAGGTGGACCGCTCGGCGGCCTACGCGTCCCGTTGGGTCGCGAAGAACGTCGTCGCCGCGGGTCTCGCGACTCGGTGCGAGGTCCAGCTGTCCTACGCCATCGGCGTGGCGAAGCCCCTCTCCGTACGCGTGGACACCTTCGGGACGGCTAAGGTCTCCGAGGACACGATCAGCCGTGCGATCGATCAGGTCTTTGATCTCACCCCGCGGGGAATCATCGACGCCCTCGGGTTGAAGGCCCCGATCTTCCGGCCGACGGCGGCGCACGGCCACTTCGGCCGTCCGGGCTTCCCGTGGGAGGAGACCAGCAAGGTCGACGCTCTCAAGGACGCCGCGTCGGCTCTGGCCTGAGACGAATCACGGCGGATACCGTGACCGCCCGGAAGCCAAGCGGTACCGCCACAAGCCCCCCTCCTGGAGCCACCGATGAAGATTGCAGCCCCCTCTCTGACGCCGCGCCGAAACGCTGGCTTCACGCTGATCGAGATTCTCGCCGTGATCCTCATCATCGGCGTGCTCATGACGTTCGTGATCCCGAACGTCATCTCTGCCATCGGCCTCGGCAAGTCGACCGCGTGCCGCTCCAACCTCGAGCAGGTCAAGCGCGGCTTCCTCGAGTACGAGACCAAGTACAGCCGGATCCCCTCCCAGTCCGGTGTGGGGTTCTTCGCCGCTCTCATCACGGACAAGGCCTGGGTCCCGTCCGTCAAGAACACCAAGACGCTGACCTGCCCCTCGGTGCAGCTCAGCTATCTGACCCCCGGCCAGGACCAGATCCCGACCGAGGATTGGTTCGCGCCGGCGAACCGTGACGCCATCGACGGGGGCTGGTCGTCCTACGCAGGCCGGGACCAGCGCCGGAGCCCGCTCCGAGGCTTCAACGGTCGGGGTAAGACCGCGCTGGTGGCCGACGACAACGACCCCGAGGGCAACCATGAGACCACCACGAACGTCCTCTGGGACGATCTTCAGGTGCGCCCGCTGGAGCTGATCGACGTGCAGATGGAGGGGCTCCTCGACGAGAGCGAGGAGGTGACCTTCATCCCGGTTGGCGCGGACTCACCGATCGAGGGCCTCCAAACCCTCTCGCTGAGCAAGTAGCCCCCGGCCCGGTCCGGCCCGGCTCGTATCGGGACGGTCCATTCGAGCGAATTTGCCCTGCAAGGTGGGGCGGGGGTGGCGCGACCTCCGATGAGAGCGGGGGGGACAAGACCTGTCGTCTGCCCCCTCCCCGTATGCACCCTCTCGCCCTCCTACGTTCGCTCCGCCCGCACCAGTGGGTGAAGAACATCTTTGTGCTCGCCGCCCTGGTCTTCGCGCTGGGGGAGGTCGGGGTCGACGCCGCGTCTCAACAGGACCGGATCGTGCGAGTGTTGATCGCTGCCGCGGCTTTCTGCCTGGGCGCCAGCGCGATCTACCTGGTCAACGACGTCATGGACGTCGAGTCTGATCGGAGGCACCCCGAGAAGCGCAACCGTCCGATCGCAGCTGGCGAGGTCAGCGTGCCCCAGGCCCTGGCCCTCAGCGCCGTGTGCGTCGCGGGGGCCCTCTGGCTCGCCAAGGTCTCGACGCCGGATCAGGGCCAGAGCGTGATGTCGGTCGTGGGGCTCTACATGGTCTCGAACCTGCTGTACTCCCTGAAGCTGAAGCAGATCGCGATCGTCGACGCCTTCCTCATCGCGCTGGGCTTCATGCTCCGCGTGACCGCGGGCGCCTACGCAGCAGCCGCGCCAATTTCGGAGTGGTTGCTCCTGAGCACGCTGTTCCTCGCCCTCTTCCTCGCGTTCTGCAAGCGGCGCGCGGAGATCGATCTCCTGGGTGAGGAGGCGGCGAGTCACCGCAAGAACCTGGGTCAGTACACCCCTGCGTTTCTGGATCAGGCCACGGGGGTGCTGGCGGCGTGCGCCATCATCACCTACTCGATGTACACCGTGGACGATGAGACGGCGGCCAAGTTCGGTGAGGAGAACCACCTGGTCTGGACGGTGCCGTTCGTGGTGTTCGGGCTCTTCCGGTACCTGCTCATGGTGACCAGGAAGGAGGCCGGCGGCAGCCCGACGAGGGTGCTCCTGGGCGGGGACCTGATCTTCGCGGTGAACGGGCTCTTGTGGATGGCCGTGGTGGCGTCCTGCCTGTTCTCGATCGGCTGAGGGTCGCGGCTCAGTCGGGGTCTGTGGCCTGAAGCTGAGCCCGGACCAGATCGGCTCGACCGCCGCGGCGGGTCGCCGCTTGCTCGGCGGTGTGGATGATCGCCTGTTGAGGCCCCAGCGCGACCCAGGCGGCACGGCTCGCAGCGCCTCGCTCGCCCTCGAGGGACGCCACCCACTCTCCGAGCAGGGCCTCAGCGCCGGCAGGGTCACCGAAGCGGCGGGTCATGGCGTCCGCGAGCCAGACCAAGACCTCGGCCTGCTCCGCATCCGGGAGCTCGGCGCGGAGCAGGCCGGTGGCAGCGGCGAGGCGGAGGTCGGTGGGGGCCTTCGGAGCGCGGAAGGTCTCGAGCAGGAGCGCAGAGGGGGGCGCCGTCGCTCTCCCGGCGGCCCGGATGATGGCTACGCGCACCTCGTGGGGCGGCGCCTCCCCGAGGCGCTGGAGGAGCGGCGGGAGGCAGGCGGCTGGCGCGACCGAGGCCAGGGCCTCCGCCGCGGCGCCTGCCACAGCGTCACTCCGGTCATGGAGGGCCAGGACCAGGCTCGCCGTGGAACCGCTCCCCCGGGGTCCCATGCGCTCGAGGACCTGGGTGACGTGGAGCCGGACGTAGTCGTCCTCGTCCTCCAGCGCGAGGCCCAGTTCTCCTGCGGCCCAGGGGCCGAGGCGTGAGAGGATGTAGCGCGCATCGTCCACCCCCCGGAGCTGGAAGTGCTCGCCGGAGAGGTCGGAGATGAGCTGCCAGACCAGGCCCCGAAGGTCGTCCGGAGCGAGCGCCGTGCGGCCCTTGGCGCCGACGCTCCACTCTCGCATCAGGGCGTCGGCGTCCTCGGCGCTGACCTCCTCACGCGCCACCTCGATGCGGACCACCTCGTAGAGCTGCTGGTTCGCGATCGCGGCGCCCTCGAAGCTCACATCGCGTGCGATGGCCGAGAGGGTGGCGAGGCCTGCGAGGTTGCCGTGTGCGGCGAGGGCCCGGGCCGCCCAGATCAGGGCCTGGGTGTCCTTCTCGTACTTGAGCCGCCGTAGCAGGACGGGGATCACCGCGCCGCTCCCGGCGAGGGGGGCCGCCGGGATCAGTGCCCACGCGGCGAAGGCGCGGACGCCCGGGTCGTCGTGTGAGAGGGTGAGGTCCGCCAGCGCGCCGGAGGAGGTCAGGCTCGGGGCGGAGCGCGCGAACTGGGCCAGGACCTTGAGCTCTTCGGCGGACCGAGCGGTGTCCCGGAGGCCTGCGGTCAGGGCGGCGGTCAACTCCGTTGAGGATGCCGCGACGTCCTGAAGCGCGGTCTCCAGGTAACGGGCGTCACCGAGCACCATGCCCACGAGGCCGTCGCGTAGCTCGACCATCTCCGGGTCGAGCGCGGCCTCTCGGGCCTTCCCCTCCAGCTCCTCCGCAGTGGCGTCCGCGGCCGTGGTTCCAGCGGCAGCGGTTCCATCGGTCGCAGTGGCGGGGTCTGGCTCGGCGACGAGTGCCTCGCCTGGCATCAGCCCGCGGTTCTCGCGGAGCTCGCGCGCGCTGAGGACCCCCTCGCGCCGGGAGACTCCCAGCGCCTTGAGGGTCTCGTCGAGGACGTTCCGGGTCGGCCGGATCCCGGCCGCCTGGGGCGCAGGCTCTGCCGTGTTGGCCGCGGCCGTGTCTCTCGAGGGCTCAGCCGGGCCACAAGCCCAGAGGAGCGGCGAGAGGGCGAGCGCCGCGCGGAGGCTCATCTGGGGTCCACCGTGACCCGATGCACGAGCTCGGCGTCCTCGAAGGGGTCCGTCACCGTGTCGATCTCCCTGGCCAGGCCGGTCTCGGGGTCCCGGTAGTAGGGGGAGCGCTTGTAGACCAGCACCGCCTCGACGGCGCCGGCTGCGTCCGGGCTGTCGATGGTGAGGGTGCGGCTCTCGCCGAAGTGGAGGAGGGTGCTCTCCATGTCCTTCTCGTGACGGTAGGGGTCTCGGATCCGGTGCAGGTGCCTCCAGGGGCCGCCCTCCACCGACACACCGGTCTCGTCGACAGGGGCGGCCTTGGCCGGCAGCGTACGCCACCAGATGTCGGACGCGCGGCTGCGCTCGTCGGTGGGATAGGAGTGACCGCCGCGGACATTGGCGATGGTCACGGAGGGCGCGCCTGATTCGTCCCGCTCGGCCGTGAAGGTCACCGCCGAGCGCACCATCTCGATGTAGTGGCCGCCCGGCATGGTGTGGATCCGGCCGCTCTTCGGTGTGCCGTCGCGGTAGGGCATGTGGCACTCCATGCAGCCCTCGTTGTGCTCAGCGAAGGGGGTCGCCTTCCACTGTTGGACGGTCTTGTGCTGGTCGTGGCAGCCCGAGCACATCTCCACGCGCTGAAGCTCTCGCCGCGTGGTGGGCTGGCAGGCTGCACGGGGGTTATCGATCTTCCCGGCCATCTTGCCGCTCGGGAGCAGGTGACAGGTCAGGCAGTCCACACCCTCCGCGCGCCGGGACGAGCGAGGGAGCACCCGCTCGCCGAGGCCCGTCTCGAAGATCGGGCGCGGCGCATGGCAGTCGATGCAGTCCTTGTTGGCGAACTGGTCAGACTGAACGCGCACGTCCTCGTTG
>JAQWJQ010000067.1 GCA_029248265.1 Planctomycetota bacterium
GAGCAGGAGCGACTCACCCGTCGCTACACCACCGCGATCCTCGACATCATCGGCCCCGATCGTGACGTGCCCGCGCCGGACATGAACACGAACGAGCAGACGATGGCGTGGATCATGGACACCTACTCCATGCACGAGCGCAAGACCTCCACGGCGGTGGTGACGGGCAAGCCCCTCTCCATCGGCGGGTCGCGCGGCCGCCGCGAGGCCACGGGCCGCGGCGTGATGATCTCGGCCAACGAGGCGCTGAAGATGATCGGGCTCCGCCCCGAGGACACCCGGGTCGTCGTGCAGGGCGCCGGGAACGTCGGCGGGCTGGGCGCGCTGCTCCTCCACCGCGAGGGCTACCGGATCACGTCGATCAGCGACATGTACGGCTACATCGTGAACGAGCGGGGGCTCGACATGCCGGCGGTGCTCAACCACCTGCGTGAGAAGCGAACCCTCGAGGGCTTCGACGGCGCGGACTACGCCACGGACGGCAAGTCGCAGCTCGAGCTCGACTGCGAGCTGCTGGTCCCGGCGGCGACCGAGAACCAGATCACCACCGAGAACGTCGACCGGATCAAGGCGCGCTTGATCGTCGAGGGGGCCAACGGCCCGACGACGGCTGCGGCCTCCGAGGCGCTCTCCAGGCGCGGCGTGACCATCGTCCCCGACATCCTCGCCAACGCCGGCGGCGTGACCGTCAGCTACTTCGAGTGGGTCCAGGACCGCATGGGGTACTTCTGGACGGAGGAGATCGTGAACTCGCGCCTCGAGCAGATCATGGTGCAGGCCTTCGCCGAGGTCCGTCAGACCTCCGAGAAGTACGGCGTCGACCTGCGGACTGGCGCTTACATCCTCTCGATCGACCGAGTCGCTTCCGTCTACCGGATGCGCGGGCTCTTCTCCTGAACTCGATATGGCTTCCGAGCAAGACCTCGAGCCCCACGACGGAGGCTTCCCGAGCACCCCGCAGCTCGACGAGGAGACGCCCTTCCGGACGATGATGGCCAACTTCGACGAGGCCGCACGCCGGATTGGCCTCGACGAGCAGGAGTACAAGATCCTGCGGAAGTCTGACCGCGAGATCGCGGTCTCGGTGCCCGTCCAGATGGACGACGGCACGATGCAGCTCTTCGACGGCTACCGGATCCAGCACAACGCGGGCCTCGGCCCGTTCCATGGCCCGCTGCGCGTCGACGGCGCGATGAAGATCACCGAGCTGCGTGCGCTCGCGGCCTGGATGACCTGGAAGTGCGCGCTCCTCGGCATCCCCTTCGGCGGCGCCGCCGGCGGGATTGTGGCGGACCGCTCGACCCTCAGCCGCGCCGAGCTCGAGCGCGCTGTGCGCCGCTGGACCGCCAACCTGATCGGGACCATCGGCCCTGACCGGGACGTGCTGACGCCGGAGTTCGCGGATGACGCGGACCTGATGGCGTGGGCCCTGGACACCCTCGCCAGCCACACCGACGGCGCCGCCAACTCGGCGGTGAGCGGGAAGCCGCCGGAGATGGGCGGGAGCGCCAACCAGGAAGACGCGGTCGCCCGGGGCCTGTTCGTCATCCTGCGCCTCGCCTCTGCTCACTTCGGGCTCGGCCCCGCGAGCGGCCTCTCCGTGGTGATCCAAGGCGCCGGCGTCGTGGGCGGAAACCTGGCCAGGATCCTCCACAACGAGGGGCACAAGGTCGTCGGGCTCTCGGACGTCCACATCGCGCTCCACGACCCGGACGGCCTCGACGTCCCCGCGCTCCTCAAGCACAGGTTCGCCCACGGTCGGCTCCCCGACGAGGGCGCCGGCACCACCAGCGTCGTGACCCAAGAGGAGTTCCTCAGGCTCCCCTGTGACGTCCTGGTGCCCTGCGCCATCTCCATGGCGGTGCACTCCAGGAACGCGGAGTTCCTCCAGGCCCGCATGATCCTTGAGGGTGCCCATGGGCCCGTCAGCCCGCGCGCCGACAAGATCCTCGAGCGCCGGGAGATCCCCGTGGTGCCCGACATCCTCGCGAACGGCGGCGGCGCGGTCCTCGCCTACTTCGAGTGGATCCAGAACCGGACGGGCTACGCCTGGATGGAAGAGGTCGTCGCGGCTCGCCTCCGGCGCTACATGCGCGAGGCGTGGGACGGTGTCCGTGAGATCCAGGACGAGTTCGACTGCACCCTCCGCACCGCCACCCACATCATGGCTGTACGCCGGGTGTCCGAGGCGGAGTCCGCCCGCGGCGTCTACGCCTGATCGCCGGGACGGAGGGGCGCCGGAGCTGGACCGAGGGGAGCTTCCCACGGCCCCCCCCGCCGACCCTCCCGGGGCGGCAGGACCGCGGCGCTCAGCGCGTGCCGGGCGCGGGGATCCGGTCGGCCTCCGCAGCGAAGCCGGCCGCCCGCAGCACCTCTCGGGCCACCTGCAAGAGCGCCGCATCGCCGCCCGCCTCCGCGGCGAGGCGCCGGGCCTCGGCCGCGGCGCCGTCGAGGTTGCCGTTCATGAACAGGACCTGGGCGAGGTGCGCCCGCAGGACCACGGGGGCCTGCTCCTGCAGGAGTCCGTCCTGGAGCACCCTCGCGCTCTCCGGGCCCCGACCCAGCTGCATGAGCAGCCTCCAGAGCTGATCTCGAGCGACAGCGAGCCCTGGGTCCAGGCCGAGCGCAGTCTTCAGGTCGGCGATGCTGCCTTCTGCGTCTCCGCCCGCGAGGCGGAGGGCGCCTCGCTGAGCGATCAGAGGCGGCGACTCTGGAGTGACCTCGAGCCCAGTGTCGATCACCTCACGGCCCTCTCGCACCCGCTGCAATTGAGCGAGCAACTCCGAGAGGCGGATCCTGGCCTCGATGAACTCGGGGTTCAGCACGAGCGCGGCCTTCAGGTCCTCAATCGCCCCCTCAGGGTCCCCGGCGATGAGCCGGAAGACACCCCGCTGTGAGAGCAAGGGCGGCGAGTCTGGCGCCACGCGAAGCCCGGCGTCAACGACCGCCCTGGCGTCAGCGAGCCGCTCCGACTGCCCCAGCAGCTCCGCCAGCCGGACGACCGCGGGGATGTGCTCAGGGACCTCCTCGAGGACCGCACGGTAGGCGGCCTCGGCCTGGAGGAGGTCGCCGCGCGCGCGCAGCTGGTCCGCCGCGAGCGTCCTCAGGCCGACGCCGGCGCGCCCGAACAACAGCGCCTCCGAGAGGCGCGCCTCGAAGCCCGCGGCGTCCCCAACGAAGAGGCTGCCCCACGCCAGACGCATGGTGTTCTGAAGGGACTTGACCCCCGAGCGAGCCCGGACGGTCTGCCCGCTCTCGAGGAGCCGCTCGGCCGCGGCGAGCTCCTCGCGGCTCAGGGGCGTCCCCCCCGGCTCGAACCACCGGGCGCGGGCGTCTTCCAGCTCTCCCCATGCCCGGTTCGCCCGCCAGGCGCTCACCTCCGGCACGATCCCGAAGGGCACCGCCGAGACAGACAGCGCCAGGGTGCCGCCGCCCAGCAGGAACGCCAAGGGCCGCAGCATCCCACCCTCCTTGAGGACGGCCCCGGGGATCCGCACGTCCCTGCGCCGGATGAGCCGCACAGCGGTCACGACGAGGAAGGAGAAGACCGCGGCGATGCCCACCGAGAGCAGGAATCCGCGCTCCTGGTAGAAGCCCCTGATCGCGAAGTAGCCGAAGGCAAACGCGAGGGTCGCCGTGGCCTCCTCCACCAGGGGGAGACGGGGTCGCGGGGGGCGGGCGTCCTCTCGCTTCCGCGCGAGGACCGCCGGCTTTCCGAGGCCGAAGTGCAGCGCGTTCTCCGGGCAGACGGAGACGCAGTCCATGCACTTCATACACCCGGGGTCCACCACCATTCCGTAGTCGTGGACCTCTCGGGAGATGTCGACGTTGGAGGTGCAGGTCGCCGTGCAATGGCCGCACTGGACGCAGTCCTCAGTCACTCGGATCCGCCCCGGGCTGAGTCGATCCGCGAGGCCGAACACGGCCCCGTAGGGGCACGCGTACGTGCAGAAGCCCTTCGCCCCAAGGAAGTAGACCGCCACAAAGCCGCAGAGGACAAAGGTGAAGACCGCGGGCCACCAGGTGGGGAACGTGTCCCAGAACCCCTCTCGCGTCATCTCGACGCCGGTGACCTCGAAGGGGTCTCCGATCCAGAGCCGATAGATCGCCGGCCACAGGAACATGTACCCGGCCGCCACGACCGGCATGAGGGCCATCCAGCGAGAGCGCAGGGGGCGAGGCCTGAGCCCGACGCGGATCAGGAGGGCTCGCGAGAGGTCCTGGAGGGCGACCAGGTGACAGGCCCACCCGCAGAACCAACGCCCCAGGAGGAGCGTCGAGAGGATGGTGATCGCGAAGAAGATCAGCCCGGCGTTGACCACCGAGTACTTGGCGAACTCCATCGCCTCCGACGGCTCGAGTGGCGAGACCGTCCGGCCGGTAGACATCCAGTGAGCGATATGAATCGCCGCGAGGAGGTGCACGAGGATGAGGACCGCCGCCCGCCAGCGTGTGGAGCGGGAGGCCCGCCGCTCCTTGACGGTGGTCTTGCCACCTTGCGAGTCGCTGACTGCCATGGGGAGGTCCTGTTCGGGTCGCCGGCCCCTCGAGCAGGAGCCGATCAGTCGGTCAATAATGCGGGGGCCGGTCGTCCTCGAGGGTCCGGCCCTCTGAATCTTCGGTCCCGCCAGTCACGCGCACCCGGGCACGCAACTCCCGGAGCTCCTTCCCCCTCGCGTCCAGTTCGAGCTGCTGCTCGGCGACGACACGGTTGAGCTTGTCGAGCTCGTTCTCCTGGAAGGCGAGGCGCTCTTCGAGGGCAATGATCCTGCGTTCAAACACGGAGGAGAGCCTACCCCAAGCCACGGCGCAGCCGCGCAACGTCTCGGGCGAAGCGCGCGGCGGTGAGGAGCAGAATGGCGCCCATCACCCTCTGCCCCACCTGGGACATGCCCGGCAGGTGCACCGTGTGCACCCCCGCCACGGCGCCAGCCAGCGCGCCGAGCGCGATCGGCCCACCCAGCGATGCGCGGATGATCCCCTCCCGACGGTAGAGCTGCAGGGACCGGGCCGAGGTCACACAGGCGACGGCGAGCGAGGCGGCTCGGACCGCGAGGCCGCCGAGGCCGGGCATGGCGAACATCAGCGCAGGGACGACCACAAGCCCCCCCCCGATCCCGAGCAGGGGCGCGACGGTCCCCGCCCCCACACCGATCAGCGCCGCGACCAGCCCCTGCTCCACCACCGAAGCGGCCGCGCCGGCGACCGGCATCGACGGGACCCCGTCGCTCACCAGCATGCGCACCCCAGCGATGAGGAGCACCACCACGAAGACCCCCTTGAGCCGCCGCTCGTCGAAGGACTTGGAGAGGCGGAACCCGAGCTGCGCGCCGAGTAGCGCCCCGAGGCTGAGGGGGCCCACGACCATGAGGTCGAGGGTGCTGTCCTCCCGCCACCACTCGGTGAGGGTCGACGAGTACGCCGTGGCCCCGACCAGGCAGAGCCCCGTGGCAACCGAAGCCCGCAGGTCGAGCTTGAACATGTAGTGCAGCATCGGCACCGCGAAGAGGCCTCCGCCGATCCCGCACAGCGCCCCGATGAACGCGATCACCGCCCCGGCCAGGGTCAGGAGTAGCGCCCTCGAGGTCACAGGTGGACCTCGACGAGCTCTGACTCGTCCACGCCCCGACCGGCGCGGTCGCCGCCCTGCGGCCCCCGCGCCTCGGGCGTGGAGCCGAGGGACACGCCAGGCGACGGGGTCGCCAACGCCGCAGCAGGCCGCGGCGCGCCGCGAGGGGTCAAGCCTCGAACCCAGCGTCGCGGTCCGCACCCTGGTCGCCGCCCGCGCGCTCCAGGATCCCAGTCGACGACCGTCCCTCGAGGAGCGGCGCGAGTATGACCTGTCCGCCGTGGGACTCCACCCACTCCCGCCCCACCACCGGCTTGTCCGAGTAGTCCTCTCCCTTCACCAGCACGTCCGGTGAGACGAGCTCGACGAGTGCCTTGGGCGTGTCCTCCGCGAAGTGGACCACCGCGTCCACGACCTCGAGCGCCCCGAGGAGCGCGAGGCGGTCCTCCAGCGGGTTCACGGGCCGCGTCGGGCCCTTGAGCCGCGAGACGCTGGCGTCATCGTTGACCCCGACCACGAGGACGTCGCCCCGGGACCTGGCGAAGCGCAGGTAGCTCACATGCCCGGCGTGGAGCACATCGAAGCAGCCGTTGGTGAAGACCACACGCTTGCCGTCACGCCGCCACCCCTCGAGGCGCGCGCTCAGGGCGCCGGCGTTCAACACCTTGCCCTCGAGGGGCTGCCCCTCGCGCAGACGCTCCAGGAGCTCCGGCCGAGTGACGGAGTGCGTGCCGAGCTTCGCGACCACGATCCCGGCCGCGTGGTTCGCCAGGGTGACCGCGGCCTCCAACTCGAGCCCCGACCCGAGGTGGAAGGCGAGGTGTGCCACCACCGTGTCCCCGGCGCCGGTCACGTCGAACACCGCCCGAGCCTGGGTCGGGATCCTCCCGTCGACGCCGCCACCACGGGCCCTGAAGTAGATGCCGTCACCGCCCAGCGTGATGACCACCTGGGCGAGGGACGCAGCCTCGATCAGCTCATCCGCCGCCTTCGGCAGGTCGCCGAGACCCGAGAGCTCGCGGCCCAGTGCCAGCTCCGCCTCCTTCCGGTTCGGGGTCACGAGCGTCGCGCCAGCGTAGCGGGCGAAGTCCGCGCCCTTGGGGTCGACGAGGATGGGGATAGAGCGGGCCCTCGCCTCCGCGATCGCGAGATCGATCACGGGCTGAGCCAGGGTCCCCTTGCCATAGTCGGAGAGCACGACCGCGTCGGCGCCGTCCATCTCCCTGGGGATCGCCTCGAGCATGAGCGACAGGACGTCGGTCTCGATCGGGCGGGTGTCCTCCCAGTCGACGCGCAGCATCTGCTGGACCCCGCTCATCATCCGCGTCTTCTCGATCGTGGGACGGGAGCTGTCCAAGATGACGCCACCGGTGCCGATGCCGTCCGCTTCGAAGAGCTCGCGGAGGAGCACGCCGTGACTGTCGTCGCCCACCACTCCGACCATCACGACCTCCGCTGCCATCGCTCGCAGGTTCGCCGCGACGTTGCCCGCGCCCCCCAGCCGGAGCTCTGACGAGCGCGCAGCCAGGACCGGGATCGGAGCCTCCGGGGAGATCCGGCTCACGTCACCGGAGATGTACCTGTCCACGATCAGGTCACCGATGATCACCACCCGTGGCGCCCTCTGGGCCTCGAGCAGGTCCTTCAGTCGATTGGCATCAATCATGAGTCACGCCCGACGCGCCCGCCCTCCAGCTTGCTGAGGATCGCCATTCGCAGGAGCGGCAGGAGCAGCTCATGCTGCCCGATGAGCGTGAACCCGTCACCGGGAGGGCGACGGACCACGTTGGTCTCCGCGCGGTACTGGCGGATCATGTCGAGGTTGCCGGTGGTCATGCCCGACAGGTCGAAGCCGAGGTTGATCGCGACACTCACGGCCTTCAGGAAGACCTCGGGCAGGATGACCGCGCACCCCACGTTGAGCCAGACCCCGCCGGCGTCCGAGCCGGCGTCCGCGGCGAGCTCGGAGACGGTGCGGCACACGTGCTGGAAGTCCGCGAGCGCCGCTGCGCCGAGGTCCGCGCCATCGCATGCGGGGTGCATGTGCACGATGTCCGCCCCGATCGAGGGGTGGCAGGTGACCCCGAGCCCGTGCCGCACGGCGGTGGCCGGGACCGAGAGTCCGACGTGCGCGGGGCCACGGTCCAGGAGCATCCTCCCGAGCCCGCGACCGAGGCCCGGCTCGTCGGCTCCAGCGGGGTGAGCCCCACGGCGCGCGGCCTCGGCGAGGCCAAGCCCCGTCTCATCCGCGAAGCCAAACCGGCCCGCGGGGAGCTGGGTGTCGACCCGCTCGGAGGTCTTCCCGGCCGTGGCGATCTCGAAGTCATGGATCGCCCCGGCGGAGTTGAGCGCCACGTGGGTCACCACCCCGCGCTCCATCAGGTCGATGATCAGCGGCGCGAGGCCGACCTTCAGCACGTGGGCCCCCATGGCCATCACCACCGGCTTACCCGCCTCGCGGGCCCGGAGGATGCGGCTGACCAGGGTCTTGAAGTCCGTGCCGGCGTAGATGTCCGGCAGGGAGTCCACGAAGCTGTCGAAGCCCGCGACGGGCTCGGGGACCTCGCAGAAGTCTCCGACCTCCACGAGGCTCTCTCGGGTCTCAAGCGGGTACCGCTCGAGGTCCCGCATGCGCGGGAAGGGGTGCTTGCTCTCGCTCATCGTTCCGGGGTCCTGTCTCGATACAGTTTGCCCGGCTCGAGGGGCCGAGGTCATCGGGCGTGGCGGGATTCGGCGGCGGATTCACCCGGAGTCGCGTCACGGGCGCCACGAAAGCGGTCGTGGAGCCAAAACGCCTCCTCAGGTCGGTGGAGAATGAGTTGTTCTAGCTCCGAATTGATCCGCGCCGCGATCGTTTCGGGATCGAGCCCCGCCAGCTCCTCGGGCTGGATGACCTTCGGGAGCCGAAGCTCGAAGCGCCAGGAGTCCAACACGTCGGTCCCGGGCGCCGAGTAGCAGCCGTAGAACACCAGCGGGGCCTTCACCCGACGGAGCAGGACTCCGGCGCTCCGGTCACAGGCAGCGAGCCGCCCGAAGAACGGCGCGTAGATCGGCTTCTGCC
>JAQWJQ010000079.1 GCA_029248265.1 Planctomycetota bacterium
CGGCGCGCCGCTCCTGCACCCCGAGGTCTCCTACACGATCAACCAGCTCCCGAGCGGCGCGTTGACCAACGCCTACGTCTCCAAGATGGTGCCGCCACCGCCCAGCCGCGGCGAGACGGATGCAGGCGTGCTGCGCCTCTCCTGGGGCGACGCGCTCGGCCAGTTCGAGGCCGCCGGCTGGGAGCTCGTGGACGCCACCCTCGACCCTGACGACAGCCGGCGCTTCAAGACGGGCGTCGGGAACGGCGCCCTCGTCAACGCCGGCCCCAACGCCACCGATCTGGTGACCCGCGGCTCCTTCGGCGACGCCCACGTCCACGTGGAGTTCATGCTCCCCGAGGACTCCTCCTCGGGCGTCGAGCTCGGCAACCTCGGCAGCCTCAACCTCTACCCCGACGCCGAGCTGTGCGGCAGCTTCGCGGGGAACGGCGTCGCGGTGGGTCCCACGGCGAAGGCGTTCGGCGAGGCGGGAGAGTGGAACCCCCTCGACATCTACTACCGCGCCGCCACGGAGGAGAGCCCCGGCTTCCTCGACCGCGTGGAGCTCAACGGCGTCACCGTGATCGAGGGCCTCGAGGTCCCGAAGGCCGGCACTGGGCGAGCCCCCATCCGCTTCGCCGGCACCAAGGGCGCGGTCGCCTTCAGGAACATCCAGGTCAAGCCGCTGGATCGCCCCGCGGACGCGGGCGAGTGGGAGTTCCTGGACGCCGGCGCGTCCTGGGACGACTGGGAGCTCGTGGGTGACTGCAACTTCGAGCTCGAGAACGAGGAGCTGATCGGCAAGGGCGCCCTGGGGTGGCTCTGGGCTCCCGTGGAGGACCTCGGCGACGTCACCGTCCGGGCCCGCGTCAAGATCAACGCCAACGGCGCCGGCGCCCTGATCGTCCGCGCCGCGGACGGCGATGACGGGGTCGAGGGCTACGAGGTGCGAGTCAACGCATCCTTCCCCGACGCCGCCATGACCGGCTCGGTCCGGGCCGGCGAGACCAGCGCAGAGGTGGGCAGTGAGCTCATCGCCGCCGACACCTGGGCCGACCTGGAGGTCGACGTTCGGGATGGAGAGCGGGGCACCACCGTGACCGTGTACCTCAACGGCGTCCTCGTGAATCGAATGGTCCACGCCGACGGCTTCGAGCCCGGTGGTCTCGCGCTTCGCTGTGACCATGACGGCACCGTCTTCAAGATCCAGAACATCCGAGTCCGCCGATGATCCAACGCACCCGCCTCGTCCTCGCCTTCACCGCAGCCCTCGCCCTCGGCGCGGCACTGCCGCCCGTCTTCCGCGGCTCTGTCCTGCGACTGCAACGCTCAGGTGAGCTGGAAGGGGCGCTCGCGGGCCCCCTTCGGCGCGCCAACGCCGAGCTGGCCTTCGCCCCCGAGGCGGTGGGCGGCGGGTTGATCTTCAACAGCGTGGACGACGCGTACGTCTCTCTCGGAGGCCAGCAAGGGAAGCTGCCCGAGCAGGAGCTCCACGTGGGGGCGCTGGTGTCTGTGGAGACCCCGCGTCGCTGGGGCGGGATCGTCGGCGCCGTCGAGGACAACGCAAACGCCGAGACGGGCTGGATCCTCGGGTACGACGACTCCGCCTTCACCCTGATGATCTCCACCGAGGCCACGGATGACGGCGACGGCAAGCTGGTCACCCTCCGCGCGGATCAGCCCTACGAGTTCGGCCGCCTCCACCTGATCACGGCCTCCTACGACGGGGAGCGTGCCGAGCTCACCATGGACGGCGTGGTCGTGGCCCGCTCCGACGCGCCCGGTGGCCCCATCCTGTACAGCGGAGAGGAGCGGCTGGTGGTCGGCGCCTACCGTGACGTGAACGAGATGTCCCCCCACGACGGCCGGATCGCGGCGCTGGAGGTCTTCGATACGCCCTTCGGCGGCAAGCTCGCGTTCCAGAAGCGCTTCGGAGCGGCCAACACGACCCCCTGGACCGACGCGACCTTCGACTGGAGGGTCCAGCCGTACCTCACCTGGCCCTCCACCGACGCGGTGAGCGTCCTCGGCGAGTCCAGCTGGCCCTCGGAGGCCCTCGTCCTCGTCCGCCCCGAGTCCGAGGCGAGCTGGACCGAGGTCTCCTCCGAGACGCCCGGCTCCCGGCTCCACGAGGTTCGCCTCGAGGGCCTCAAGGCCGACACGAAGTACTTCTATCAGATGAACCTCATCGGACCCGCCAGCGGCGACGCGGTGCCCGTGCTGGAGGGCCCCGTACGCTCGTTCCGGACCGCGCCCGCCAGCGACCGCAGCGCGTTCACCTTCACGGTCATCGGGGACACCCAGACCAACGGCGCCGTGGCCAAGCGCGTGAGCGACCTGGCCTTCGAGCAGCGCCCGAACTTCGTGGTCCACTGCGGCGACCTCGTGGACACCGGCGGCAGCAAGACGGACTGGACCGAGACGTTCTTCCCCAGCATGCGGCCCCTGATCGAGCACGCGCCGCTGGTGTCCGTCCTCGGCAACCACGAGCAGGACGCCCAGCTCTACTACGACTACATGTCGCTCCCCGCCCCCGAGCGCTGGTACTCCCTCCGCTACGGGTCCGCCGAGTTCTTCATGATCGACGGCAACCGCTCCCTGGCCCAGCAGTCAGAGCAACTGGCCTGGCTGGAGGAGGCGCTGTCCGCGTCGAAGGCCAAGTGGCGCTTCGCCGTGCTACACCAGCCCCCGTACACCAGCGACTCCAACGACTACGGCGACACGACCAAGACCTCGTCCACCCGGGGCGACATGAACGTGCGCAACATCGTCCGTCTCCTGGAGAAGCACGGCGTCGACATCTGCTTCTCGGGTCACGTGCACGACTACGAGCGCACCTTCCCCATCAAGGGCGGCGCGGTCCGGCCCCATCAGGACGGCGGCGTGCTCTACATCACCGCCGCTGGCGGCGGTGGACCGCTCGAAGACTTCGACGGGACGAACACCTGGTTCGGCAACCGCAAGGCGAGGCGGCACCACCACCTCCACGTGGCGATCCTGGGCGACGACCTGGAGCTCCAGGCCATGGACGAGGACGGGCGCGTGTTCGACACGCTCCGCCTCGAGGCGCGCTAGACGAGCCCGCCGGGGCCTCCCCGGTCAGAACACGAACGAGGCGGACCCGGCGCTCGAGGCCAGAGCCACGATGTCGCCGAGCTCTCGCTCGTCGATCTCGAGCGCGAGGGCTGAGGGCCAACTCCGCGGGATCGCGAGGTTATCGAAGCCCTCGGCGGCGAGCAGGCGACCCAGGTAGGTGGAGAAGACCGCGACCTGGACCTCGCGACTCCGCGGCAGCTCATTGCGGCCGTGGACGAGCGACTCTGCCGCGGCCTCGATGGCGGGCGACAGGGACCAGTTGCGGGCGAGCATCAGGCACAGGGCCGGGCCCACCCGGCTGACCAGCTCCCGGCGCATGCCCGATGAGAGCTGGTCGCCTTGCCGCGCCTCGACCCGCCGGATCAGCTGATGCCCGAGAGGCGTCCCCGCGCTGAGGATGAGGCCAGCGAGCATCGACGCCCGGTTGGAGCCGAGCTTGGCTGTGGACAGGCGGTGTGAGATCGCGCCTGCGATGCAGGCGCTCCTCCAGCTCCGATCTCGCCCGAGGACGCTCTCCAGGACGGGCCCGAAGATCTGAGACCTGGCGACCTTGATCACCGCCAGCTCCCACAGCCCACGCATCCCGATGCGGTGAGCAGCGCTGCTCGATGATTCGACCGGGTCGCTACCGGCATAGAGCGCCGAGTTGGCAAGGTCTAGGACCTGCCGCTTCAGGCCCGCGTCCCCTTCGAGGATCTCGCCGACAGCCACCGCGTTGTACTCGCCGCTCACCACCAGGGCAGCGAGCTCGACCGCGGCCGGGCTCAGGCGGGGTAACTCATACTCAGCCGCATCCAGCTCCACCAGGATCGCTGCCCTCCAGTCGTCCCCCAATGAGGCAGGGATCTCCACTTCCAAACACGGCTTCACACTCACTCATCGAATGCATCAGGCCAACAAGCGGAGGAGAATCCGCAGAACCCACGGGCCTCAGCCCGGACCGCGACGCTCCCTCCTGGTGGCCTGCTGCGCGTGCTTCGCCGCCATGCTGCCCGCTTGCTCGCCCCTCACTCCGGCCTCAGGAGCAGCGGGCACCAGGGTCGGCCCTGGTGCCGTCCTCGCGGTCGGGGGTGGTGGCACGCCCATGGCGGTCGCCCAGAGAGGACTGCGAGAGACGCGGACTGCGGGCGCCGGACCGCGGGTCGCCGTGGTGCCCTTCGCTTCCGCGCGGGAGGATCGAGGGCTCAGCTCGGTCGAGATGTGGAGGACGGCAGGCGCCGCCTCCGCGGTCCTCGTGCCAGAAGACGAGCGCGCGCGCGCACTCATCGAGGGCGCGGACCTGATCTGGCTCGGGGGCGGCAGCCAGCTCCGCCTGATGGAGTCCCTCGAGCGCCTCGACCTGGTGGAGCTGATCCGCGCCAGGCACCGCGCCGGCGCCGTCGTCGGGGGCACCAGCGCCGGCGCCGCCGTGCTGGGGAGCGTGATGATTTCAGGCGCCCCGGAGCCGGAGGCCTATGCGAGCGGCGCCATGCCCGCGCTCGCCTCCCTCCAGCTCGTACCGGGGGTGATCGTCGACCAGCACTTTCGCGAGCGGAAGCGGGAGGGGCGCCTGATCAGCGCGCTCCTGGACAGGCAAGCGGATGGACCCGACGGCTGGGTCGGCGTCGGAATCTCGGAGGCCACCGCTGCGATCTTTGTGGACGGGACCTTCGAGGTCATGGGCGAGGGCGTGGTGCTCGTCTTCGATACGCGCCAGGCCACGATCCCGGCTGCGGTGCCCGGGACCCTGCGCAGCGCGAGCGGGATCACCTTGTCGGTCCACGCCCCCGGGGAGCGGCGCCGCGTCCGGGCGCCGAGCGGACCTTGAGCGGAGGGCGTATCCTCCACGACATGGCACTCCTCCCCGCGTTCGCTCTCGCTCTCCTCAGCCTCCCGCTCGCCGCCCACGAGGGCGACCCCAAGGTCCTGGTGGTCTCGGGCGCGAACAACCACGACTGGGAATGGACCACCCCATCCCTCGCGTCGATCCTCCGCGCGAGCGGTCGCTTCGAGGTCTCGGTCACGCGGGAACCGGGCAAGACCCTCGCCGATCAGGACGCCCTCCAAGCGCTGGACGCGGTCGTCCTCGACTACAACGGCCCACGGTGGGGTGAGGCGGCGGAGTCCGCGTTCCTCGAGGCCGTACGCGCCGGACTGGGCGTCGTCGTCATCCACGCGGCGGACAACCACGGGAACGGGTGGCCGGAGTACGAGAAGCTCGTGGCGGACCTCTGGCGCAAGGGGACCGGGCACGGGCGGTTCCACCCCTTCGACGTGGAGGTCGTCGACCGCGACCACCCCGTGACCCGCTCCCTGCCGACCATTCTCCAGCACCCCGACGAGCTCTATCACAACCTCGTCAATGTCCATGACGTCGAGCGACGGGTCCTCGCCACGGCGCTCTCCAGCAAGGAGAGCGGCGGCACCGGCGAGGCCGAGCCGATGATCCTCGTGCGCTCCTATGGCGAGGGGCGCATGTTTCATACGCCGTTGGGGCACGTCTGGAAGAACGTGCCCGGCTCACAGGCCTCCCACCGCGACCCACAGTTCCGGGGCCTCTTGATCCGCGGCACAGAGTGGGCCGCCACCGGGACCGTCACGGATGAACGGACCGCGCCCGCGGCCGCCGCCGACGGGTGGACCTCGCTCATGGGCCCGGAGCACTGGCAGGCCTTCGGCGGCGGCGAGGTCCCGGAGAGCTGGCGCTTCGAGGGGGACGTCCTGCGGCGTGACGGACGCGCCGGTGACCTCACGACGCGCGAGCTGTTCGGAGACTTCGAGCTCACCTTCCAGTGGAAGACCAGCGTCGCCGGGAACTCCGGGCTGAAGTACCGCATCGCGGCCGATGCGAAGCAGCCCATCGGCCCTGAGTTCCAGCTCCTCGACGCCGCCTCCCCCACGCAGAACGGGGAGCATCGCGCCGGCGCGCTGTACGACGTCGTCTCCGCGGGCGACTCCCCAGCTCTGCCCTGGGGCGAGTTCCACGAGGCCCGCATCGTCTCCCGCGGGCCCCTGCTCGAGCACTGGCTCGACGGCGTCCTGGTCGCGGCCGCGGACACCTCCACCCCCGAGTGGGCCGCGCTCGTCGAGGACAGCAAGTTCAAGGGCGTCGACGGGTTCGCCGCGTCCGGGCCGGGCCGCCTCTTGATCCAGGACCACGGCGACGAGGTCTGGATCCGCGGGATGCGCGTGCGCGAACTGAGCGGCGGCGGACAAGTGGGCACCCCGCTCTTCAGCAGCGGAGACACCGCGGGCTGGTCCAACGTCGGCGATGCCCGCTACGAGGTTCAAGGGACCACCCTGATCGGACGCGCCGGTCCACAGCAGCAGCAGAGCTTCCTCGTCTCCGACCGCGAGTTCGGCGACTTCACCATGGAGGTCGATGTCCGGATCGCCGTCGAGGGCAACTCCGGGATCCAGCTCCGGAGCCACGTGGGCGGGGATGGGGTGCTGCGCGGCTACCAGGCGGAGATCGACCCCTCACCCCGCGCGTGGTCCGCCGGGCTCTTCGACGAGGGGCGCCGCGGGTGGCTCGACGACCTCTCGGACAACCAGGCCGCGCGCGAGGCCTTCGACCTCGACGGCTGGAACCGCTACCGCATGGTCTGCGAGGGCCCCCACCTGCGGACCTGGATCAACGGGGTCCCCGCCGCCGACCTGCTCGACGGCGCCGACCTCCAGGGATCGCTCGCGTTCCAGATCCACGGCTGGGACGACGACATCGAGATCCACTGGCGGGACGCCCGCATCGAGGAGCGCGGCCGACACCGGTGGGTGCCCGTCGCGCGGACCCGGCGGCTGGAGCTGGGCGACGCGGCCGGAGTCCGCGCGCAGGTGAGCGGCGAGGGGCTGATGCTGTCCCTGGTGAACAGGGCCGGGAGCGAGTCGGTGGACCTCTCCGGCCATGAGCTCTGGAAGGGCGGCAAGGTGAACGTGGTCACCGTCCTCCGCGGGCCGCACCGGACCGTGGTCCAGATCGGCGACCGCACGGCCGCGGAGCTCCCCATGTCGGGGCTCACCGCCGTGGAGTTCGTTTCACCTGGGGCCGACCTCGAGATCCGCGCGGCCTCCCTCTGCCAGGCGGACGGCTGAGGCTTACCCGACGGGGCTCATCCGACGGGGCTCATCCGACCGGGCTCATCCGACCGGGCTCATCCGACCGGGCTCATCCGACCGGGCCCATCCAACCGGGCCCATCCAGCGGGGCCCATCCGAGGAAGTCAGCCGTCGAGCTCGGCCGCGGTCATGGGCTTGACCCGGTCGCCCGCCGCAGCTCGATTCCGCACGACCGTGTCCAGGGTGACCGGCTCGACGCCGTTGCCCCAGGAGCGGCGGATGTAGGTCAGCACGTCCGCCAGGTCCTCGTCCTCTCCCTCGAAGCGGGGCATCTCGAGGTTCCAGGTGCGGCCCTCGATCTCCAGCGGTCCCTCGAGGCCGTGCATGAGGATCTGCACGAGGCGATCCTCGTCACCCACCGCGTAGGTGGTCCCGCGCAGGGTCGGCGCCTTGCCGTCCTGTCCCCCGCCGTGGCTCTGGTGGCAGGTCGCGCAGACGTTCTCGTACACGGTCCTGCCGCGCTCGTACTGGACGGTCTCCGCGACGGTCAGGTCGCGGGGGAGCTCGACCTCCACCGCGCCGGGCTTGCCGGGCCACGTGCACCCCTCGTCCACCTTGCTCGCGGCCGCGGTCGGCGCGGCGGCAGCGTCCTGAGCCTGCGCGGAGAAGTACGCGGGCATGGCGCGCAGCGGGAGCGGCAGGCGCTCCCCGCGCGGCCCCTTGCGGCGGGTCTCCATCAGGCCGTCGAGGAGCGGCTTGCTCCACCACGCCGCCGGGGGCTCCAGGGCCAGATCCACCACGAGCCCCACGTTCTCCTGGAGGTTCTCCCGCCCCACGCAAGAGGCGAGGGAGCGGAGCAGCTCCTTGCGCCCCGGGAGGTCGGAGGCCCACGCCTCGCGGCGCGCGAGGTCGAGCAGGAGGTCCGCCTCGCGGAACTGGAGGCCTGAAACGACCGCCGAGCGCTCGAGGCTCGAGGATGCGTCCGCCGACATGCGCTGGACGAAGCCCTCGAGCACCACCTCCTGGTCCGACGCGCCGAGGGCCAGCAGCGCGTGGAGCCGCGCCCGGGCGTTGGGGTCGGCGAGCGCGCCGGCGAGCACGTCGTCGATGAGGTCGCTGCCCTCCAGGTCCAGGCGCCGCTCCGCGATCTCCGCGGCGGCCGCGCGGACCCGCGGGTCCGGGAACGAGAGGCCGCTCCGGAGGGTCCCGTCGTCGATGAAGTCGACGCCGTCCAGGGTCCAGAGCGCGTGCACCGCGCCCAGGGCCGAGTCCCCGCCGTCGACGATGGAGCGCAGCACCGCGAGGGCCGCCGCCTCGCCGTCGAGGTCCTCCACGAGGATGCGCTGGGCGCTGTCCCGCACCCAGGCGTTGTCCGAGGTCAGCAGCTGAGCCAGCTCCTCGAGCTCAGCCCCCGCGAGGTCCACGTCCGGACGGCGCGCGGGCTCCCCCTCCTTCCGGACCCGCCAGATCCGCCCGAGGCCCATGGGCCCCTCCAACCCCCGCTCCTCGATCTGCCGGCGGAGGAAGGTCGTCAGGAAGATCCGGTGCTGGATGAGCCCCCGGTACATGTCCGCGATGTAGAGCGCCCCGTCCGGCCCCGTCGTCATGGCGACCGGCCGGAACCGCTCGTGGGTCGAGGTGAGGAAGTCGCGCTCCCCGCGGACGTCGGTCGCCTTGAGCTTCGCCGTCTCGTCGCGCTCGTCGATGCGGTAGCGCTTGACCAGGTTACCGGTCGGCTCGCAGACGAAGATGTCACCCCGCGACTCCTCGCCGAGGGCCGCGCCGCGCAGCGGCGTCGCGCTGCACGCGGCGGTGAAGTAGTGGAGGGTGTAGTCGTCCCGAAGGGTCACCTCCTGGTAGCCGCGGTTGACCCCGGGGTTGATGCGCGCGGGGAAGACCTCGCGCGTGGCCTCCACCCCGGCGAAGGACCCGTGGAACTTGCGCTGGTGACGGTTACGCACCGCGTACCGCGCGGGGGCGATGTCCATGAAGAGAGGCTGCGGGTTCGTGTTCCGCGCGAAGCGACCGACGTCGTCTTGCGCCAGACCCCACTGGCCGCCCTGCCGCTCGCGGCGAATCTCCCAGACCCCCTCGCCGTTCTCGTCCTCGGTGCGCCGCACCGCCCGGTTCCAGTTGGCGAAGTGGACCCAGTTGTCGAGCCCCATGGTCGGCCCGTTGATGTCGTGCTCCGGATTTTCGAGGCCCTTGGTCAGGCCATCCATCACCACCTCACGTCGATCGAGGACCCCGTCCCCGTCGTCGTCCCGCAGGAACACCAGCTCGGGCGGGAGGATGCAGAGGGCACCGCCGAACATGGGGGCGACGCCCCGGGGAAGCACGAGCTCGTCCGCGAAGTCCTCGCGCCGGTCCATGGTCCCATCCCCGTCCTCATCGGTGAGCACCGCGATGCACCCGATGGGCTCCCTCTCACCGTTGCCCGCGATGTCTGGCATGTAGCCCCGCATCTCGACCACCCACAGCCTGCCGAGCTCGTCGAAGACCACCTGGACGGGGTCCACGACCATGGGTTCCGCCGCCACCAGCTCGACCTTGAAGCCGGGGGGCAGTTCGAAGGTCGCGAGCTCCTCCTCGGCCGAGAGCACCGGCGCCGCAGGGATGGCGAGGTCCGCGGGCAGGTCACCCTGGACCTCCCCGTTGCGGTCGCCGTTCTGGGCGAGGGTCGGGACGGCGAGCAGGCACGAAGCCAGCGGAGGGAGAATCGCATGCGGTCGCATGCTCAGATCTTAGGGACTGTCGCGCTCCGTGCGACGGGGCCTCCCCGCCCGACCGCGCCCGAGGACGGCTCGGCGGAGTCGCGACTGGGGCCGTGGGCGCCCCCGGGTTGGTCAGGCGGTGCGCGATGGCCGCCAAGCCCCTACGCTGGTGCGGTGAATCGTCTCGCTCAACTCCTCTGTCTCACACCGATCTTGCTGGCGGCCTGCGCCGCCACGACCACCGACGACCGCTCCGCGCCCGCGAGCCCCGTCGAGACGCCCGCGCCGGGCGCCGGCCGGCCCAACATCGTCGTGCTCTTCGCCGACGACGCGGGCTTCTCGGACTTTGGCTTCCAGCCGGACTCCATGGAGGACATGAGGGGGCTCACGCCGCACATCGACTCCATCGCCGATGAGGGCGCGGTCTTCCGGGCCTTCTACATGTCGGCCTGCGTCTGCTCCCCGTCAAGGGCTGGCCTGATGACCGGCCGCTACCAGCAGCGCTTCGGCCACGAGAAGAACATCCCCCCTGGCTACATGAAGGGCGGCATGGCCCTCGCGGAGGCGACCATCGCCGACCGGCTGGCGGAGGCGGGGTACGAGACAGCGCTGGTCGGCAAGTGGCACCTGGGGTACCCCGATCCCTACCACCCCAACGAGCGCGGCTTCGACTGGTTCATGGGATGCCTCCAGGGCTCGCGGCCCTACCTCGAGATGGAGGAGCCGACGCCCCACCGTGTGCTCCTGCGGGACCGCTCTCCCACTCCGGAGGACGGCTACGTCACCGACCGGTTCGGTGACGCCGCGGTGGAGTTCATCGAGAAGGAGCGCGAGGAGCCCTTCTTCCTGTTCGTGTCCTTCACGGCCCCCCACGGCCCGCTCCAGCCGAGGCCGGGCGACGTGGAGCTCCCCGAGCTCGCCTCCATCGAGAAGACGCGGCGGCGGAACTACGCCGGGCTGGTGAAGGCCATGGATGACAACGTGGGCAAGATCATGGAGGCCCTTGAGCGCACCGGGATCTCGGAGGACACGCTCGTGCTCTTCACCAACGACAACGGGGGCCAGACCCAGACCGCGGCGGTGAACAAGCCCCTGCGCGGCCGAAAGGGGCAGCTGTACGAGGGCGGCATCCGGGTGCCCGCCGCCCTGCGCTGGCCCGGCGTCGTCGCACCAGGCACGGTCATCGAGACCCCGGCCATCTCCCTCGACCTGACGCCGACGTTCCTCGCGGCGGCGGGGAGCACGCCGAGGCCCGGCGCCGAGCTCGACGGCCTCGACCTCACGGCGGTCCTTCGGGGCGAGGGGGGCGGCCCCCTGACGGAGCGCTCCCTGTACTGGCGACGCAGCGGGGGCGCGGGCCCCATCGCCGCGCGGCGCGGCCGCTGGAAGCTCTTGCTGAACGACCGCTCCAAGGACGCCGAGCTCTTCGACCTCGTCGCCGACGTCTCGGAGCGCCGCGACGTGGCCGCCGACCATCCGGCCGTCGTGGCCGAGCTGATGGCCGAGCTGCGCGCCTACGAGGCGGAGCTCATCGAGCCCCTCTGGCCCTAGGCGCCGGCCCCGAGCACCCCTTCCGCCTGGCGCGCGACCACGAAGTCATTCGCCGTCAGCCCGCCCGCATCGTGGGTCGTGAGGGAGATCGTCAGCCGTCGGTAGTCGCTGATCCCGAGGTCCGGGTGGTGGTTCTGCTCCTCGGCGACCTCCGCCAGCGCGTTCAGCGCCGCCAGGGCGGCCCCGAAGTCTGCGAGGCTCACCTGGAGCTCGATCGAGAGCCCCTTGAGCTCCCAGCCTGGACCCAGCTCCGCCCGCATGGCCTCGACCTCGGCCGCCGCCAGGAGCGGCGCGCCGTCCACGCACACCCGGGGGATCGCGCTCACGACGAAGCCTCACGCGTGTGGGTCAGCCAGCCGTGACGGTCTGGCACCCGGCCCTCGACGATGGAGAAGAACGCCTCCTGGAGCCTCTTGGTCACCGGCCCCGGGGCACCGCCCTCCATGGCCCTGCGGTCAACGCTGCGCACCGGCGTGATCTCGGCGGCGGTCCCGGTCATGAACAGCTCCTCCGCGAAGAAGATCGCCTCGCGCGGAATCCGCCGCTCCCGGAGCTCGAGGCCCATCTCGCGGGCGAGCTGGATCACCATGTCCCGCGTGATGCCCTCGAGAATGGAGTTACCGATGGGCGGGGTGACGATGGCGCCGTCTTGGACCAGGAAGAGGTTCTCGCCGCTGCCCTCCGAGAGGTACCCGTCCACGTCGAGCACGAGGCCCTCCGCGTAGCCGTTGCGCACGGCCTCCTGGATGACGAGCTGGGAGTTGAGGTAGTTGCCCGAGGCCTTGGCCATGGAGGGGTGCGTCCCCGGCGCCATCCGGCGCCAGGAGCTAAAGCACACGTCCACGCCGGACTCCACCGCCTCGTTGCCGTGGAGCGAGTCCCACTCCCAGGTGGCGATGATCAGCTGAATCGGGTTGCCCTTGGGCAGCACACCGAGCGGCCCTGCTCCGCGGAAGACGAGCGGCCGAACGTAGCAGGACTCGTGCCCGTTCCGGCGCACGGTGTCGATCACCGCCTGCTCCACCGCCTCGGGGGAGAACGGGATCTCCATGTCGAGCACCGCGCAGGAGCGGAACATCCGCCGGACGTGCTCCCTCAGCCGCAGGAGCGCCGGGCCGCCGGGTGTGGCGTAAGCCCGCATGCCCTCAAAGACCGCGTTGCCGTAGTGGAGGCTGTGGGACAGAACGTGGATCTGCGCCTGACCCCAGGGGATCAGCTCGCCATCCATCCAGATCGCTTCGGAGGGCTTCATTGGGGGGCAAGGATAGCCGACCAACTGGCCGCGGACCGTCCTACAATGGCGGACGACATGAACGACAACATCATGAACGCACCGCACGGAATGAACCTCGTCGTGGAGTGCAAGGACGGGAGTGCGGTCATCGGTCGCTTCGACGAGTCCAACGGGTTTGAGGTCGTCATGCACGACGTCGACACCTGGGCCGCCGACCAGGGCAGCGAGGAGGAGCGAGAGCAGTGGATTCGCTCCACCGCCACCTATGGCGTGGCAGTGAAGGAGCGGGACCACAACTTCGCCGCGGGCCTCGTGGCCGGCTGGCGCTCCCTCGGCGACGTCGAGAGGCTCCACTAGATCACGGGGCATGCAGACGGATTCCACCACCCTCCGCTGCGCCTCGGCCGTCTCGAGTCTGAACGACCTCGACGCGGCGGTGGCGGAGGTCTCAGGCGAGATCGACGCCCAGCTCGACGGCGCCCAGCCCGACCTGCTCTTCGCCTTCACGACCCATCACCACGGCGGCGACCTCGCCCGCGTGTCAGCGGAGCTCGTGGAGACCACCGGGGCGGCCGAGGCCGCCGGCTGCACGGGTGCCTGGACGGCCGGTACGGGCAAGGAGCTCGAGCAGCGGCCTGGGCTCTCAGTCCTCGCCGCCAGCCTGCCCGAGACGGAGGTCGAGGTCGTCCGCCTTGCCCCACCCGGCGAGGGTGGCTGGGACGCCGAGGCGCTTCCCATCGACGACCCTGAGCACACCTCAGCCATCCTCGTTGCGGACCCCTTCACCTTCCCCGTCCCGACGCTCCTCGACGACCTGGCCGAGTCCCAGCCAGGCCTCTCGGTCACAGGGGGGCTGGCGAGCGGCGGCATCGCGCCAGGCCAGAACATCCTCTATGCCGGCGCGGACCCGGTGAACTCCGGCGCAGTGGCCGTACTGCTCAAGGGAGGCACGAGGGTGGTCAGCGCCGTGAGCCAGGGCTGCCGCCCGATCGGGCCGCCCCTGGTCGCCACCCGGGTCGAGGGCAACGCCATCTTCGAGCTCCGCGGTCAGCCGGCCGCCAAGGTCCTCTTCGAGGTCCTCGAGTCGATCGACGAGAGCGAGCGCGAGCTCTTCCAGAAGGGCGCCTTCATCGGGCGCGCCGTGGACGCCGCGCGCTCCTCGTTCCGCCCCGGTGACCTGCTGGTGCGGAACATCATGGGCCTCGACCCCCAGCGCCACGCCATCGCGGTCGCCGACGGCGGCTTCCGGAACGGGACCACGTTCCAGTTCATGGTGCGGGACGGCGCCTCAGCCGAGGCCGAGCTGGCCTCCGTCCTCGAGGTCGCCGGGCTGGAGTCCATGGGCCAGGCTTCCGGCGGGCTCCTGTTCACCTGCGGTGGCCGCGGCCAGGGGATGTTCGGCCACCCCCACCATGACGCCGCCGCCATCGAGTCGGCCTTTGGCCCTGGCTTCCCCCTCGCGGGCTTCGCCGCCAACGGCGAGATCGGCCCCGTGGGCGGCCGCCCCTTCCTCCACGGCTTTACTGCGAGCGCGGCAATCTTCGCGCCCCGCAGCTGACCCCCCTCGACCGAGGACTTCCGAGAATGCACATGATCACGCTCCACCCGGCATTCCTCCTGGACACGTTGAACATCACCACTCAAGGCGGAGGAGGTGACGACATGGGGCTGCTGCTCGACATCTTCAGCCTCGCAGGGTGGATCCTCATGCTCTTCCTGGTCCTCCGCGACCGTGACAAGCTCAAGCAGGCCAAGGCGGACGCCGAGGCCGCCAAGGACCAGGCTCGCCGGGCCAACAACGCCAAGGACGAGCTCGCCGCCGAGGTGGGGAACCTGCGCGAGCTCCTCGCGCGCTCCGTGGAGGGTGAGACCCTCACCCGGGAGATGATCATGGATGGCCAGCTCTGGCGCGACATCGACGGGCAGACGGCCCTCGAGCTCTTCGGCAACGCGGGCGCGCACATCATCGACGTGAGGACCCCCTCCGAGATGGCCGCCGGGGTGATCAAGGGCTCGCTCCTGATCCCGATGGACGAGATCGGGCAGCGCAGCGACGAGCTCCCCACGGACGGCAAGCCCATCCTCGTGTACTGCGCCGCCGGCGGCCGCTCCGCCGCGGTGTGCGAGCACCTCTCCCAGGAGGGCGTGCCCGGCCTCCACAACCTCGAGGGCGGGTTCGCCGCCTGGCGCGGCCCGACGGGGACCCCCTGAGCCGCGGCCGGATCAGGGGTGGCGTGGCGCCCTCCAGTCGCCTGAGCTGACGCCGGAGCCGAACTTCCGCGACCTCATCACTGAACCGTCAAGAAATAGGCCGCCGGACCCGATCCAGGACTCAGGGGGGCGCCGAGCTTCGCCCTCGGGCGCCAGCTGGCCAGACCTCCCCACACCGCTGCCCTCCCTCTGAGGGCTCCACCAACTCCCCTAGTGATGCTCGACCCCGCCACCATCGAACGAGACCTCGCCTTCGCGATCGCCGCCGCCCGTGACGCGGGCGATCGTGGCCTCGCCCTCCGCGCGCTGGAGCGCTGGGAAGGCAAGACCCTGGGCGATGTGTGCGACCAGGCCTGCGACGGTCTGCTCCACGGGTTGCTCGCCGGACGCTACCCCGACGACGGGGTGCTGAGCGAAGAGACCGTCGATACGCCCGAGCGCCTCGCGAAGTCGAGGGTCTGGATCGTGGACCCGCTGGACGGCACCAAGGAGTACGCCCAGCTCCGGGACGATTGGGCCGTGCACGTGGCCCTCGCCGTCGACGGCCGCTGCGTCCTCGGTGCCGTGGCCCTGCCGTCCCAGGGCAAGGTCCTCTACGGGGTCGCCCAGGCGGGCGCCGAGCGCGCGGGATCCGAGGGGGGCGACCAAGGCGCACTCATCAGCGGTGCGAGCCCCCAGGAGGGCCGCCCTCGCATCGCGGTCAGCCGCTCCCACACCCCCGAATGGGTGGACCGCTTCGCCGCCGCCGTGGAGGGCGACCTCGTCCCCGCTGGCTCCGCAGGACACAAGGCGGGCATGCTGCTCACCGGAGACGCGGACATGTACGTGCACAAGATCGGCCTCAAGGAGTGGGACACCTGCGCCCCGGAGACCATCGCGCGAAGCCTGGGCTGGCACGTCTGCCGGCTCGACGGGAGCGAGCATGTCTACAACCAGGCCGACCCCCGTAACCACGAGCTCGTGATGTGCCGGCCTGCTGCCCGCGACGCCGTCCTGGCGGCGCTCGAGCAGTCCGGTGCCCTCGAGGATCGGAAGGTCTGAGGCGCGCGCCGCGCTTGCACCCGGCTCAGCGCGGAGGCTGACAGGGGACGCAGAGATAGAGCCGCCTCGACCCGACCTCGATCTTCTCGATGGGGGTCCCGCACTCGGGGCACGGGCGCCCTGCGCGCGCGAAGGCGGCGTGGCGATAGTGCCTGAACGGCACGCCGCGCTCCTTCGCGTCCTCGACGCGCTGCAAGCAGTCGGTCACCCCGCCGGTTTCATAGCTCTGCCGGGTGACGTCGAGGACCCAGCGCGCGAGGTCGCGCCGCTCGTCCTCGTCGAGGTCCTTCGGTCGCCAGCTCGGGTGGAGGCCCGCCCACCACAAGATCTCGCTCCGGAGGTAGTTCCCGAGGCCACTCACGAAGCTCTGGTCGAGGAGCAGGCCCCCGAGATTGCGGCCGCGGAAGCGGCGGTCCTCCAGTTGCTCGAGCACCTGCTCCTCCGTGACCTCCGCGTCCACGGCGTCGGGGCCGAGCTTGCCGAGGTACTGGTGGTGCGGCTCTTCTTCCGGGCGCAGGACCTCGATCTCGGAGGCGCTGTAGAGCAGCGCCGAGCGGGTCTCTCCCCGCAGCTCCATCCGGAGCGAGCGGCCGGTCTTCGGGTAATGACCCGCCCTGCGGAAGTACCACTTCCCGTACAGCTGGTTGTGTGAATAGACCGCGACGCCCACGTCAAAGCGGGTCAGGATCGCCTTCCCGCGCGCCTCCACCTCCGTGACGGTGGCGCCAGCGAGCTCGCTCTCCCAGGACTTCAGGTGGGACATCCCGAAGCTCACGTCGCGCATGACCTCCCCCTCAATCGCCTCGGCGATCTGGTCGGCGGCGCGGTGAATCTCGGGACCTTCGGGCATGTGGGCCTGTTCGCCCCCCCCTCTTCTCTGGAGTCACCCGATCAGGATTGTTACCCACCACGCCGGAACCAACAACATGTGGCGGCCTCACCGAAAGCTGTCATGATGTTGGGCCTCGGCGGACCCAGCCGACCCCGCCCCACATGTCAGACACCCCGCCCCCGCGCCGACCGAGCACCGCAGCGCAGGAGCTGATCGCCAGCAAGGCCGTCGCCCTCCTCTGGGACCACCCGCTCCGCGACGTCACGGTGAAGATGATCATGGAGGGCACCGGCCTCAGCAGGCCCTCCTTCTACCTGCACTTCAACTCCATCGCAGACCTGATTGAGGGGCGCCTGGCAGAGTTGGAGCAGGTGATGATCGGGGCCACGCTCCAGTGGCTCTCATCCACGGACGATGACCCCGAGACCCTCCGGTCCGCGCTTCGGGGCCTCATCGAAGTCGTCGTCGAGAACGGCGCGACCTTCCGCGCGATCGCGGAGGCCGCAACGCTGGACGCCCGCCTCGCCAAGACCTGGGGAGACTTCATGGGGCAGTGGGACGCGGCGGTCGCCGCCCGCATCCGCGTCGGCCAAGAGCTCGGCTACTTCGCAGACGTCGACCCCGAGTGGACGGCCTTCGCGGTCAACCGGATGGACTCCACCGTGCTGATCGAGGCCTTCGGCAGGAAGCCGCAGCAGGACCCCGACACGATCCTGGAGACCATCTTTCAGATCTGGCAGCGGACTCTCTACACCTCCAAGTAACGGCTCCGATCGCGCCCTGGCGTCCGACTCGCGCGCCGACGCCGACCCCATCAACGAGGGCTCCGAGGCCTGGCACACCGCCGTCCATGGCGGTGACGACTGGTGGCTTCGGGACGGCGGCGACAACAGGCGCGTCTTGACCCACGGGTCCGGCCCCCCCCGGTGCCCGCTCCCGGCTTCAGATCACGCCGGCTCGTGACGCGTGAGTCCCTCGAGGGCGCGCTCCAGGTCGATCGACAGCGCATCGAAGCCGTCCACGGCATCCAGACGCCGGCGCAGCGCGACGACGAGCTTCCGGGCGTGGCCGATGGTCTGAGCGGGGCCGCGGCTGAAGTGGCTCCAGGCCTCCTCTGAGCTGCTCGCCGCGTCCAACCGCGCCCCGAGGGAGCGCATGTTGTGCAGCTTGTCCGCGGCCTTCACGACGAGCGCGCGGAGGCTCATCGTCTCCACCGCGGCGAGGGCCTCGTCCTTGCGAGTCTCCCATGACTCGCCCTTGCGCTCGGTCACCTCCGCGACCACCGAGGCGACCTCTGGCCCGAACTCCTCGGCGACGCGCGCCGAGGTCCAATCTTCGCAATCCTCCACCACGTCGTGGAGGAGGCCCGCCTGGATG
>JAQWJQ010000081.1 GCA_029248265.1 Planctomycetota bacterium
GATCCAGGCAGCGCCCCGCAGAGCGATACCGCACACGGGGCTCCCGGTCTCCGCTTTAGCGTTCGAAAATCGCACAAACCGGAGCACTCATCGAGCGCAATCCGCTTCCAAACAACCACTTGCGTCCAAAGCGACCCCCTCGTAGAGTAAGATCATGAGCGAGCGCTGGTACGAAGAGGGGCTGCCGTTCTCCTGCACGGCTTGCGGCAACTGCTGCAAGAGCCGCGGGGAGTACAGCCACGTCTACCTACGGGAGGAGGAGGTCACCGCGATGGCCCGCCACCTGGAAATGGACCCCGTGGAGTTCGTGCGCACCCAGGTCAAGGTCGAGGACGGCTGGATCACGCTGCTACCGGGGCTGCCGCAGTGCCAGTTCCTCGACGACGCGGGCAAGTGCACGGTCTACGCGGTCCGCCCAGTTCAGTGCCGGACGTGGCCCTTCTGGGACATCAACCTCGATCGCAAGGTCTGGACCGAGGAGGTCAACGCCACCTGCCCAGGCTCCCGGGACGGCGTGATCCACGAGGCTGACCGCGTGGAGGCGATCGCCCGAGCGACCGAGGACTGGTACGACGACAAGCTCAAGGAGTGGGACGACACAGAGCCAGGGCCCCTCGCCTCGCAGGACCCGAGCTGAGCCGCGAGCCTGCAGGGCTCGGCGCGCCCAGCCCATCGGACCCGGGGGAGCGTGAGGAGCGCGCGCCGCCGTCAGGAGCCGGTGAACTTCGGCTTGCGCTTCTCGGCGAAGGCCTCGAGCGCCTCGAGGCGGTCGGTGGTCGGGAGCACCTTTTGGTAGCAGCGAGCCTCGATCTCGAGGCCCTCCCCCATGGGGGCTTCGGTGCCGACATCGATGGCCTCCTTCGCGGCCCGCACGGCCACGGGGCCGTTGGCGGCGATGGTCGAGGCCAGGTCAAGGGCAGCCTCGTCCAGGCCCGCGCGGGGGGCCACGCGGTTCACGAGGCCGATCCGCTCCGCCTCCGAGGCGTCGATCTTGCGGCCCGTGAGGATCAGGTCCTTGGCGCGGCTGGCACCAATGAGCCGGGGCAGGCGTTGCGTTCCGCCGGCGCCAGGGATGATCGCGAGGGTGGTCTCCGTCAGGCCGAACATCGCCTCCTCAGCAGCCACCCGCAGGTCGCAGGCGAGCATCAGCTCGGTCCCACCCCCGAAGGCGAACCCCTGGACCACGGCGACCGTGGGCTGCGGCATCGCCGCCACATCATCCATGAGCCCGCGGATGTTGCGGACGAAGTCAGGGACTCGCTCCGCCGGCATCGTCTTGCGCTCCTTGAGGTCCGCGCCGGCGCAGAAGGCGCGCTCGCCGGCCCCGGTGATCATGATGCAGCGGATCGAGAGGTCCCCGCGGAGCTCTTCGAGCAGGGTCCTGAAGCGCCGCAGCGTCGGGAATGAGAGGCAATTCATGACCTCGGGGCGCTCGATGCAAAGACGCACGAGGTCACCGTCCCTCGTCATCGAGACGAGGCCGGGCTCGATCGGGACGTCCCCTGGGAACTGGTCGGCCACGGGGGCGGGGGGAGCGGAATCGGAGCGGTGAGGGCTGGCCTGGGTCATGGGGCGAAGTCGCGTGATGGGAGAGTCCTGGGGAACTGCGCCTTGCGGAAGCGGGCGCGTCGCAGAGGATAGGGCAGACCCATCTTCCCCGCGGGCCACTCCCGCCGGATTCAACCCGCCCACCGCACTCCCCCATGATGCTCTCCTCCAAGGCCCTCGCAGCCCTCCTCGCCTCAGCCACGACCCTCCTCGCCGTACATGTCCAGGAGGACATGCTGGGCTACCAGGACACGCCGCTGCTGCCGGGCACGCAGTGGCACGTGCACGACGGGCTCCGTCCCCAGCCCCGGGTCGTGACCCCCGGCCCAGCCGGCGTGACCGCGACGCCCCCCAGCGACGCGATCGTCCTCTTCGACGGCACCTCCACAGACCGCTGGACGGGCGGCCCCTGGAAGCTCGAGGACGGCGCAATGGTGGTCAACGGCAAGGGAGCCATCAAGACGAAGCAGGAGTTCGGAGACTGCCAGCTCCACCTCGAGTGGAAGGCGCCCACCTACGGGGACGCCAAGGGGCCGGGAGGCCAAGGCCGCGGAAACTCAGGGGTCTTCTTCTTCGGGCGCTACGAGATCCAGGTGCTCGACTGCTTTGAAAACCAGACCTACCCCGACGGCATGACGGGCGCGCTCTACGGGCAGGAGCCCCCGATGGTCAACGCGTGCCGCCCGGCAGGAGAGTGGCAGAGCTACGATATCTGCTTCAAGGCACCCCGCTTCAGCGACAGCGGTGACCTCCAATCTCCGGCCATGGCGACCGTCTTCCTGAACGGCATCTGCGTCCACCACGGCCGACTGATGGACGGCGCGACCGGCCACCGGGCCCTCGCCAAGTACGGCGTCCACGGGGCCGCAGGGCCGATCCAACTGCAAGACCACGGCAACCCCATCGCGTTCCGAAACATCTGGGCTCGCCCCCTCCAGCTCGCGAAGTGACCGACCTCGCGAGGTGATCGGGCTCGCGAGGTGATCGGGCTCGCGAGGCGATGGGCCCCTCAGCTGGGCGGCGGGCGGTCGACAGGCTCGGCCGCCCCCTCCCGTGTTCCGGGATCCACGTGACGAGGGGTCCGGGCCAGCGCTCGCGCAGACCGGGCCCTGATGGCTTGCTCCCACCGAGGGAGTTCCGTGACGGGCAGATCGCGCAGCCGGAAGTACTCCGGCAACAAGGCTCCAAGCAAGACCTCCCGGTACTCCGGGGCGCCCGACAGGAATAGGGCGGCGAGGTCCTTGCGGAACCAGCGCGCTCTCGGGCGGCGCTGCTGCCTCGCCCGACCAAGGTCGAGCAAGACCAGCCCGCCGTCTCCTTCCCGCTCCACCACGTGCTGGAGGTACAGGTCCCGGTGGTACCAGCCGGCACCGTGGAGGCGCGCGGCAAGCTCCGCGAGCCGCAGAGCCTCGGCCCTGGCCCTGGCGAGGGGGTCTCTGTCCGCAGCGATCGCCTGGCGCAGGGACTGGCGGTGCGGCACCTCCGCCATGACCACCACCGACCGCCCAAGCGCCCGACTTCGGGCCCGAAGGACTGGCTCCGGGACGGGCAAGCCGAGGACCCGCAGCTCCTTGAGTGCCTCAAATTCACGCTGCGCGGGGTCTCCAGCGAGCCAGGCGCGCGGGCCACGAGGCAGCTCGAAGCGCTTGACCACGTGCCTCGACCCGACCGGCGAGGCGCCCGCCCGCTGGGGCCAGGGGAACGTGACCCGTCCAGGGATGCAACGCCAGGTCTCCGCCGGGGCAGCCTCCATCGCCGCCACGACCGCCGCCCGGGACCAGCCGCCCGCGCTCCCGGAGGCTGACGCGCCGCCAGCCTCGACGACGAGGAGGTCACTCACGAGCTTGGCGGGGTCAGACGGAGATGCCATTGAAGCATCGGAGCCGGAGGGGCCCCGGTCCGTCAACCGGAACTCCCATATCGAGGGCCGCTCAATTTCTTCGGTATAGGGTTCCACGGCTGGTGCCCGATCGCTCGAATGGCGTTGAGCCCTCGCCGTCCCCACCGTTCGCGGTGGTCGCGCCGTCGGCTGATCCCCGCCCGATCAGTACCTCTCCCCATCAAAGGGTCGCGAGCTTTCAACCGCTCTCCGATCCGCCTGCGTCCATGTCTTCCGGTTCCGCCGTCGCGACGCACGCGCACAACGACGAGTTCAACCCCTTCCTCTCCATGCAGAAGGGGTTCGACACCGCTGCAGATCACCTCGGTCTTGAACAGGGTGTGAGGAAGGTCCTATCGATGCCGGACCGTGAGCTGACGGTCAACGTGCCGGTCCTCATGGACGACGGCACGGTCCAGGTCTTCACGGGGCACCGAGTCCAGCACAACACCCTGCGAGGCCCCAGCAAGGGCGGCATCCGCTTCAGCCCCGATGTGGACATCGACGAGGTCCGCGCCC
>JAQWJQ010000108.1 GCA_029248265.1 Planctomycetota bacterium
CAGCAGCAGGAGACCATCGACCGTTACGAGGCCGCCGTCGCAGAGGGCGGAGCCGCGGAGCAGCTGGCCCAGAACATCCTCAAGCGCGCGTACAGCTACACGCAGTACAAGGAGCGTAGCGCCAAGGAGGGCGTCAAGGGCGACGGCGCAGACCAGGTGAACTCCTATATCTTCGAGATCGCTGCGCGCCGCGAGGTGCTGTGGGGTAACCCGAAGATCGAGAAGCCGAGCGAGCAGAAGCCGCTGTCCGGTTACACCGATCTGATCTACGCCATCAAGCCTGCGGAGTCCAACGCGTGGTTCGACCGGAACCGCATCGCGAACTTCTTCTACCTCCTCGAGTCGGAGAGCCGGAAGCTTCGCATCACGAACATCCTCCTCCGCGCTGCGCAGAAGAACCTCAAGCCCCATGAGATCCCTGAGGACCGCTGGTACGTCGACCTCAAGGTGACGATGCGCGAGCGGAACGAGTAGGGGGCGTGTCGCCTCGTACCGCACCCGGCCCCGCCCAAGGGGCACCGCGTCGAGGTTCGCCCCGCGACATGAAGCGCAGGCTCGGAGGTGAGGCGCTATCGGGCGTGGCGTGGGTGCTCGCCTGGGCCGCGATCAGCCCGGGTTGTGGTCCCTCCCCGGAGGCCCCAGGAGGTGTGTCGGGGGACGGGAGCGAGCGCGTCGCTCTGATCGGGGGTGAGGTGCCGGAGGGGCTCCTGGAGAGCCGCCCTAACCTGCTCCTGGTGACCATCGACACCCTGCGCGCGGACCACCTCGGGGCGTACGGCTACAAGCGTCCGACGAGCCCGCGACTCGATGAGCTGGCGAGCGAGTCGGTGCTGTTTGAGCGAGCGGTCGCGCCTGTCGCCACGACGCTTCCGAGCCACACGACCATGTTCACCGGGGTCGCCCCCCATGAGCACGGGGTGCTCGCGAACATCGCTGGTGGTATGACCTTCAAGCGGAGGCCGGACCTGCGCACGCTCGCGGAGCTCTTTGCGGAGAGCGGGTATCGCACCGACGCGGTGGTCGCAGCCTTCCCTCTGCGCCCGGAGTTTGGACTCGAGGTGGGCTTCGACAGCTACGAGGCGCCGGAGGCGAAGCCGCTCATCGCGAAGGATGTGACCAGCGCAGCCCTCGCGGCCATGGAGCGTCAGGTCGCAGGGGGGGAGCCCAGCATGCTCTGGGTTCACTACTTTGACCCCCACGGGCCGTACACGCCGCCGCTCAGGGTCGCGCGGGGCTTCATGATGGACGACGCCACGCGGGCTTACCTCGCGGAGCGGCGCTTCTCGGAGCGGGCGCAGCGCCCGACGGGTCAGTGGAATGAGCTCGAGCCAAGCATCGACGCATACGACGCAGAGATTGCCTTTGTGGACCGTCAGATCAAGCGCCTGCTCAGCAAGGGTGCAGACCTCGGTTGGGTCAACGAAGAGTGCGTGATCGCCGTGCTCGCGGACCACGGCGAGGGCCTCAACCAGCACGGTGAGCCGGGCCACGGGTTGGTCTGGGAGGAGCAGCTCCACGTGCCCTGGATGATCAGGGCGCCACGGGTCGCGGCGCGTCGGATCTCTGAGGTGGTGACCCTCGCAGACTTCGCGCCGACTCTGCTGCACCTGTTCGACCTGCCGGGCAAGGCCGCCTTCCTCGGGCAGGTCAGCGGGGTGGACCGCTTCGCGCCCATGGAGGCGCACGCGGACCTTCGGATCCTGGCTCAGACCTCTCCGAGGCAGTCGGCGCGGGAGGGCATTGGCTACGCCCTGCGCGGGGGAAAGTGGAAGCTGCACCGCGGTGAGGACGGCGAGCAGGCGCTCTACGACCTCGAGGCCGACCCGTTCGAGCTCAAGGACGTGTCTCTCCGGTGGCCAGAGGTGGTCGCGCGCCTCTCCGAGGAGCTCGACGCGACCCTCGTGCGGCAGGTCCGCGGCGTGGAGACGGAGGAGGCCAGCGAGGCGACCACCAACGAGCTGCGGGCCCTGGGCTACGGCGGCGACGACCGGCGCTGACGGGTCAAGCCAGCGCGGCGCCGATCATCCGGTAGAGCAGCCGGGCGCCGACGATGGCGTCCCATGAGGAGCCGTCGGGGTCCCCGGCCGGACCGGGGCTCACCTCGTTCAGGTCGAGCCCGACCACCCGCCGGTCGCTGGCTGCCAGCTCCTCCAGCCAGATCGTGACCTCGTCCCACCCGAGCCCGCCGGGGACCGGAGTCCCGGTGCTCGGGCAGAGGCCGGGGTCGAGCCCGTCCACGTCGAGGCTCAGGTAGACGTGCTCGGGAAGCTCGGAGATCGAGGCGCGCGCCAGGGCCCGCGTTCCCGCCCCGTGGCGCGCCGCCGCGAGCTCATGTCCAAAGAGGGTGCGCACCCGGGCGTCACCTTGGATGAGGTCGTGCTCTTGTTCACAGAGGTCGCGAACCCCGACCTGCATCAGGCCGGCGATCTCTGCTGGGCCGTGAAGGGCGTTGTACATCACGGACGCGTGGGACCACTTGAACCCCTCAAAGGAGGGGCGCAGGTCAGCGTGAGCGTCGAACTGGAGCACACCTAATCCAGGGAAGCGCGAGGCGCAGGCCTCAATGGCGCCGAGGGGCGTGGAGTGGTCGCCGCCCAGGATCACAGGCAGCCGGCCCTCGTCGAGGCGCTCCTTGGTGAAGTTCGTGACCTCGGTGCGGACAGCGTCACCGAGGGCGTCGATCCTAGCCACGGCATCCTCGTCGCCCGGTCCTGCGCCGCCGCGCTCGATGATCGGTCCGGCGAGCCGCCGCGCCTCCCGGTCCCACGCTCCGAACCGTGGGTCCAAGGGGCCCATCCAGAGCCCGTGCTCGTAAGGCTTGCCGAAGTGCAGGTCGAAGAGGTCCACCTGGCGACTCGCCGCGAGCACAGCGACCGGGGCGTTGGCGGTGCCTGGGCGGTAGGAGGTCGTCGCCTCAAAGGGGACGCCCAGGACGTGGACGTGGGCGCTCTCAGGTCCGCATGGAAGCCCGAACAGGCCGCTACCTGCGGTTGAAGCGGCGTTGGGGTCGAAGTCCATGGGGCGATTCTGACTGATTTGGTCGAGAAACGCCCGTGCGAGGGCTGGCTGTGGGGGGGACCTCCCGAAGAGAACACCAGGATGACGTGAAGACGCCCGCGTGGGCCGAGTAGGTCCATGCGTGAAACCGGGTCCCATCGAATCCCCATAACCCAGCAATCCCATGACGACTGAAGACGACGCGGACGGTTGGCCCCCGTCGGGTAAGGCTCGCCGACCCTCCGAAGAAGGCCGGTTCGAGACCCCCTGGAGCACCAAGAAGCCGGGTCCCCGACGCGGTGGAGGCGGCTCTGGTCCCCCCACAGCCGTCAAGGTGGTGGCCGGACTCATGGTCGGCCTCGTCCTTGGTGTCGTGGGTCTCGGCCTCACCGGCCGCCTGGGCGTGACCAGCGTCGAGGCCAACCAGGTCGCGGTGCGGGTCAACTACCTGACGGGCGCCGAGACGGTGATCACGAGCCCCGGCTATCAGTTCTTCATTCCCTTCCTGACGGACATCTACAAGTTCGACGGGACGACGCAGGAGTACGTGATGGCGGGCAACAGCTACCGCGGGACCAACGTGGCGCCCAACCTCACCGTGCGGGCGAAGGACGGCTCCAACTTCTGGTTCGACGAGCTGAAGATCCAGTACGAGCTGATCCCCGGCGCCGCCACCGAGGTCCTGAGGGACTCCGGGCTCGGGGACACCTACAAGGAGGAGTGGATCAAGGCCTATGCGCGCTCGATCCTCCGGGACGAGTTCGGCCTCTACAGCGCGGTCGATGCTGCGGATCCCACGACCTACAAGGCCGCTCCAGAGCAGGCCCGCCAGCGCATGAATACGATCCTGGAGCCCCACGGCGTGAGCGTCGTCCGGATCATCACGCCGAACCCGCAGTTTGATGACCGTTACGAGACGGCGATCGAACAGCGCAAGGAGGCGGACCAGGAGGTCGAGGAGCTGCGCGCCCGCGTCCAGCAGCTCGAGCAGGAGCGTGAGCAGCGCCTCGCGGCGGTCCGCAAGGACAAGGAGGTCGAGATGCAGGAGCTGACCGGCACCCTGCGCAAGGAGCTCCTCGCCGCCGAGCAGGAGGCCATCCGTCTGACCAAGAGCGCGGACGCCTACGCCACCGAGCGCACCGCCGAGGGCCTGGCCACCGAGGCCCGGCTCACCGCCGAGGCGAGCGGTCTGACCGCGAAGTACACCAAGGAGGCCGAGGGCATCGAGAGCCGCGCCAAGGCGCTCGAGCAGCGCGGCGAGGTCGTCGTGCGCGAGGCGCTCGTCGAGAAGCTCCTCGGCGTGAACTTCACGCTCGTCCCCTACAGCCGTGATCCAGCCCCGGAGCGCCTCGAGCACAGCGGCTCCAGCGGCGTCCTTGAACCCGCCAAGGCCTCAGGAGGCACGCGATGAACCAGCTCTCCAAGTTTCTTGCGGGGGCGCTCGTCCTCGTCTTACTGGCGCTCCTTGCGTCGACCACGCTCTTCGTGCGGATCCACCCCTGGGAGATCGGCGTGAAGCAGAACCTGCTGGCCAAGGAGATCCTCGAAGAGGACTTCGGCACGGGCTTCGCGCTCCGGATTCCGGGCGTGCACCAGTGGCATCGGATGGATCGCCGGACGCACTTCGTGACCTTCGCAGAGAAGGACGTGAGGACCTCCCTGGGCATGAACCGGCCGGCCCTCAAGATCCGGACCAAGGACAACAACCTCGCGACCTACGACCTCTCGGTCTCGTACAAGATCATCGACGGCAGCGCCTACAAGATCGTGGGCGAGCGCCGCAAGGAGGTCTACCGAGAGCGCGTACTCGCGACCGTCGAGGCCGTCATGCGCGAGGAGCTGGCGCAGCTCGCCTCCGAGGAGATCTTCAGCACGGAGGCACGGCTCGCCGTCGCGTCCACCGCTCTCGACCGGCTCCGCACCGACCTGCTCGAGTTTCACTGCCTCCCGGACCAGGTCCTCATCCGGGCCGTCCGTTTCCCGGACGGCTACGAGGCCCGGCTCCAGGAGAAGCAGCTGACATACCAGAAGCTCGAGCTGGCGGTGTCCAAGCGAGCGGTGGAGGACCAGACGGCGATCACCGATACGAGCGCGGCGGAGATCGGCGCGGCTGAGAAGGAGCTGCGCGGTGACTGGGACAAGCGCCTGCAGACAGCGAGTTCCGAGAACACCGTGGGGATCGCGTCGATCGTCGCCGAGGCCAACATCTACGACCAGCAGACGCGGGCCGAGGCGGACGCGCTGTACGAGACGTCCATCGCCAACGGCAACCTCGCCATCCAGAAGGCGGAGGCCCTGCGGAACGAGCTGCGCAACCAGGCGCTCGACACCAGGGGCGGGCGGATCTTCCTCGCCCAGAAGGCTGCCGAGAACCTCGCGTTCGAGAGCGTCACCCTCAACAGCAACGACCCGCGGGTTCCCTCGATCATTGATCTGAGTGCGCTGACGCGCCTGCTGATCGGCGAGGAGTCCGGGGGCGACGAGTGATCAAAGGCGCGGCCCCGGCGGGGCCGCGCCTGTCCTCAGCGGGCCGCAGCGGTGGCCTCGATCTCCACGAGGCAGCCCCCGTGGAGCGGACCCGTGGGCACCACGATGCGCGCCGGTCGGTGCGCCCCGAAGAACCCGGCGTAGGTCTCGTTCACCGCGCCCCACAGCTCCACGTCGCAGACGTAGATCCGCACCTGGATGATGTCCTCCAGGCGGCTCCCGGCGGCCTCCACGAGGCCACGGACCTTGCCCAGAGCGGAGAGGGTCTGGGCCTCGATGCCCTCGGGGAAGGCGCCGTCCTCCTCGGCGGGGAGCTGGCCGGAGACGTACAGAACGCCCCCGTGCTCGACGATGGGGGAGTAATGGCCGGCGGGCGTGGGGATGTCAGGGTGTTGGATCGCTCTCATGGGGTGGAGGTTAGTGGTGACCGGCTCCCGGAGCGCCCGCTATGTGGGAGGGGCGCCCGGAACTTCTGGATTCTCCCAAGGGGGCGGCGTCGCGCGCCGTTCACCCCGCAAGACGCCCCCTCCCGCCCATGAACGTGCAAGAACCCCCGACCCCCGAGCCCGGCGACGCCGAGCTCCTCGGCCGCTGGCGCGGCGGGGACCCGTCGGGCTTCGAGCTCCTCGTGAGGCGGTACGAAGGCCCGCTCCTCCGCCACGCCCGCACCCTGCTCCGGCACGGCGGCGGCGCGGAGGACACGGTCCAGGAGGCGTTCCTGCGGCTGGCGAAGACCCCGCCGGACCTCGAGGGGCGCGAAGACGTCCCCGTGGACCGGGAGCTCAGCGCCTGGCTGCATCGAGTCACGAGGAACCTGTGCCTGGATGTCATGCGATCAGAACAACGGAGACGCGCCCGCGAGGCGGAGCGAGCGAGCGAGGCGAACGCCGTCGAGGCGCGCGAGGTCGAGGCGCTCGATACGCGCTCCGCGGTGGAGCACTCGATCTCGAGCCTGCCGGATGATCAGCGAGAGGTGGTCAGCCTGCGGCTCCTCGAGGAGTGCAGCTACGCGGAGATCGCGTCCATCACGGGGCGCAACGTGGGCACGGTCGGCTGGCTGATCAGCGTCGGTATGAAGGCGCTCGCCCGGGACCTGAGCCCGCTCATGGAGGCCTGAGGAGATGAACATGGAATCGAACGACGACCGGACGGACGCCGACGGGGCGCAGCGCGATCACCAGCACGAGCTGCTCTGCAAGCTCGTCTTCGGCGAGGCCAGCGACGCGGAGCGCGCCGAGATCGAGGAGGCCTTGGCGGCCTCCGAGCACCTCCGCGAGCAGCGAGCAGAACTGGAGGCCACCGTACAGCTGGTGGCCGGCGTCCAGGGCACGGCGAAGAGCTCCGGGAGCGAGACGCTCTCCGCCGACCGCCACGCGGCGATCCTCGAGGCGGCCACCTCGCCGGGCAAGATCCTGGGCGGTGAGGCCTGGTTCCGGCGCCCGGCCGCGCGGGTGGCCGCCGCGGTCACGCTCATGGTTGGGATGGGCGTCGCGGTCATGGAGATCAGGCAGGACCCCTGGGTCGCCCACGACCAGAGCGTCACGGCGAGCGCCGAGGTGCCACAGGACGCTCGGACGGACGCGGAGCCCGCGATGAAGCGGTCCTCCGAGGAGCGTCTCGCCGAGATCGGATCCAGCGGGAACGCCTCAGGCGGTTTCCCGCCGGTCGACTTCGGGGTCGAGGTTGCTCAGGGAGCGGCCGTTCTGGATGCGGGAGTGGAGAACCGCCGTGGTACGGGTGGTGGCGGCGGCGCGACGTCCAACTCGGTCTACGTGGCTCGAACCGGCGCCGCGCCTGGTCTCTCTGTCCCTGATCTCAGCGGTTACCGTCGCCCGACCTCGCCGCCGGCCCGAGAGGGGGAGGCCGGATCGAGCTATGGGTCTCGTGATGGTGGCGCGACCACGATTGAGCCCGCTACGGGCGGGCGGAATCCGCAGGTGGATGACCGCGGTCTTGGGCAGCTGGGTTCGCCCGTCGAGACCGAGGCGCTCAACGCGCTCGGCTACGGGGGGAGCGGCTTGGCTGGTCCTCCTGCCAGCGGGGGCGGGGGCGGGGGCGGTGG
>JAQWJQ010000119.1 GCA_029248265.1 Planctomycetota bacterium
AGCTCGAGGGAGCGCCCGGAGAAGGTGAACGCGTCCCCTGGCCGGAGCCTCGAGACGAAGACCTCCTCGATGCTCCCCAGCCGCCGGCCATTCCGAAACTTCACATCGAGGCTCCCGTAGCCGACGATCGTCCCGATGTTCAGCCGGTGGTCGCGGGCCACCCTTCGGGAGGCGATCACGAGCTTGCCCCCCTTGCCCTCGATCACCCGGGCGAAGCGCTCGTAGCCCGAAAGCGTCTCGCCTCCGAAGCGCGTGAAGTCGAGGGCCCAGGTCCACTCCTCATCCGAGAGGTCCCGGAAGGCGTGGGTCGACCGCACCTCTGCCAAGAGCTCCTCGGGGAAGAAGCCGCCGCCGACAGCCACCGTCACGAGGTGCTGCGCGAGCACATCCAGCGGTCGGCGCAGCGGCAGCCTCGGCTCGGCCTCACCGCGCTCTAGCGCCTCCCGCGCGGCCGCAAATTCGACCAGCTCGAGGGCGTGGGTCGGCACGCAAAGCAGGCGGCTCCCGAGGTCCGGAGAGTGCCCGGAGCGACCGGCCCGTTGCGCCAACCTGGCGACGCCCTTGGGGCTCCCGACCTGGACCACGAGGTCCACCGGCGAGAAGTCCACCCCGAGGTCCAGGGACGAGGTCGCGACGACGGCGCGGTAGCGCCCGCTGGCGAGCCCGATCTCCACCTCGGCGCGCTGCTCCCGGTCCAGGGAGCCGTGGTGCAACGCGATGCGCTCGCGGTCGTCATAGCGGGCGTAGCAGAGCGCCTGATACCAGCGCTCGGCCTGGGCCCGCGTGTTCGTGAAGACCAACGCGGTGCGCGCCTCACCGAGGGCCGCCGCGACCTCATCCAGCAAGCGCAGCCCCATGTGCCCCGCCCATGGGAAGCACTCGATCTCCCGGGGGACCACCGACCGCACCTCCAGCGCTCGACGCCGATCGCTCTCCACCAGCGCGCCTCCCGCGCCGCTCCCGGAGGCCGCGCTCGTTCCGAGCAGCGATGCCATGGCCTCGGGTAGGTTCCCCAACGTCGCGGAGAGGCCCCAGGTGCGTAGCCCGGGGGCGAGGCTGCGGAGCCGCGCCAACGCGAGCTCGGTCTGCACGCCGCGCTTGGTCCCGAAGAGCTCGTGCCACTCGTCGACCACCACGCACTGCAGCTGCGCGAAGCGCTCCGCCGCGTCCTCCCGGCTCAGCAGCACCGACAGGGACTCGGGCGTCGTCACCAGCGCGGTCGGGAGCCGACGAGACTGCCGGCCGCGGTCCGTGCTGCTCGTGTCGCCGGTCCGCCCCTCCACGAGCCACCCCGGCGCCACCTCCCCGGTCACCTCGCGGAGGTTCTTCACCAGGTCCTGGGCCAGGGCCCGCATGGGAGTGATCCAGATCACGGCGAGGGGCGGGGCGTCTCCCCGCTTGGCAGGAGCCTGCCCCGCGCCAGGCGCCCCCGCCCCCTCGATCACAGGCCCGAGCCAGGCGGCCAAGGTCTTCCCGAAGCCCGTGGCCACGTGCACGAGCCCGCTCTCACCCGCGAGGTACCTGCGCCAGACCTCCCGCTGGAAGGGGAACGCGGTCCAACCCCGCGCCTCGAACCAGCGCTCGACGGCGTCGATCACAGGGCCCCCTCCATCAGCGCGCGGACCGCCTCGATCGAGTCGGCGTCGGAGGCGGCCTTGTCTTCACGCCAGCGGGAGATGCGCGGGAACCGCAGGGAGAGGCCCGCCTTGTGCCTCGCGCTGGGCTGGATCCCCTCGAAGGCGATCTCGAAGACCAGCTCGGGCTCGACCACGCGCACGGGCCCAAAGCGATCGACGATGTGGCGCCGGACGAAGGCATCGACCCGGCGGATCTCCTTGTCGGTCAGCCCCGAGTACGCCTTGGCCACCGGGACGAGCTCCCCTTGGTCCCAGACCGCCAGGGTGTAGTCGGTATAGAGCGACGCCCGCCGGCCGTGACCGCGCTGCGCGTAGACCAGCACGACGTCGAGCGTGAACGGGTCCACCTTCCACTTCCACCAGTCACCGCGCGGGCGTCCCGCCCCGTACGGGGCGTCGCGGCGCTTGAGCATCAGGCCCTCCACGCCCCTTCCCCGTGACGTACCGCGCGCCTCGGCGAGGGCCTCCCACGTCGCCCCGTCGACCACCTCCGCGATCCCAAGTCGCGGCAGATCGACCGACCGCACGAGCACCTCCAGTCGGCGCCGACGCTCCGTCGTGGGCAGGGCGCGCAGGTCCACGCCGCCCTCCTCCAGCAGGTCGTAGGCCATGAGCCGCACGGGGACCTCCTCCCGGAGCTTCTTGCCGACGGACTTGCGCTGGATCCGCCGCTGGAGCTGGTGAAAGCCCATGGGGCGGCCCGCGTCCCAGGCGAGCAGCTCGCCGTCGATCACGGTCCCCGGCGGCAGAGTCGCGATCTCCGCCACGATCTCAGGGAACCCGCCGTTCACCAGATCTCCCCCCCGCGACCAGAGGACCGCCTCGCCTCCGCGGCGAACGGCTTGCGCGCGGATCCCGTCCCACTTCCACTCCGCCTGGAAGTCCCCGGCGGCGCCGAGGTCCTCGAGCGCGGGCGGGACCGCGTGGGCGAGGAAGAAGGGGTAGGGTCGCAGGGGATCCCCCCCGTCGTCCTCTGACATGAGCGTCTGCCACGCCTCCGCCGTCGGCTCCCACCGGCCAGCGAGCCGGTGCATCATCGTGGCCCGGTCCACCCCTGCCACCTTCGCGAGCGCCCGCGCCACGAGCCCGCCCGCCACGCCGACCCTGAAGCCCCCCGAGATCAACTTGTGGAAGAGGAACCGCTCGCCGGCGTCGAGGGCTCGCCAGGTCTGGAGGACGAGCGCGCGCTGCGCCTCAGGCTCGAGCCCCGCGAGCCCGAGCACGCGCCGCTCGATGAACTCAGCCAGGCCCTCCACCTCCCCCTCGCTTCCTCGCTCCGGGACCAGCAGCGCGATGGTCTCCGCGAGGTCGCCGACGGCGTCGTAGCTCTCTTCGACCAACCAGAGCGGGAGCCCGCTCTCCTCGGCGACCCACGAGCGTAGGTGCCGAGTGTTCACAGCCCGGCGCCCGCGCCGCCCCAGCAGGAGGTGCGCCGCCCACGCCGCGTCAGCGCCCGCAGCCTCCTTGAAGTAGGCCACCAGCGCCGACTCCTTGCGCGACGTTCGCGACGTGGCGTCGAGGGCTCGATACAACCCGTGGAACCGCTTCATCCCGGGCCCTCCTCCGTCCTCTCCGCGTCCGCCGCGGGATCTCGGGGGTCCCCGGCGGCCGAGTCCACCTCCGAGCTCGCTTCGGCGGCTCCTTCCCCGCCATCGCCCTCACCCTCGAAGCGGCTGTCCAGGCGCTCCGCCTGCAGGCCACGCTCCTCCGAGAGATAGCGCACCAGCGGGTCCACGTAACCGTGGGTGACCAGCACTCGAGAGGCCCCCGTGGCCTCGATGGCCCCGAGGAGGCCGCGCCAATCGGCGTGGTCCGAGACCGTGAACCCCTGGTCAAAGCCGCGCCGCCGCCGAGGGCCCCGCAGCGTCATCCAACCAGAGGCGAAGGCGGTGGACACGTCCCCGAACTTCCGCATCCAGGGTGAGCCGTTGGCCGACGGCGGCGCGATCACCAGCCCGTGGCCGCTGATCTCCTTGGCCACCTCCACGGACGCGTACCTGGTCGGCGGGAGCTCGATCCCTTGCTCCCGGTAGGGGCCGAGGAGCTTGTCGAGGGCGCCGTGGACCGCGATGGGTCCCGGCGGATCGGTCAGCGCCGCGAGCAGCCGCTGCGACTTCCCGAGGGCATACGCACAGAGCAGGCTCGTCCGTCCGTTGGCGGCGTTGTCTTCCCACCAGGCCCGCACCTCTGCCGCGACGTCATCGGCGTCCGGCCACTGGAAGACCGGCAACCCGAACGTGCTCTCGCTGATGAAGACGTCGCAGGGCACGGCCTCGAAGGCCGCGCAGGTCGGATCACTCCCTGTCTTGTAGTCCCCCCCGACGACCCACACCTCCCCCGCGCGCTCGATGCGCACCTGGGCTGAGCCGAGGATGTGGCCCGCGGGGTGGAAGCTCACCTTCACCCCACCGATCGTCAGGCGCTCCCCGTACGCGAGCCCGTCGACCACCGCGCCCGAGTGAGTCCGCAACCGCACGAGGTCCACGCCGGCCGCCGCCGTCAGGTAGCGACCGGACCCAGGCCGCGTGTGGTCCGCGTGGGCATGGGTGACCACCGCGCGCTCCACCGGGCGCCAGGGGTCGATGTGAAACCCGCCAGCCTCGCACCAGAGCCCGTCCTCGGTCGTCGTGACGAGGTCGCGTGTCATCCCCAGGGTGACCGGGCCTCGGACGACGAGAGCGCCCCCAAGACTCGGCCGGCGAGGGCCTTGCCGGAGAGCCAGGCACCCTGGACCTTCGAGCCGTTGAGCCAATCACCTGCGACGCCCAGCCCGAGGTCAGCGTCGAGGGCCGCCCCCTCGGCTCCAGGAGGGTTCGCGGAGCTGTACAGCCACCTCATCCAGTCCTGGTGCAGGACCGCAGGGAGCGGAGCTCCGGTCACGGCATGGAGCGCGGCAAGGAGGCCGCTGATGACCTCGTCCTTGGCCCCCTCGAAGTGCTCGCGGGACCAGTCGGCGCCGCCGTGGAGGACCCAGGTCTCTCCGGCCGGCCGACCCGGCTTGGAACTGTTCCGGCAGATCCAGGAGAGGGGCCCCTTGTTCACGAAGGCCCCGTCGAAGGGCACGTCCAGCGGAGAGTCGAAGGCCACCATGGCGGCCACACAGGGGTCCATCTCGACGGCGGCCGCGAGCGCCTCGAGGCGCGGAGAGGCGGTCAGGAGCGGAGCCGCCTGCGCCGGAGGGGTCGTGACGAGCACGAGGTCGAACTCTCCGAGGGGGCGGCCGTCCTCGAGGTGGACCCCCCAACGGTCGCCGCGGCGCTCGAGCCCCGTCACTCGGCTCCCGCAACGGACGTCCAGGCCCCGCGCCGTGCGCCGCGCCATGGCGTTCATCCCTGGCACGCCCACGAAGCGCGTGTCGTTCGCCCCGGCGGTCCGCGCCTGCGGAGCCCCCGGCTCGTCAAGGACCGCCAGGCGCCCCTCCCAAGGCTCGACCACCCCCTCTTCGACCCACATCTCCACCACGCGCCGGAACCTCGGGTCCCTCGCGGTGAAGTACTGCGCACCGTGGTCGAAGGCGTAGGGGTCCGCACGGCGGGTCGAGGTCCTCCCTCCCACGCCGCGCCCCTTGTCGAGCACGACGACCTCGTGGCCGGCGTCCTCGAGGGCCTGCGCCGCGGCGAGTCCGCAGAGCCCGCCCCCGACCACGGCCACACGGACCTTCGGGGTCACGGGCGAAGAGGAACGGGCTCCGTACTTCTCGACGTCCAAGCGAGAGGCATGGAAGTCGGTCGACCGACCGCGGAGCTCACCTGTGATGGGCTCCGCCGGCGGGAAGGGGCGGTCGAACTGGCCGAGGCACCAGAGGAGTCCTCCGTATGAGGACGGGTCCCTCCCGTCGAGGGCGTAGCGGTGGTTGAGCTCCACGAGCCGGGCAAGGGCGACCTCCGGGGACGGGGACCACGGCACGAGGGCCTTCCCCCACGTCATGCGGAGGTTGTTGTGGAGCTCACCGTGCCGGAGCAAGGAGCGCTGCGCGGCGTCCCAGAGAGGATCTCCCGTGCGCGCTTGTTCGAGGTCGAGCGCCTCGCGGACGTCCGGCCGCTCATCGCCACGGTGGGCATCAAGGGTCTCGCGCGCCCACTCAGGGATCGCGGCGAGCGTGTCGAGGTCGACCCCAGCGTGGTGACAGAAGTGCCACGCCGCCTCGCGCCAGACGAGGAGCTCGTCGAGGAACTTGTCCGCCCCCCCGCCGCCGATGGCCTGGCACTCCCGCGCGATCGTGAGGGGCGAGACCATGCCAAAGTGGAGGTAGGCCGAGAGCCGTGAGACCCCTGGCCGCAGGGCGTCGTTGCGGTCGCGAGCGTAACGGGCGAGGCGCTGGTCGCGGAAGGCCTCCCACCGAGCGGTCCCGGCGCGGGCTCCACCCACGGTGTGCGCCACCGGCCCGATGCCGTGGTCCACCTCGCACGCCGCCACGAGGTCCGCGATATCGGCGGACCCGAGGTCCACGGGCTCGAAGCCCAGCTCGCCCCTGTAGCGCGCGGGGGCCGGCTGCTCCTCGGGCTCCCACCCGAGCCACGCCTTGCGGGCCTTCTTCGAGGCGTTCTTGAAGGCGAACGCCCGCTCGTACGCCTTGCGCGTCGCGGTCATGGGGACGACACACGCGGCGTCCACCTCCACCACCGGGGCTTCAACGGCCTCGGCGAGCGCGGTCGTCCAGCCGCTCAGCGGCTCCACCGGCGCCGCGTCGCAGAGGACCAAGGCGCTGCGGCCTGCAAGCTCCCGGAGCGCCGGCTGCTGGTGCCCGGGACGGGTCAGGTGGAATGCGTACTCGAGACCTCGCCGCTCCAGATCCTCGGCGAGGTCCCTGGCGCCCTCCAGCACGAAGGTCCAGAGCCGGTCCGAGGCGAACGGGTGGCGGGCATCCAGGCCCTGGTAGACCAGCAACGGCAGCCCCAACCGGTTGGACACCGCACAGGCGGCCTCCAACGCCGGGTTCGACGCGGCCCGCATGGCCGAGCGGATCCAGAGCAGCACGAACTCGCCGCCCTGGCGAGGGGACCCGTCGAGCCGCAGGCAGCGCTGCGCCAGGTCTTCAGGGAGCAGGTCTTGGAGGCTCGTCGGCATGCAAGGGAGTTCGCCCACGGGGAGCAGCGTGATGCACCAACCGGCGGCCAAGCACGAGCATCCAGGGGCCCCGGACGAGGGGCCCGCCCGATGCCGCCCGGCGCTGCGCTGCCGCCCGCAGGTGGCCCGAGGCCGGCTCTCGACGACTGAGACCGGGAGGCCCGAGACGGACGGTGCACGGGGCCCTCCCGGCGCAGACTCCTCGCGACCCCGGGTGCTTCGAGGCCGAGGTCAGGGGTCCACGCCGGAATCCTGGGGGGGGCCGCCTGCGTCCATCTGACGGCGCGGGCCAACGGGTCCTCGCCGAGCCCCCGGGCCGCAACGTCACAAGCTCGCCGCAGCGGCGTAAGCTGTGCCCCATGACGGTCTCCCACCGAGAGCAACGGGCCCAGTTCGACCGGGATGGCTACGTGGTCCTCCGGGACGTGATCAAGGACGCGACGCTCGAAGGGCTCAAGGCCGCGATCGCGGAGCACGTCGAGGCCCATGATCCCGAGGCGGACAAGGCCGTCTTCCGGACCGACGACCGCGACGCTGGACGGGAGGAGTCCTTCTTCGCGTCCGCCCGAGGCATCCAGGGCTTCCTGGAGGCGGAGGCCGTGGACGAGGAGGGCGAGCTCAGCGCACCGCGCGACCGCTGCCTCAACAAGATCGGGCATGCGCTCCACGACCTCGACTCCGAGTTCGGAGCCCTCGCGAGGAGCCCGCTGGTCAAGGACGCCTTCTCCATCGGCGGCGTGGAGCGCCCGCGGCTCGTCCAGAGCATGGTCATCTTCAAGCCCCCGGGGATCGGTGGTGAGGTCCGGTGGCACCAGGACGCGAGCTACCTGCTGACTCGCCCGCAGCAAGTCGTCGGACTCTGGATCGCGCTGGAGGACGCCGACCGCAGCAACGGTTGCCTCTGGATGTCCCCAGGTGCGCATCGGAGCCCGCTCAGGGAGCGGTTCGAGGTGGACTGGGCGTCACGGCGCGGTGAGCTCCGAGACCTCGACCCCACGCCTTGGCCCACCGAGGCCGTCCCGCTCGAGGTCCGCGCGGGCTCGATGGTGGTCTTCCATGACCACATGCCCCACCGCTCGGAGGCCAACCGCAGCCCGCGCTCGAGGGCCGCCGTGACGCTCCACGCCCACGCCGCTGACGCGGAGTGGGCTCCGGAGAATTGGCTCCAGCGGGATCCGCTCCCGCCGTTCGACCTCTGACCGGAGCCCCCCGAGCAGGCCCGCCGAGCAGGCCCGCCGGACAGGCCCGCCGGCGGAGCCGCCGGGCGGAGCCGAGGCGCACAGCTCCGCGGCGCCCGCCCGAGCATCAGGCCCCGCGCGGTTCTCCGAAGCGGGCGTAGAGCTCCGCGACCGGTCCTGGCTCACCGATGATCAGCAACCGGTCACCGCTCGCGAGGACCGTCTCGCCACGCGGAACGAGGGTGCGCCCCGCCCGCCGAATCGCCACCACGAGGCAGTCCTCGGGGAGACCTAGCTCACGAATCCGAAGGCCAGCGAGCCCTTCCGCTGGGGACCCCGCCTTCACCTCGATGGAGATGTAGCGCTCGTTTCGCAGGAAGATCTCCCGCAGCTGAACCTCGTTCCTGGCGCCGAGCCACTCCTCGATGAAGCGGTCTTCGTCGATCCGGCTCGCCAGCTGGGCCAGCATCCGCAGGTGCTGGCTCGGGTCTCCAGCAGGGCTCACGAGGAAGAACACCGCGTGCACGCCGTCCGTGCTGGTCTGCTGCCCGAAGACGTCTCCGCCTTCGATCGTGAGCCCGCTCTGACTCCTCGCGAGCACGAGGTACGGACGGTCGAGCCCCTCGAGGTGCATGTGCGGCAACGCGACCCCCTTGGAGACGGGCGTCGCCCCGGTCTTCGTGCCCTCGGTGAAGCCGTCGACGAAGGTCTTGGCCTCTGCGCCGGTCCTCGCGTGCAGCGCGCTCGCGGCGCGGCCAACGAGGACGTCGAAGTCTTCGTCTGGCCCGAGGTCAATCACCGAGGCGGTGACCACGACCTCGTCGAAGGGGTCCTCGTCCCGCAGTCCCTTCTGCTTGAGGATGCCCCGGAGCTCGGAGTCCAGATCCTCATGTCGCTGCTCGCCAAGCCGGGCGAACACGTGGAACACCGCGCCCCGGCGCTCGACCCGGCCCTTGGCGTAGGTCCAGTACCAGGCGATCCCACCCGCGACCAGCCCGAGGCTGAACAGGGTCGGCATCAGCCCCATCGCCGCGATCAGGAAGAAGGGCGCGAAGATCCCGAAGAGCGGAAGCCACGGGTAGAGCGGCGTCCGGAAGCCCGGGTCATAGGAACTCAGCCCGCTCTCCCGCATCACGATGACCGCGAGGCACTCCAGCGCGAAGATGAAGAGCTGGAACGAGCTCGCCAGCTTCGCGATCCCGAGCGGATCGAAGAACAGCACGATCGCGATCACGATGCCTGCGCTGAGGACGATGGAGCGGGTCGGCGTCCCTCGGCTGCCGAGCCGCGCCAGCGCGGGGGGCAGCAGGCTGTCACCCGCCATCGCCATCGGGTATCGGGACGCGCTTAGGATGCCCGCGTTCGCCACGGAGAAGAAGGCGAGGACAGCGGCGAGCGTGATCACGGCCATGCCGACCTTTCCGCCGAGGGCCTCCGCCGCCTGGGCCATAGGGGTCTCGCTTCCGCTGAGCTCGCCCATGGGCACCACGCCGACCATCACGGAGGTGGTCACGAGATAGATCACGACCGCGGTCAACATGGAGAGGAAGACCGCTCGCGGGAGGGTCCGCTCCGGGTCCTTGATCTCCTCCGCCACGCTGATGACCTTGGTCACACCGACGTAGGAGATGTAGACCGTGCCCGCGGTGGCGATGATCGCGTCGGGCCCGGAGTCGAAGAAGCCCTCGAAGGCGGAGAGATCGATCTCCGGCAGGCCCATCACGGAGAAGACCGTGAGGATGATGAGCAGTCCGCCGACCAGGAGCCGCTGGAAGACCGCGGTCTTCTTCGCCCCGAGCACGTTCACCACGGCGAAGACCAGCG
>JAQWJQ010000142.1 GCA_029248265.1 Planctomycetota bacterium
CCTTCAAGCTCTGGAGGACGTCCACGATGTATTCGCCCACGTGGGCTGGAGAGTCCACGGGGCCGCCCACCTGGGATGGGTACAGGGACCACCGCGTGGAGAGGGTCATGTGGACCACGGCCACGATCATGAGCGGGGCGAGCAGGTCGTAGTTGCCGGTCATCTCGCTCACCATCACGACGGCCGCGATGGGGACCTTCGCGACCCCCGCAAAGAAGCCGCCCATGCCCACGAGGGCGAACTCCGAGGGGTCGAGATCAAGGGCCGGGAAGATCGTGTCAGCGCCGACGCCGACGGCTGCCCCGAGCACTGCGCCGAGGCTCAGGGCTGGCGCGAACAGGCCGCCGGCGCCCCCTGAACCCGCCGTGATGGCGGTGGCGAGGACCTTGGCAGCGATCAGAAGGGCGAGCACCTTCAGCTCGAGGGCTCCGGAGAGGGCCGACTCCACCAGCGCGTACCCGCTGAACGCAACGCCGGGACCCTCGACGACCGGGCGCAGGGCGAGGGCGATCCCGCCAACCAAGAGCCCGCCGAGGGCCGGGCGCATGACGACAGGGACCGCTGGCAGCCGACGGAAGAGCCGCTCGATGGCCCGGATGCCATGCACGAAGAGCCAGCCGACGGCGGCGGCGAGGATGCCGAGGACGATGTAGCCGCCGATTTGCTTCAACCCGCCGAAGGAGAGGTGCTCGGCGACCTCTCGCGGGATCATCACCGCGCGCTCCTCTCCGAGGATGGCCTCGAAGGTCGCATAGGCCACCGAGGAGGAGACGACGCACGGGATGATCGCGTCACCCTCGAACTCCCCGCGGCGGTACATGACCTCTGGCAAGAAGAGCGCGCCGCCGAGAGGGGAGGCAAACATCGCCCCGACCCCGGCGCTCCCGCCAGCCATCAGCATCAGGCGGCGGTCGCGGTCGGAGAAGTTGAGGCGGTCGGCGATCGTGCTCCCGATGGCCGCACCGATCTGGGAGATTGGGCCCTCGCGGCCGCCGGAGCCCCCAGAGCCGATGGTCAGGGTTGAGGCCACGGCCGTCACCGCGGCGACCCGACCGCGGACGCGGCCCTTCATGCGGTGGAACGCGCGGATCACCGCGTCGGTGCCAGCCCCGTCCCGCTCGGTCCCCGAGAGGCGGAACGTCAGGCCGACGAGGAGTCCGCCGAGCGCGGGGAGGGCGAGGACCAGCAGCGGGTTCGCTGTCCTGAGGACGCCGCCCTCGGTCGTACCGGCCACGCGGCCGAAGCCATGCTCCTTGGCCGCGTCCACGACCTCTGTGAAGGCCGACGCCGCGGCGCCGCCCAAGACACCGATGATCGCGGCGAGCGCGATCCACTTCGTGAAGCCCCGGAGCTGGAGCCAGTCGCCAGCGCGGCTCGGCAGCTTCTCTCCGGTGGCCTCGTCCGGGCCCGCCTTGTCGAGGGCCTTCTTCATGAGCCGGGCACCCTTGGCCACAGGTCCTCGCGGCCGTGGCGCATCTTGGAGATCACCTGCTCGAAGACGTCCTCCTCGCCGAGGGCGCTGATCGCGTCGACGTTGAGCTGGCACACGGCGCAGATCGGCCTGAGGCCGCGGTAGCTCATGATGTCCATCTTCTCGAGGACCACGTCTTCGAGGCCGTGGGTGGTGGCGTTCAGGGGGATGCCGTCTTCGTCGAAGCCGAAGAAGGCCTTCACTTCCTTGGGCGACCGTCGGCAGAGGTAGCAGCGGTCTTGGCCGTCACCGACGGCGTGGAAGTAGCGCTGGAATTCATCCTCGAGGGGCACGGCGGGAGTCTACCCCCGTGGACCTTGGGAGCGGGGCCTGTCCTCAGAGGAGCTCTCCCTCAGGGACACGCTCGACCTCCAGGGGGCGGTCCTGCCGGGAGGTGATGCCGTAGACGAGCTTGATCGGTTCGTCGCCGAAGACAGCCTTCAAGCCGCCGAGCTCGTTCTCGAGTGTCGCTGTGGACCGGGCACCTCCGGGGACCACCACGGCGGCCACCGTCCGGTCGTCGGCTGTCCGCCCGACCGCGCGCACGTACTTGCCCTCAAAGCGCCCCACCTCCACCAGCTCTGAGCCCACGATCTCGGCGGCCTCCCGGCGTAGGTGGTCCATGATGAAGTCGACGCGGGCGTCGTCGAAGAGCGAGTCCATCTGGGGTCGCACGAACTCGGAGAGGACACGCTCCCCGCGACCAGCGTGGACCAGGGAGAGGTGCGGCTGGAGGAAGCGGAAGTGGAACGCGAGGAAGCGATCCGAGATGCGGTAGCGGCCCTTCCGTGAGCGGAGCGGATCCGGGTCGGTGATTGGGACCTCGCGGTCCACGAGTCGCAGCTCCCGCAGCACGTGCAGGTACTTGCTGGCCGTGGGGGAGTCGACCCCGACGTTGACGGCGATGTCGCCGATGCGGCTGGCGCCCTTGGCCACGGCGGCCAGGATCGAGTTGTACGTGTGCGGGGTCGTCAGCTCCGAGCGGAGCAGGAACTGGACCTCATCGAACAGGTACCCCTCGGGCCGCAGGATCTCCGTGATGATGTTGTCCTCGACGCTCTTGCTGGCGTCGAAGCGCCGCAGGTAGGCGGGCATGCCGCCGAGGATGGAGAAGGCCTCGATCCGCTGCCGGACGGACCAGCCGGGGAAGAAGTTCAGCGCCTCGGTGGGGCGCAGGGGCTCGAGCCTGCGTTGACCGGTTCGCCGTCCGAAGAGCGGCGAGCGCTCGGCGAGGACCTCCTTCTCCATGAAGGAGACCTGGCTGCCGCACAGCACCAGCATCAGGGACGAGCGCTTGCCGCGCGTGTCCCAGAACTGCTGGAGCTGGCTGGGGAGGCCCTTGGTCGAGTCGCACAGGTAGGGGAACTCATCGAGCACCAGGATCAGGCGCTCGTCACCGGCGCGCTCCGCGGCGAAGCCGAGCGCTGCGCTCCAGTCGGGGAGCTCGATGCCGTCGAGGAGGGAGTCGCCGCCCAGGCCCTCCTTGAGAGCCTCCTTGAAGGACCGCAGGTTGTCCTTCTCGCGGACCTGGGCCGCGAGGAAGTAGACGGCGCGGTGCTCTCCGGAGCACAGGCGCTGCAGCAGCTCGGTCTTGCCCACCCTGCGGCGGCCGTAGAGCACGAAGAACTCAGGCCGGCCCGAGCCCGCGAGCTCCTCCAGGACCTTGAGCTCGTCCTGTCGTCCAATGAACTCTGGCTCCCCTCCGACGGTCATGGGGAGAGGATACGCCCCCGGGCTCAGACTCCAGCGGCCTGAATCGCTCCGATCCAGGGGCCGGGTTCATCGATGTAGGGGAAATGGCCCCAGTGCTCCGCCCGCTCGGTGGGCCACTCGGCGCCCAGAGCACGTAGGGCGGCGTCGTGCTCCTCCTCGTCTGTGAGCTCGTCCTGGCCGCAGAGCCAGACGCGGATGTCATCGATGGCAGGGGGGCGGCCTGCGAGGGTGCCCTCCAGGGACGCGAGCCAGCCCGCGTCGACCCACTCGTACAGGTGGGGGTAAGCGGAGCAGGTGGCGATGCCTGAGAAGAACGACCGGCGCTCGTCGGCATCGAGGGGGGAAAAGAAGTGCTCCTGCGTGAAGCGCTCCTGCTCCTCGGGGTCCGCCAGGCGGCTCTGGTCCTGGACGCCGCTGCTGGCATCGCCGGACCCGCGGGCCCGGACGGTCTCCCAGGGGACGGCGCCCTGGATGATGGAGGGGAGGTCGGGGACCTTGGCCCTGGCGCGCAGGGCAAGGAGCACCAGGCTCCCGAACCCCGTGGCGTAGATCAGGGGTTTGGAGTGGGAGAGGCGGTAGACGTCCACCTGCAGCTCCACCTGCTCCATAAAGGCGTCGAAGGTGGGCGCGAGGGGCCGCCCCTCAAACCCAGGGTAGAGGACCTCCTTGAGGTCAAAGCCCAGGCCGCGGCACGTGGCGCGAGCTCGGTTCAGGCGTGAGAGCGAGTGGCCCATGTCGCCCAGGACAAGGGGGCCGCGGCTCATCGACGCGCCTCCATTCGAGGGCGCGACTCGAAGAGCCTGCCGTGCGTCATATCAATCGAGCCGTCCATCACCTCAACCTTCGATGCGGGCCGCAGGATGGAGGCATCCCGCGTGCTTCCCTGAACAGGGGTGAGAGAACTTGAGAGCCTTCCTCGAGCAGCTCGCCAAGGCCAGCCCGACGGGCGACGGTCCTGCGCGGACCTGGGTGTACGTGCCCTATGACCAGCTCAGCCATCGGATCGGCCCCCTCGCCGACCTGAAGCCCTCCGAGGCGGGCATCGTGATGGTGGAGTGCCCGGGCAAGGCCCGCCGCCGCCCGTACCACAAGCAGAAGCTCTTCCTCGTGCTCGCCAACCAGAGGCGCTTCGCCCTCGAGCAGGCGGGGCGCGGGGTGCAGGTGCGCTATCTGGTCGCGGGCGAGGGGGAGGGGTACGCGGAGCCCCTGCGCGCTGCGGCGGCGGAGCTCGGTCCGCTCTTGCACATGGAACCCGCCGAGCGGGAACTTCGGGCGGAGCTCGAGGCGCTCGTGGTGGACGGGCTCCTGGAGACGCGGCCGCACGAGGGGTGGCTCACGACCGCGGACGACTTCGTCAAGGGGACTGGCGCCGAGGCTCCGTGGCGCATGGACCGCTTCTACCGCCATGTCCGCAAGCGCACGGGGATCCTCATGGACAGCGCCGGCAAATATGAGGGTGGGAAGGTCAGCTTTGACGGCGAGAATCGGCTCCCGTGGCCGGGGGACCCCCCCGCCCCCGCCGTGCCCCGCTTCCGGCATGGGGATATCGAGCGCGAGGTCACCGAGCTCATCGAGGAGCGCTACGCGGACCACCCTGGGACGCTGGACCCTGGCTCGATTCCGACCCGCGCGACCCACGCCAGCAAGGTGTGGGCGTGGGCACAAGAGGAGTGCATGGACTCCTTCGGTCCCTACGAGGACGCCATGAGCCGGGAGGAGGACAACCTCTTTCACACACGCATCTCGCCGCTGCTCCACCTGCACCGGCTCCTGCCCCGGGAGGTCGTCGATGACGTCGCATCCATGGACGCGCCGATCGCGTCCCGGGAGGGGTTCATCCGGCAGATCCTCGGTTGGCGCGAGTTCGTGCGGCACGTGCACCGGGCCACGGACGGCTTCCGTGACCTGCCGGAGAACGTCCGGCTGGAGCGGCCGCCGGCGGAGCTGCGCGGGGCGGCCCCCAGCGCGCTCGGCGCGTCCCGCTCGCTCCCGGAGGCGTACTGGGGTCAGACGTCGGGTCTCGACTGCCTCGACGTCTCGGCGGGCCGCGTCCTGCGGGACGGCTACGGCCACCACATCGAGCGGCTGATGGTCCTCGCCAACCTGGGGACGCTCCTGGACGTGTCCCCGCGCGAACTGACCGACTGGTTCTGGGCCTGCTACGTGGACGCTTACGACTGGGTGGTGGAGCCCAACGTGCTCGGCATGGGCACCTTTGGCGTCGGGGAGGCGATGACCACCAAGCCGTACATCTCCGGCGCCGCCTACATCGACCGTATGAGCGACTTCTGCGGGGGCTGTGCCTTCCACCCGAAGAAGACGTGCCCGATCACTCGCCTCTACTGGGCGTACTTCCAGCGGCACGCCGGCTCACTCGAGGGCAACCAGCGGGTGTCCATGCCCCTGCGCTCCCTGGTGAAGCGCGCTCCTGAGAAGCGAGCGGCCGACGCGCGCATCTTTGATCACGTCCGCGAGGTCCTCGAGGCAGGGGACCGCCTGACGCCGGAGGGGGTCGCGGCGGCGGCTCAGGAGTGAGCCCGCGGCTGGTGGGGCCTGATGTCCCTTCGTTCGTTCGGAGCGAAGGGGGAACTCCTCATTGGGCGAGGGTGTCTCCCCGGGACCGGGAGAGAGCCGATTGCGGCGCATCTCAGGGGCCCACCGACGCGAAAACGCGTTCGTGAAAGAACACGCCTACGTCATCCTCGGCGCGACCGGGGGCATCGGCAGCGCACTCTGCCGTCGCATTTCTGGACGCGGCGGCCGCCTGCTTCTGGCCGCACGCGATGAGGCGAAGCTCGTCGCCCTTGGTGAGGAGCTCGGCGCCCCGCATATGGCCCTCGACGCGGCCGAGCCCGCCGACGTGAAGGCGGCCATCGAGCGCTGCAAGGAGGCCCACGGGCGCTTCGACGGTATCGTCAACAGCGTGGGTTCGATCCTCCTCCGTCCCGCACACATGACCAAGGTCGAGGACTTCGATGCCACGGTCCGGACCAACCTCCGCTCGGCCTTCGCCACGGTCCACGCGGGCGCGGCGGCCCTGCGTCGAGGCGGCGGCTCGATCGTGCTGGTGAGCACGGCGGCCGCACGCACTGGCCTGCCCAACCACGAGGCCATCGCCGCCGCGAAGGCCGGCGTCCAGGGCCTCGCCCTGTCGGCCGCCGCGACCTACGCCCCCCAGGGGATTCGCGTCAACGTCGTCGCCCCCGGCCTCGTCGACACGCCGCTCGCCGCGCCGATCACGAGCTCCGAGAAGGCGCTCGAGACGTCCCGCGCCATGCACGCCCTCGGCCGCATCGGTCAACCGGACGAGGTGGCCAGCGCCATCGAGTGGATGCTGGATCCGGGCCAGGGCTGGGTGACCGGGCAGATCCTCGGCGTCGACGGCGGCCTCTCTTCTGCGCGGACGCGCTGAGGGACCGGCCTTGTCAGGTGGACTGCTCCTCGCCACGCACGCCGCGTCCACCTGGGCGCTGGTGGGGCTGATCTGGACGATCCACGCGGTCCACTACCCGCTCTTCGCATCTGTCGGCTCGGGCTTCCGTGCCTACCACGAGTCGCACATGCAGCGGATCTCGCTGGTGGTCGGGCCGTTGATGCTCGTGGAGCTGCTGACTGCGATCGCCCTCTGGCTCTCGCCGCCCGCGGGGACCGAGGGTCGCGTGTGGCTCGTCGGGCTGGCGCTGCTGGGCGTGGTGTGGCTGGAGACCGGTCTCTTCGCCGTGCCGCAGCACGGCCGGCTGGAGCAGGGCTTCGATGAGTCGACGCACCGTGCCCTGATGGCCGGGAACCTCGTGCGCACCCTCGCTTGGACCGCGCGGGGTGTGCTGGTGGGGTGGGTCGTGGTGCGACTCCTGGACGGCGGGGTCTCCGCATGAGTCAGGCGGATGCGATCGTCGTCGGCGCCGGCTTTGGAGGGTTGGGCGCGGCCCTCTCTCTCGCGGAGCGCGGCGCGAAGGTCCACGTCTTCGAGCGGCTCACGTACCCCGGCGGCTGCGCCTGCACCTTTGATCACGACGGCGATCAGTTCGAGGGCGGCGCGACGCTGTTCTCGGGCTTCGATGAGGAGCAGCTCTTCGGCCAGTGGATCGAGCGCCACGGCATGGCCGTGGAGTTCGAGCGGCTGAGCCCGGCGCTGGAGCTCCGCACCCCGCGGCACTCGGTGCTGGCTCATCGGGACCGGGACGCGCTGCGGGAGCAGTTCGAGCGCATGGACGGCGCGCCGATTGCGGGGCTGCGCCGCTTCTTTCGCCTGCAGGAGCGGGTGGCGGCGGCCCTCTGGCCGCTCCTGGACGACGCCGAGCTGCTGCCCCCGTTCGGGCCGCGCGCGCTGGCGCGCCACGCCGCCCGGCTGGGCTCCTACCTGCCCCTGGCCGGGTTGGTGGGGAGGCCCCTCTGGCGAGTCCTCGAGCGCTATGGCCTGACCGACTTCCAGCCCCTGGTGCACTGGCTCGACTCCCAGTGCCAGATCACGGTCCAGTGCGGTGTGCGCGAGGCGGAAGCGCCCTTCGCGCTCGCGGCGCTCGACTACCACCACCGGGGCGCGGTGCACGTCAAGGGCGGCATCGGGCAGCTGGCCTGGGGAATGGTCCACGCCATCCAAGCCCTCGGCGGCCGGGTTCACTTCAGCACGCCTGTACGGGGTGTGGACCGGGACCCGCGAGGCCTCTGGAGCTTGAGGGGGGGCGGCGAGGAGTTCAGCGCCCCTCACGTGATCTTCAACACCCTCCCCCAGGACGCGGCGCGGATCGCTGGCTTGGACGACCCGGTCCTGGCCAAGCTCGCGGGCCGGGTCCAAGGTGGGTGGAGCGCCGGGATGATCTTCCGGACCGTGCGCCCACCCCGGGGCTCGGGCCCGGGCGCCCATCACCTCGAGATGGTGGCGGACCCCTCGAAGCCGTTCCTCGAGGGGAACCACGTGTTCATGTCCATCGGCGCCGAGCGCGAGGGGGTGAGCAACCCCAGCCTGCGGCGAGTGACGCTCTCGACGCACATCTCCGTGGATCGGATCCGCGCGGACGGCGACGCGGGGCGCGAGTACGTCCAGCAGGTTCAAGACCGGATGCGCCGGACGGTCGCCGACCTCGCGCCTGAGTGGTGCGAGGTCGTGCGGGAGTTCACCGGCTCCGCGCGCACCTTCAAGCGCTGGACGGGCAGGTCTGAGGGGCTCGTGGGCGGTATCCCGCGGCGGGCGGGCCTGGCGGCGTACGCGGGAGTCTTCGGCGAGCGCTTCCCGGAGGGGTTCCACCTCGTGGGGGACAGCGTCTTCCCGGGGCAGAGCACGCTCGCGGTCGCGGCTGGTGGCCGAAGGGTTGCCGTGGAGATCCTCCGCGGGATGGGCGCGAGTGAGCGCCAACCGATCCGGGCCACGGCGCCGGTGGTCCGGCGCACCGGCGTCGCCTGAACGCGGCGGGTCGGCGACGGTCGCGACCCTTGGCCTCTCAGACCCTGGGGGAGGAGCGCCTCGCGGGAGACCTGTTCGAGCGAGCCCTCGTGGAGGCCCAGGTGAACCCGAACCCAGGGCCGCGGGTGGAGGACCTCGTCAGGACTAGCATCGGTGTGGCGTCTTCGGGCGTGGTGCCGAGCAGGTCCCTGTGGCAGGCGCTGGAGCGGTGCGCTCGACCCCTGGGCGAACCCTGGTGACCTCAGCGGCGCGCCTCGACCTCGGCTCAGGGCGTCCGCGGGGTCCGCGCTTCCTCCCAGGCAAGGGCGCGTTCCTGGGCGGCCTTGCGTTGGGCGGGTGAGAGTCGTTGGTCAAGGGCTTCGAGCCGGCGGAGGGCGCCGAGGTTCCCTGCTCGTCCGGCGATCATGTACCAGCTCGCCGCGGCGGCGAGGTCCTCGCGGGTGCCGCGGCCGGCCTCGCACATGGTGCCCACCCGGGTCTGGGCCTCGGTCAGGCCCTGGGCTGCCGCGGCCGAGAACCAGCGGAAGGCCTCGCCATCATTGGCCGGAACGCCGTCGCCCCGGATGTACAGCAGGCCGAGGTTGAACTGGCTCGTGGGGGTGCCACCCTCGGCGGCCTTCAGCAGCCAGGAGGCTCCCGCCGGGGCGTCCTTGGGGATCCCGTACGCCCCCGCGACGAGAAGCAACCCGAGCCGCTCCTGCGCCCTGCCTGACCCCTGGTCCGCGGCCAGCTCCAGCCAGCGTGCGGCGAGGCCAGGGTCTCTTTGCACTCCGTCTCCCGCGAGAAGCGCGGCGGCGAGGACCTCTTGGGCGGGACCGAGGCCCTGCCTGGCGGCGCGCTCGTACCACTCCACCGCGGCGGCGTTGTCGGGGCTGGCGCCCCTCCCGTCGGCGATCATGGAGCCGAGCAGGAACTGGGCCCTCGCGACCCCCAGTTCGGCGGCGCTGGAGAGCCACCGGTACGCCTCGTCCAGGTCCGCCTCCATCCCCGCTCCCCGGAGCGCCATGAGTCCCAGGTTGGTCTGTGCCTCGGCGACTCCAGCCTCCGCGGCGATGCGGTACGCGGCCACGGCGGCGGGGGCGTCCTGCGGGAGTCCGTCGCCGTCCTCGAGCATGACCCCGAGGGAGAAGTGGGCCTCGGCCGACCCCTGGTCCGCCGCGGCGCGATACCAGACGGCCGCCTTGCCGCGCTCCCGGGGAAGGGTCCTGCCGTCGTAGTACATGGACGCCAGCCGCATCTGCGAGGCCAGGTCGCCGGCCGCGGCCGCCGCCTCAAGCGCGTCGAGCCCGGCCTGCCGGATCTCCGCTTGTTCGGCGGCCTGTTCCGCCTGGACGAGGTCGGCGCCGGTGCGACAGGCGCCCACCACCAGCGGAATCCAGAGCAGCGAGGTGCGGAGGAGGAGGGTCGCGCCGGCGGCGCGGCGGGGGGTGGGTCGGGGCATCTTCGAGACTGGGGTCAGGCTAGCAGGGCCTGGACGACCTCGCCGTGCACGTCGGTCAGCCGGTGGTCCCGGCCAGCGTGGCGGAAGGTGAGGCGGTCGTGCTGGATGCCCAGCAGCTGGAGGATCGTCGCGTTCAGGTCGTACACGCTCAGGGGATCCTCGACGATGTTGTACGAGAAGTCGTCCGTGGTGCCGTACGTCTGTCCGGTCTTCACGCCGGCGCCGGCCATCCACATGGAGAAGCAGCGCGGGTGATGGTCCCGCCCGTAGTTCTCCTTGGAGAGGGCCCCCTGGCAGTAGGTGGTCCGGCCGAACTCGCCGCCCCAAATGACCAGGGTGTCCTCGAGGAGCCCGCGGTTCTTGAGGTCCTGGATCAGCCCGTAGGCGGGCTGGTCGATGTCGCGGCAGTTGTTGCCCAGGTCATTGGGCAGGTTGCCGTGCTGGTCCCAGCCCCGGTGGTAGATCTGGACGAAGCGCACGTCGCGCTCCACCAGCCTGCGCGCGAGGAGGCACGAGGCACCGAAGGTGCCGGGGACGTTGGCGTCCGGGCCGTAGAGGTCCAGCACCGACTTCGGCTCCCCGGAGAGGTCGGTGAGCTCGGGTACCGCCGACTGCATGCGGAAGGCCATCTCGTACTGCTCGATGCGCGCCCGGATCTCCGGGTCGCCGACCTCGTCCGCGCGCTTCGAGTTCAGCTCGGAGACGAGGTCGAGCATCTCGCGCCGCTTCTTGCGGTCGACGCCGTCCGGGTCGTTCAGGTACAGCACGGGGTCGCCGCCCGCGCGCAGGGCGACACCCTGGTGTTCGGAGGGCAGGAAGCCCGAGCCCCAGAGGCGCTGGTACAGGGCCTGGGCCTCCCGGCGCCCCTTCCAGCGCGGCGTCATGACCACGAAGCTCGGCAGGTCGCGGTTCATGGAGCCGAGCCCGTAGGAGAGCCACGCGCCGAAGCTCGGCCGGCCGGGCTGCTCCGAGCCGGTCTGCATGAAGGTGATGGCCGGGTCGTGGTTGATGGCGTCTGTGTGGACGCTGCGCATCACGCACAGGTCGTCCACCATCTTGGCCGTCCAGGGGAGCGTCTCGCAGACCTCGGTCCCCGCCTCGCCGTGGCGGGCGAAGTCGAACTTGGAGGGCGCGATGGGGAAGCGCGTCTGACCGGAGGTCATCGTGGTGATGCGCTGGCCGTTGCGGATGGAGTCGGGGAGCTCCTGGTCGAACATGTCCCGGAGGCGCGGCTTCCAGTCGAAGGTCTCGAACTGGCTGGGCGCGCCAGACATGCACAGGTAGATGACCCGCTTGGCTTTGGGGGCGAAGTGGGGGACGTTCGGGAGGCCACCGGTCCGATCGCCGATGGCCGGCGCCGCGAGGGCGCGCGGCCCGAGGACCGACGCCAGGGCGGCCGTGCCGATCCCGGTGGCGGTCTTGCCGAAGAACTGACGACGGGTGAGGTGCGCGGCGCGCTCGGCGATGGGGGAGTCGTGGAGGGGGTGCTGCATCAGTTCCTCGTCAGGACCTCGTCCAGGTTCAGGATGGCGCTGGCCGTGAGCGTCCAGGCCGCGAGCTCGATGGTGTCGGCGTCCACGGGGACCTCGAGGTCTCCGATGGCCACCAGCTCCACGGCGTCGGAGGGGGTCGCCTCGAAGTCCGCGGTGAGGGAGCGGACCAGCGCTGTGATGCGGTCTGCCTCTCCGCCGGTCGGCGTTCGGCTCACGACGAGCTGAAAGAGGTGGTCAGCGCGCTCGCGGTCGGACGGGCCGGTCTCGCGCAGGACCCGGGCCGCGATGAAGCGCGCCGCCTCCACGTAAGTCGGGTCGTTCAGCATCACCAGCGCCTGGAGCGGCGTGTTGGTGCGCTCTCGGCGGACGGTGCACGCGTCGCGCATGGGGGCGTCGAAGGTCGTGAGGTTGGGGGGCGGTGCTGTGCGCTTCCAGAAGGTGTAGAGCGACCGGCGGTGCAGGTGCTCCTGCGGGCCCTTGGCGTAGCGGACGGTGTTGCTGCCGCTGTAGCCCACCGCGAACCAGATGCCCTCGGGTTGATAGGGCCGGACGCCGGGGCCGCCCATGGTCTCGTCCAGGAGGCCGGCGACGTGCAAGGCCTGGTCTCGCAGCACCTCGGCGTCGAGACGGAAGCGCGAGCTGCGTGCGAGCAGCCGGTTCTCGGGGTCGAGCTCGAGGTGCGCCGGGGTCACGGTGGAGCGCTGGCGGTAGGCCCGGCTGAGCACGAGCCGCTCGTGCATGGCCTTCACGTCCCAGCCGCTCTCCACGAAGGTCACGGCGAGCCAGTCCAGGAGCTCGGGGTGGCTCGGCCACTTGCCCTGGTTCCCGAAGTCGTCCGGGGTGGCGACGATGCCGGTCCCGAAGAAGTGCTGCCAGGCCCGGTTGACCCAGACCCGCGCGGTGAGAGGGTTGTCACCCGAGACGATCCAGCGGGCGAGGCCCAGGCGGTTGCGCGGGGCATCCGCGGGGAGGGGCGGGAGGATCGACGGGGTCGCCGGCTCCACCACGTCGCCCAGCTTGTCGTAGGCGCCGCGCATGAGGATGTGGGCGGGCCGCGGGGTCGCGCGCTCCTCGGAGACCATGGTGCTGGGGAGCGCCTCCTCGATGGTGGCTCGTTCGGCAGCCAGGGCCTCGCGCTCGTCGAAGGCCGCGGCCCACTCCTCGGCGTGGCGGCGGCGCCAGAAGATGCGCGTCAGGTCACGGGTCGCCTGGCTGTGTTCGGCCAGCGGTGTCTGCATGGCGAGCTCGAGCGGCGCCGGGAGACCGTCCTCGCTCCCGCCGTCCACCAGGCGCCAGGCGAAGCCGCCGGCGCCGCCGGTGTTGACCACCTTCAGCACGAGCTCGTTGTCGCCGGCCGCGAGGGAGAGCTCGATGCGGTCCTGGTCGAGGTTGACCCCGCGGGCCACGCGGTTGGAGTGCACGAGCTCGCCGTTGAGCCAGGCCTCGACGCCGTCGTCGCTGCCCAGGAGCAGCTCGATCCTGCGGGCCTCACGGGCCTCGATGTGCTGGACGAGGAAGTGCACGCCGAGCCCGCTCTCGAAGAGGTGACGGCGGCCCTCGGAGTACTCGGGGTGGGCCGTCCACGGGACGCCCGGGGCCGCGTCGAGGGAGAGGTCGACGCCGCCCGCGATCTGGTCCTGGGGCGGGTGCTCCTTGTCGTAGAGCCCCGCTGCTGCGGACGCGGGGAAGTGGGCGCGGTGCCACGTGCCCGTGCGCAGGGCAGGCTCGAGGTTGTCGGAGCGCCGGACGGCGAGGCGGAAGCGCGCCAGCCCGTGCTGGGCGTGGACGGACGCGAAGGCCAGCTTGACGCGCAGCTCGGTGCCCTCGGCCCAGCCGAAGCCGCGCGTGGGGACCAGCAGCGCCGACCGGTCGCCGGTCTTCCCCAGGCCCGCCCAGCCGCTCGCCGAGGAGGGGTCGAGGACGCCGGTGATCGGGAACCTGTCCTGGCTGTGGGTGGCGACGGCGACGCCGAGGCCCACCGGCTGAAGCTCCTCGGGTCGGTCCGCTGGGGCGGCGAGGACCTCCACGGAGGTGAGCACGAAGTTCTCGTTGCTCGCCCGGCCGGGCAGGGTCTGCCCCTCGGGGACGAGGGCGTCGAGCCGCAGCCCCTCGATCTGCCCCGGCGGCACCCAGGCGTCGATGGTGTAGGTGGTGTTGTGGGGGTTCGCCCCGCCCGCGACGACGACGCCGCTCCCCGGCTCGACGGTGAGCTCCACGCCGTCGGTCGCGGCGAGCCGTTCGGGGAGGACGGTTTTCCAGCGGCCCAGGACCTGGCTGGAGGTCGTCTCGATCCAGCGGCGCTCTCGGTCGTCGAGCTCGGGGTTGGGTCGGTCCAAGGCCTCGGTCAGCGCCGCCGTCGCTGCGGAGATCTCGTCGAGCCGCCCCGCCTGCTCGGGGAGCGGGACGCGCAGGAAGGGCACCGGGTTCTCGATGTTTCGGTCCGTCGCCTCCTCGGTCATGGAGTTGAAGAACCCGTACATCGCGTAGTAGTCGCGCTGGCTGATCGGGTCGAACTTGTGGTCGTGGCACTGGGCGCACTCCATCGTCAGGCCCAGGAAGACCTTGGCCGTCGTGTCGGCGCGGTCCTTGGCATAGATCGACAGGTACTCCTGGGCGATCATCCCTCCCTCGGCGCTGGTGGGGTTGCAGCGGTTGAACCCCGAGGCGACCTTCTGGTCCAGGGTCGCATTCGGCAGCAGGTCGCCGGCGAGCTGCTCGATGACGAACTCGTCGAAGGGCTTGTTCTCGTTGAGCGCGCGGACGACCCAGTCCCGGTAAGGCCACATGGAGCGACGGTTGTCCAGGTGGAGGCCGTGGGTGTCGGCGTAGCGGGCGGCGTCCAGCCAGGTGCGCGCCATGTGGACGCCGTAGCGGCCCGAGGTGAGCAGCCGCTTGACCTCGGCGCGATAGGCCGCGTCCAGCCCGCGACTCGAGGCCTCGGCTCGGAAGTCTGCGGCCTCGGCCGGCGTCGGGGGGAGGCCCGTGAGGTCCAGGCTGACCCGGCGCTGGAGCGTCGCGGGGAGAGCCTCGGGCTGGAGAGCCAGCCCTGCGGCCGCCATGGGCGCGTCCAGGAGCGCGTCGATCACGCCCTCGTCACCTGCACCCTCGGCGATGGTCGGCTTGATGGGCGGCTGAAAGGACCAGTGCTCGTCCCAGGGCGCGCCCTCCTCGATCCAGCGCTGCAGCACTGCGCGCTCGGACTCCGAGAGAGACTTGCCCGAGGCCTCGGGCGGCATCAGATCCTCCTCAAACTCAGGGGCGATCCGATAGAGCAGCTCGCTGTCGTCCACGCTCCCGGCGACCACGGCGTGCCCGCCGGTTTGGAGCCTCGCGGTGATCCCCTCGAGGGAGTCCACGCGCAGGTTGGCCTCGCGGGTCTCGGGGTCCGGTCCGTGGCACTGGAAGCACTTGTCCGAGAGGATCGGGCGGACCTCGCGAGCGAAGTCCACCGGGACCTTGTCTTTCAGGTCGCCTCCAGGGGCGGGCCAGGCAGCGAGGACGAGGACCGCAGAGACGATGGAGGCACTCATGACCCCAGTCTATGTCCAGAACTCAGACCGGCGGCAGATTCCAAAGAGGGCGAACCGAAGCGGCGCTCCCGCGTGATTGGAGCCTTGCTCCGGGCTACTCCATCACGTGG